>CAIMEA010000101.1 GCA_903839845.1 uncultured Hyphomicrobiales bacterium
CGCTGACGCGGTCGCACGCTTGGGCGCGGCCACCGGACGCTTCGGCGCAGCCGGACCGCGCGACGGCGGTGCGGCCGCCTGACGGGGCGCGGGCCGCTCCATCGGCGCGCGGGACTGCGGCTGCGACGGCGCACGATGATCGGAACCGCCGCCGATCTGGAAGAACGCAACCTGCTCATCCATCGCCTTGGCCTGATGCTCCAGCGTCTTGGCGGTGGCGGCATTTTCCTCGACCAAAGCCGAGTTCTGCTGCGTCACCTCGTCCATCTGGGTCAGCGCCTTGTTGATCTGCTCGATGCCGGTCGCCTGCTCGATCGAGGCATTGGCGATGTCGGAGACGACGGCTGCGACCTTTTTGATCGAATCGACGATCTCGGTGAGCGACTCGCCGGCACGATTGACCAGTTCGACGCCATCCTTGACCTGACCGTTCGAGTTGGTGATCAGGTCCTTGATGTCCTTCGCCGCCTGCGACGAACGCTGGGCCAGGCTGCGGACTTCCGAGGCAACCACCGCGAAGCCACGACCAGCTTCACCGGCGCGGGCGGCTTCGACCGCGGCATTCAAGGCCAGCAAGTTGGTCTGGCGGGCGATTTCGTCGATGACGCCGATAATGTCGGAAATCTTGCGCGATGACTCTTCGATCTTGGCCATGGCTTCGACGGCCTGGGCGACAACCTTGCCGCCCCGATCGGCGACTTCGCGCGTTTGGTTGGCGTCGGAATTGGCCATCTGCGCGCTTTCGGCGTTCTTTTTCACCGTTGCGGACAGCTCTTCCATGGCAGCGGAGGTCTCTTCGAGGCTCGCCGCCTGTTCTTCGGTGCGTTGCGACAGATCGGTGGTCGAGGTTGAGATTTCGGCCGAGGCGTTGGTGACCTCGCGGCCGGACGCCTTGATCTCGCCGATAGTCGAGGAGACCTTCTGCGCCATCAGTTGCACGGCGTTGGCGATCTGGCCGACTTCGTCCTTGCGGCCGGTGCCCGGGACGGTGATGGCGAAATTGCCGGCAGAGACTTCCTCAAGCGGCGCAACCAGCGCCTTGAGCGGCTTGGCGATGGTGAAGGCGCCCATGATGGCCGAGGCGATCAGGACGAGCATGGTGAGTAAGCCGAGACCAACACCAAGGCGGTCGGCGAACACCATCGCAGCATCGGCTTGGTGCTGTTTATCCTCGTGAAGCTTATTGGCAATTACAATGATTTCTTCGATCAACTTGTCGGATTCGCCGGCGATCGCCAGCGTAGCCTTGGTTGCTGCGACTTCTTTGCCCTCGAGTTCAGCGACTTCGGCGGTTGCCTGCCTCGCCTCGGCCTGGAGCTGTTGCGCCTTGAACGCGGCGATATCCTTAGCGCCCTTGGCATATTGGTTCAGCAGGCTGATGATTTTTTCCATGCGGGCGCGGTTTTCGGGGACGACCAGCTTTGCCACCAGCGGATCGGCGAAGCCGTGCGCGGCCTTGAACCGTTCGTCGAGATTCTTTATCGCGGCTTGGGCTTGTTCGCTGTCGTGGGCGAGGCGGACGTCGCGGACCGCTGTCTGCATCCCGCGGATCGAAGCTTCGGTGGCGGTGACACCAATGACGATATCGCCCTGGTTATTGGCGGCGTCGTTCGCGGACTTGACTGAAGCATTGCCTACCATCTGGCTGATAATCAGGCCGACGACGAACAGGATGCCGAGCCCCGACATGAGCGAGAGTTTGAGACCGATGCTGATATTGGAGAGTTTGAACATTTTTGAAGCCCCCTTCAAAGGTGAATAGTGCAATCGATTTGATGTGACGCAGCCGGCGGAACGCCGGCGCCGCGACGGATTGTTAGTGCTCGGCGCCTGCGTCCTGCACCGACAACAGATTCGGCAGATCTATCAGCGCGATCATGACGCTGTCATGGGTGACGAGGCCCGACAAAAAGTCGGTCTGTTCGCCATGGCCGGTGCGCGGCACCTTCTGGATCTGGGCGGCATCGACGGAGACGATATCGAGCACGCGGTCGCCGATCAGGCCGACCTGACGGCCGCCGATCTGGACGATGATGACGATGTGCAGCGGCGTGGTTTCGGTCAGGCCCTGGCCGAATCGGCAGCGCAGATCGACGATCGGAACGATCGCGCCGCGCAGGTTGAGAACGCCGCGGACATATTCGGGCTGCTTCGGCAGATGGGTGATATCCGACCAGCCCTTGATCTCGCGCACCGCCATGATGTCGACGCCGTACTGGTCGTCGCCGATGGCGAAGCTGATGAACTGGATTTGCGCGGCGGCGACCTGCGCGGCGGGCGATCCATTCCAGTTGTTCGGATTGATCGCGGCCGGTGCTGATTCCGGCGAAGCGGCAGTTTGGTTCATGTGCGTATCACTCGCCTCTAAAGACCTGTTGCAAGGCCGAAAATCGTCAGCGCCATTCGGCATTCGGTTGCATCATCGCGATGGATGCGGAACGGCCGGCTTGGCGGCAGGAACCGCCTGTGCGGCCGCTGCGAACCGAATCTAGGCGACCGCGATGACGAAAGACTTTACTTAACCCTAGATGTGGCGACATAAACTGGAGCGATAAACTGGATTAAGCATTTCGTGCTGGCCATGGCGGCTTGCCGAACCGGCGGCGGCGCTATGCCGCCTGACCGAGCGCGTTAAGGCATTTTTGCTAATTACGCGGTAAGCATCCGTTGTGAGTTCTTGTGTGAGCGTAAAGCCGGGCGCAAAACGCCGGTTGGATATATTCGGATATGAAGCCCGCATCGCAATCGTTGATCACCGAGCTCGACGCAACGCTGCGTAAGATTCCCGACGCCCGGCAGCTCGTCATATTGCGGCGGGTGACCGACCTGTTTCTGGTCGGCGCCGAAGGCTACAATAACGAGCAGATCGCCATATTCGACGACGTGATCTGCCGCCTGATCGAGAATATCGGTCAGCCGGCTCTGGTAGAGCTTAGCGACCGGCTTTCCTCCGTAGACAAGGGACCCGGAAATGCCCTGGCCCGCCTGTCGAGTTCGGATGACATCGCTGTGTCGGGACCGGCGCTGGCGCGCTCCAACTCGCTCACCGACAAGGACCTGGTCGCGATTGCCGGCAAAAAGGGCCAGAAGCAATTGGCGGCGATCGCCGGCCGTCCGAGAATCAGCGAAGTGGTGACCGACGTGCTGGTCGAGCGCGGCAATGCCGAAGTGTCGCGCAAGGTCTCGGCCAATCTGGGCGCACGGATTTCCGAGACCGGTTTCGTCAAGCTGATCAACAAGGCGAAGAAGGACCGCGAACTCGCCAACGCGATCGCGAACCGGAACGATCTGCCACAAGAGCTGGTGCCGTTCCTGCAACTGGCGCTGAATTAGCGCCTGCCCCGCGAATGGCGGGCCTTTGGTGCTTCCCTTAAAGCGGCTTTCCGCTGCCGGCGCGCGGGCACATCATTCGCGCCAGGACGGCTGTTCCGCGATATAATCGCCGTTATGAAATGGGTCCCCGCTTTCGCGGGGACAAATTTCGCGCCAGAACGATTCAGGGCCCCGCCAAGATGGCGGAGCCCTAAATCGTGCGCTCAATTTGGTTGCGGGGGCAGGATTTGAACCTGCGACCTTCAGGTTATGAGCCTGACGAGCTACCGGGCTGCTCCACCCCGCGATAATACTGCTCAGATGAGCCAAAATGCGACGCGCGGGCCACTTCCCCGCGCGTTGACCGGGTATGTAGCAACGCTGGACGCCGATGGGAAGGGCAAAATCCGTCTCATTTCATCAACTTGTCACCAAATCACGGGAAAAGACCGCCATGGATGGGGGTGCCGGAGAAAATTCTGGCCAAGGCTCCGAGGGCCCTGGCGACCGGAGTTTCGGGGGCTACCTGCTGGCCTCCGCCCGGTCGATCATTGCCGACGCCCGCCAGTCAATTACCGACGAAAAGCTGACCGACGCCGAGGCCGTGCATGACGTTCGAAAGGCCCTCAAGCGCTGGCGCGCATTGATGCGGCTGCTGTCGGGCCCGCTTGGCGATCAGCCGGAACAGATGCGGGTGGAAGCCCGCGACCTGATGCGGCTTTTGGCCGGCGCACGCGACGCCCAGGCGGGGCTCGACGCCTTGGCCGACCTGCGCAGAATCGCGCTGGCGGCGGATCCGCCGCTCTCGGCAACCTCGCTGAACACGATGCAGAAACGGCTGACCGATTTGCGCGGCGCGGCCGAACAATCGAGTTTCACCGCGCAATTGCGCAACGGCCTGAACACGTACCTCGACTTCGCGGCGCTGGCGGTCGAACGATGGAAGCTGCCGGGCATCGACTTCGACACGGTCGCCGATGGTCTGACCGCGACCTACCGGCGCGCGCGGCAATTGATACCCGATGACTGGGCGCAAGCCGCGCCCGACGACTTGCATAACCTGCGCCGGCGGGTCGTCGAACACCGCCACCAGATGGACCTGATCGAGCCCTTATGGCCGCGACTTGGAAAACTGTGGGGCGAGGAAGCGCAACGGCTGCGCACCCGGCTCGGCTCCTGCCAGGACCTTGCCATGCTGCAAGAATTCACCGCCCCGCATCAACCCTTGGCGCCGTGGCGATCGCGGATCGCGCCGCTGATTGCCGCGCGGCGCCTCGAGCATCTGGAAAGCGCCGAGCGCTTGGCCGGCCGCCTGTTCGCGGAAAAGCCAAAGGCATTTCGCCGCCGCATCGCTGCGTTGTGGAAGGCGAAAGAAGGAAATAGCGAAGAGTAAGCCGTCACTCCGTAAGCATCCGCTGAGTACCGCAGGGGCGCGGGTTTTGCGTGCGGCATACGGTAGTTCTTACATCCGGAAATGGAGCACTCTCGCCACAGATTTTCCGGGGCTGCCCGTGGTCAATCGCGGTTTTGGCGGTTGCCATCTGGCGGATGTTTACGCCTACGCCGACCGCATTGTCATTCCCTACGCGCCGCGCGAGGTGGTGCTTTACGCCGGCGGCAATGATATTAACTCCGGCATGTCATCGGAGTTGGTCTTCGGCGATTTTGTCGCGGTCATGACGAAACTTCGCCAGGCCTTGCCCCGGGCAAAAATCGTTTTTATTTCCTGTCCGCCCAGCCCCAAACGGTGGGCTCAGACGGACACCATCAAAAAGGTCAACGGGTTGATTGCCCGTTACTGCCGTGAGCATAACTTGACCTTCGTTGACACCTTTGCACTAATGCTCGGCGCTGATGGTCAACCCAAGCCGGACATTTATGATAAAGATCAATTGCACATGAACGAAGCGGGTTATGCCATCTGGCGTAAGGCTGTGGCCCCTTTCTTGAAATAATCCATTGACCTTAGCCAGGTACCCGCTTGAAAATGAAAATATCCCCATCCCTTCTAGCTGCCGCTTGTGTCTCGCTGCTAACCGCGCTTCCCGCAGCTGCCTCCGGGGGCGCGTTAGCGAAACCCAACGTGCTTTTCATCGCTGTGGACGATTTGCGTCCCGA
>CAIMEA010000102.1 GCA_903839845.1 uncultured Hyphomicrobiales bacterium
CTTCGCAGCGCCGGAGTGGGAACGCATGCCATTCGGGCTCATGTCGCAGGCCTTTCTGCTCAACCAGCAATGGTGGCACAATGCAACAACGGAAATCCCGGGTGTCACCAAACAGCACGAGAACATGGTCGGGTTTGTCGCACGCCAGATACTTGACGTGTTTTCCCCATCCAACTTTCCGCTGACCAACCCCGAAGTGATTGAGAAGACTGTCAGCACCGGGGGGATGAACCTCGTGAACGGCCTGCGCAATTTTGCGGAGGACTATGCGCGCGTTGCCCGGGGCGAAAGGCCCGTCGGCACCGAAAACTTCGTCGTTGGCCGCGACGTGGCGACAAGCACAGGCAAGGTCATCTACCGCAACCGGCTGATCGAACTCATTCAATACGCGCCGACGACCGATCAGGTCAGGCCCGAGCCGGTGCTGATCGTCCCGGCATGGATTATGAAATATTATATCCTTGATCTGTCACCACAGAACTCGCTGGTAAAGTACCTCACCGGCCGAGGCTTCACCGTGTTCATGATTTCATGGATGAATCCTATTGCAGAAGACCGAGACCTCGCTCTCGACGATTATCGAACACTCGGCGTCATGGCGGCGCTCGATGCCGTCAGTGCCATCGTCCCAGGCGAGAAGATCCACGCAGCAGGCTATTGCCTCGGCGGTACTCTGCTGTCGATCGCCGGCGCGGCAATGGCGCGCGGTGGCGATGAACGGCTTAAATCGGTCACTCTGTTCGCGGCACAAGTCGACTTCATGGAAGCCGGTGAGTTGATGCTGTTCATCAACGAAAGCCAACTTGCCTTCCTCGACGATATGATGGCGGAGCAAGGCTACCTTGATTCCACGCAAATGGCGGGCGCCTTTCAGTTATTGCGCTCGAACGATCTTGTCTGGTCCCGCATTGTCCGCGACTACCTGATGGGCGAGCGCACACCAATGAGCGACCTCATGGCCTGGAATGCGGACGCGACGCGCCTGCCCTATCGCATGCATTCGCAATATTTGCGGCAGCTCTTTCTGAACAACGATCTCGCTGAGGGAAGGTTTTCCGTCGCTGGCAAGCCGATTGCGCTTACCGATATTCGTGCACCCATTTTTGCCGTCGGCACCGTGCACGATCACGTCGCGCCCTGGCGTTCGACGTACAAAATCAATCTGCTTACCGATGCCGACGTCACTTACGTATTGACCAGTGGCGGCCACAATGTTGGCATTGTATCAGAGCCCGGTCATAAGCAGCATCATTTCCAGGTCGCCAGCAAAAAGGCCGACGACCTTTATGTTGATCCGGACGCCTTCTTGGCAAATGCAAAGCAAAACGAGGGCTCGTGGTGGCCCGAATGGGTCGGCTGGCTGGAGCAACGCTCCGGCGCGCCAACCGCGCCGCCGGCTATGGGAAACCCGTCATCAGGCTACGCGCCAATTTGTGATGCCCCCGGGACATATGTTTTCCAGCAATAGGGAGGACTCACCGAAGCGGCCCGCTGCGCGATGACCTGATGCCGCTCGGTCCGACCGAGCATCTCGCATCGATCCGCACCGTCGATTCGACGGGCACATAAATTTTCGCCGATCCGCAAGCCAGCCTCGATAGACTGACGCAAGCCTGCCGCCTGGCCGCGGACGAAGACGGCGCGGCAAGCATCATTCTCGGCGGCGCCGGACTGGTCGGTTTGGCCGCGGCATTGCCTGCAATGTGCCGGTGCCAGTGATCGATTGCCTGGAGCCCGCGATCGCCGCCGTTCGCGCGCTGCGCCCGGATTGACGCGCCAGAGAGCGCATTTCGGCGCGCGCGCTCAGCGCAGCGTCGGCGCGTATATCTTTCTCAGGTCCAGCGGCGCGCGTGCGTGACTGTTGAAATTCAGGCTCTCTTCGACATGCGCGAGATGCTTGCGCATCAAGGTCACCGCCGGCTGGACACGGTGCGCTTCCAGAAGATCGATGAAGTCGCCGTGGTCGTCGTGCCAACAGCTCATCGTGCTTTGGTTCTCGTATAGGCTGACAACCAGCGACGTGCGCGCCACCAGTTGCCGCACGATGCCGGCGAGGATTTCGTTGCCCGACAGGTTGCCGAGCAGAATATGAAACGCGCCAGACGAACGGATCGCCTCGCGCAGGCGGCCGGCCATGCGGTGCGCGGTTTCCTCCTCGACGTTCTTGCGCAACGGCGCCAGCATCTCGCGCGTCGCCCCAGTCGCGACCATCCGTGTGATCTCGCACTCGATGGTTTTGCGGGCCTCGAAAATGGTGCGCGCCTCGGCGACGTCGGGCGAGGCGACGAAGGCGCCGCGGTTGGCATGCAGCGTGATCAGCCGGTCGTGCGACAGGCGGATCAGCACCTGGCCGATCTGGCGCCGGCCGATATTGAAGATTTCGCACAAAGTCAGTTCGTTGAGCTTGGTGCCGGGCGGCAGCCGCTGATCGACGATCGACGCGAAAATATGGTCGTAAACGTCGTCCAGGCTATCGGCCTCGGGCCGGTTAAAGGCGTTGCTCAAGCCGACAAGTTTCGGGCTTTCGAGACGATTGACGGAAGATTTCCTGGGCACCATGCCGGAATATTGAGCGACGGATTGCGCGCAATCAAGACCATATATTGAGCAACAAAGAGAATTCTTTGCCGCTCAATCTGGCACAGGGCTTGCTCAAGGAAAGGGGGTGTCAAACCATTGGAGGATTATCATGGCAACGAATTCGAGCGCTCCGGCCTCGCCAGCGCGCCGCCTCATCTTGGGCGCGACGGCCGCCGCGCTTCTCTCCGCCGCCGTTCCCGCTTTCGCGGCTGAGACCGTGAAGGTCTCGCTCAACGCGCCTTTCGACGGCTCGAACGCCGCCTTCTTCCTCGCCGAGGAACGCGGCTACTACAAAGCCGAGGGCATCGAGCCCACGTTCGATCCGTCCGGCGGTTCGGGTGAAGCGGTCACCCGCATCGGCAGCGGCACCTACGATTTCGGCTTCGGCGACATCAACGTGCTGCTCGACTTCAACGCCAAGAACCCGGACAGCGCCGGCAAAGCGGTCTACATGCTCTATTACCGCTCGCCGCTGTCGATCGGCAGCTTCGCCAAGGCTGGCATTGCCAAAGCGGCCGACCTTCCCGGCAAGAAACTCGGCGGCTCGCTCGGCGACGGCGCTTACAAGCTGTGGCCGGCTTACGCCAGCGTCACCGGCATCAAGCCGGATTCGGTCGCCTGGTCTTACGGCGATCTTCGCCTGCGCGAGACGATGCTGCTCAAGGGCGACGTCGATGGCATCCTCGGTTTCGACTCGACGATGTACTTCAATCTTGTCCGCCAGGGCATCAAGCCGGAAGACATCAAGTTCCTGTACTACTCCGACGCCGGCATGGACATTTACGGCAACGCCATTCTGGCGTCCAAGAAAGTCATGGCCGAGCGCCCGGCCGTCGTTAAGGGCTTCATCAAGGCCACCGCCAAAGGCTGGCAGGATGCGATCAAGGACCCGGCCGCCGCGATAGCCGCGCTGAAGAAGAAGTCGAGCCTGGTCAATGAAGCGCTGGAAACCGAGAAGCTGCAATGGTTGATCAAGAACCAGCTCGTCACCGCTGAATCCAAGGCCGATGGCCTCGGCAATGTCAGCGCCGAGCGCTTCGGCAAGTCGGTGACCACCGTTGCCGGCGCTTTCGGCCTGCCCAACGTCAAGCCGGCCGATGTGTTCGACGCTTCCTACCTGCCGGATGCGTCCATCCGCAAGCTGCCCTGATTGGACACCATGAAGCCTTTTGTCGAGATTTCCGACGTCAGCCTGATGTATCCCGGCGCGGGGGCGAGCGAAACGCTCGCCCTCGAACACGCGACGCTGGCGATCGACAAAGGTGAGTTCGTCGCCGTGGTCGGTCCGTCCGGCTGCGGCAAGTCCACCTTGCTCAAACTGGTGTCGGGGCTGCACGCCCCGACCAAAGGCGGCGTCATCGTCGCCGGCCACGAAGTCGCCGGCCCGATCAAGATCGTCGGCATGGCGTTTCAAAATCCGATCATGCTGCCATGGCGTACGACGCTCGATAATGTGCTGCTGCCGCTCGAAATCGTCGAGCCGCATGCGAGCCGGTTTCGCGCCAACCGCGCAAGTTATGCTGAAAAGGCGCGCACGCTGCTCGGCGCCGTCGGCCTCGATGGTTTCGCCGACAGCTACCCCTGGCAATTGTCCGGCGGCATGCAGCAGCGCGCGTCGCTGTGCCGCGCGCTGATCCATGAACCTGATCTGTTGCTGCTGGACGAACCATTCGGAGCGCTCGATGCCTTCACCCGCGAGGAATTGTGGGCGGTGTTGCGCGATCTGTGGAAGGCGCGACAGTTTACCGTCATCCTGGTGACGCACGACCTGACCGAGGCGGTCTATCTCGCCGACCACGTTCACGTCTGCTCGAAGCGGCCGGGCCGCATCGTCACCAGCCGCAAAGTCGAGATGCCGCATCCGCGCGACAAATACGCGCCGGACTTCGTTGCTTTGGTGCGCGAACTGCATAACGGCATCGCCGAAGTGCGGGCCGCGTGATGGAAAAACTCGAAAGGGCCATGCCCTGGCTATTCGTTTCCGGTCTGTTGGTGGTGTGGGAATTGGCCGCCATCGGCTTCAAGGTCCCGGTCTTCATCCTGCCGCGCCCGACCGTGGTGGCGCAGGCTCTTGTCCTGCAATGGGGGCCGATCCTCGAAAATTCCTGGGTAACGTTGCTGCGCACGTTGATTGGCTTTGCCATCGCCGTTGTCGCTGGCGGCCTGCTCGGCGTCGCCATCGGCTCGTCGCGGCTGGTCTATCGCGGGCTCTATCCGGTCCTGATCGGCTTCAACAGCGTGCCGAAAGTCGCTGTCGTGCCGGTGTTCGTCATTTGGTTCGGCACCGGCGCGGTGCCGGCGGTGCTTACCGCGTTTCTGGTGTCGTTTTTCCCGATCGCGGTCAATGTCGCGACCGGGCTGGCCACGGTCGAACCCGAATTGCTCGACGTGCTGCGCTCGCTTGGCGCGCGCAAGAGCCAGATCCTGATCAAGATCGGCCTGCCGCGCTCGCTTCCCTACTTCTTCGCCTCGCTAAAAATCGCGATCACGCTGGCCTTCGTCGGCACCATCATCTCTGAGACCGTCGCCGGCAGCGCCGGCATCGGCTACCTGATGATGGCGGCAACCGCCAATTTCGACACCCCGCTGGTGTTCGCCGGTCTGTTCGTGATCGCGATCCTCGGCATCGTCATGTACGCGATCTTCGCCGTCGCCGAACAACGGATGACCTTCTGGGCGAAGCGCGGCGATGGAATGATGGTATGAGCAGTTTCGATCTGGTGATCAAAGGCGGCACTGTCGCCACGTCCGGCGGCGTCACGACATGCGATATCGGCGTGCGAGGCGGCCGTATTGCCGCGCTCGGCGAAAAGATTGCCGGTGGCGACCGCATCATCGACGCCGGCGGCAAACTTGTGCTGCCGGGCGGCATCGACGCGCATTGCCATCTCGACCAGCCGCGCGCCAAGGGATTGGCCTCCGGCGGCGCGGTCATGGCCGACGGATTCGAAACCGGCTCGCGTTCGGCGGCATTCGGCGGCACCACGACGATCATCCCCTTCGCGGTCCAGCATCGCGGCCAGTCTTTGCGCACGGCGGTCGCCGACTATCATTTGCGGGCCGACGGCAATTCCTATCTCGATTATGCCTTCCATATGGTGGTATCGGACCCCTCGCCAGCCGTGCTCGGCCAGGAATTGCCGGCGCTGGTGCAGGCCGGCTACACCTCACTCAAGGTCTACATGACCTATGAGGCGATGGTGCTGTCCGACCGTCAGATACTCGACGTGCTGGCGACGGCGCGCGAACTCGGCGCGCTGGTGATGATTCACGCCGAAAACTTCGAATGCCTGACGTGGTTGACCGAGAGGCTCGAAGCGGCCGGCAAGACCGAGCCGAAATATCACGCCACGTCGCGGCCGATGGCGGTCGAGCGCGAGGCGACGCACCGCGCCATCGCGCTGTCGGAGATCGCCGACGTGCCGATCCTGATCGTGCATGTATCAGGCCGCGAGGCGGCCGACGAGATCCGCCGCGCCAAGGCACGCGGCATCAACATCCGCGCCGAAACCTGCCCGCAATATCTGCTGCTCACCGAAGCCGATCTCGATCTGCCGGATTTCGAGGGCGCCAAATGCATGTGCTCGCCGCCGCCGCGCGACAAGGCCAGTCAGGGCGTTCTATGGCAGGGATTGAAGGACGGATTGTTCGACATTCTCTCGTCCGATCACGCACCGTATCGCTTCGACGCCAATGGCAAGAAGTTGCACGGCATGCGCGCCCCGTTCCGCAAAGTCGCGAACGGCCTGCCCGGCCTTGAGACGCGCGCGCCGTTATTGTTTTCCGAAGGCGTGGTGGCGGGAAGGATCGACATCGAACGCTTCGTCGCGCTTAATTCCGCCAACGCCGCCAAGATCTACGGCATTTATCCGCGCAAAGGCACGATCTCGATCGGCGCCGACGCCGATATCGCGCTCTGGGACCCGGAGAAGCGCGTCACCATTTGCAATGCCGACCTGCATCACAATGTCGATTACACGCCGTTCGAAGGCATGGTCGTGCAGGGCTGGCCGGTGACCGTGCTGTCGCGCGGCGACGTGATCTGCGACAATGGCGAATTGCTGGGCGCCAAGGGCCGCGGCCGGTTTCTCGAATGCGGCCCCCCAGAGCCTGTTTCCCGAAAAGAGACCGCATGGACCTAGGCCTCAAAGGCAAGCGCGCTCTGGTGCTGGGCGGTAACCGCGGCATCGGCTTCGGCATTGCCAAGGCTCTGGCCGAGGAAGGCGCGGATGTGCTGATCGCAGCGCGCGATTCTGCGCGGCTCAAGGCGGCCGCGGCGGAACTGCAAGCGGGCGCGACGGGGAAAATTGCCAGCGCCGAGATCGGTCTGCAAAAGACCGCCGAACTGGCCGCCTTCGTTGAACGCGTCACCGCGTCGTTCGGGACGATCGACATTCTGATCAACAATACCGGTGGACCCGCCTATGGCGGCGCCGCCAACAGACCGCTCAATGAGTGGAAGGAAGCCTTCGACGACATGGTGCTGAGCATCATCGCGCTGACCGACGCGCTGTTGCCTGGCATGCGCGCGCGCAAGTGGGGCCGCGTCCTTACCGTGGTATCCTCCGGTGTTATGCAACCGATCCCGATTCTTGCCATTTCGAACAGCCTGCGCGCCGCTGTGGTCGGCTGGTCGAAAACCTTGTCGAGCGAAGTCGCCAGCGACGGCGTTACCGTCAACGTGCTGGTGCCGGGACGCATCGATACCGAGCGTGTTCGCCTGACCGACGCCGCGACCGCCGAAAAGCAAGGTATCCCAATTGAGACCGTGCAGGCGCGTTCGACTGCGACCATTCCCATGGGGCGCTACGGCTCGCCCGACGAACTCGGCGCCGCCGCGGCCTTCATCTGCAGCGCGCGCGCCAGCTACATGACCGGCGCCATGCTGCGCATCGACGGGGGCATCGTCCGCTCATGGTGACGCCCTATGTCACGCCGCGCGATGTTCGCCGCGCCGCCTGGCAGGAGCGGTTCACCGGGCTGACGACCGGTCTTGCCCCCGGCTATGTCCAGGCCAATCTGGCGATCCTCCCTGCGGCGGACGCTACGGACTTCGTCGCGTTCTGCAACGCCAACGCCCAGTCCTGCCCTGTCCTCGCGGTCGGCAAACCGGGCGATCCATGCCTTGCCGAGCTGGGCGCGGACATCGACGTTCGGACCGATCTGCCCGGTTATTGGGTTTATCGCGACGGCAAGCGCGCCGAAACCGTCAAGGACATTTCGCCGCTATGGCAGGGCGATCATGTCGCGGTCGCTATCGGTTGCTGGTTTTCCATGGAAGATGCGCTCAGCCGCGCTGGCGTCCGGCTGCGCCATCTCGAACTCGGCATTCAGGGACCGATCTTCAGGACGACCCGCGAAACCGTGCCGGTCGGCCGCTTCGGCGGTCCGCTTGTCGTCTCGATGCGGCCCTTCGCCGTAGCCGCCGTTGATACCGTCACTGAAGTGACGCGCCGCTTTGTCCGCAGCCACGGCGCGCCGCTCCATGTCGGCGATCCGGCCGCGCTTGGGATAAGCGATATCGGCAAGCCGGATTTCGGTGAAGTGCTGATGCCCCTGCCGAACGAAGTTCCGATATACTGGGGCTGCGGGCTCACCGCGCTGGCGGTGCTGGAGCGTTCCGGCATCCCGCTCTTTATTACCCACGCCGCGGGCAGCATGCTGATAACCGATTTGCGCAACGAAGCCCTCGAAGCCTAAGGATTCTGTCATGACCCTGACCCGGGCGGCCATCAAGCTAACCCATGCGGGCGCCCGCGTGCTGATGGATGCCGCGATCGCTCATGCGGAGAAGATGGGCGTTCCGCAATGCATCGCCATCGTCGATGAGGGCTGCAATCTGCTGGCTTTCACCCGCATGGATGGCGCGCGCGTTTTGAGCATCCGCTCGTCGCAGCGCAAGGCGATGACTGCGGCAACCACCGGCAAGCCGACCGGCGACCTCGACCCCGCCATCGAGATGAAACTGGCCGTTGTCACCGATGGCGACATGGTCAATTTAAAGGGCGGCGTCCCCATTATCGTCGATGGCCAGACCATCGGCGGGATCGGCGTCGGGTCTGGAACAGGCGAGCAGGATCTGGAAGTGGCAAAAACGGCGTTGGCTGAATTTCTTCGCGCTGAGCAATTCTGACCGCGACGCCGAAACTGGCCACCGCCTAGCAGGACCTATCGGCGCGTTTCGACAAGATTTCGCGCGCCGATTTGTCCGTCCCCGGCCACGCTAGCGCAACGGAAAACTCTCAACTAACATTCAACCTGGACCACTCGATGGTGGCAGATCACTCGGAACAGCCTCCGGTCACACAATCCGAAGGCTGGACTTAAACCTTCTGTTCAAAACTGTCCCGGTTAGTGTTGTAAAAATGCGCCTATAACCCCTTCACCAAGCCGGCACCGATGAGCAGCCCGTTGAACCGCCGCGCCTCCGCGCCGCCCGCGCAGCGATAGAACTGACCACGGCAGCGCTGCAAAATGCGCTTCTGTTCGGAAAAGCTCGGGTCAAGCGGGACCCCCGCCGCTTCCTGGACGAGCAAAGGCAGGTACGGCGCCTCCAGCGTATCGAGCGCCGCGGTCATATCGACAGGCGTGAAGTTCAACGCGTCGACCGCATAATAGGTCGTGAAGTAGCGCGGGTCCTGCGCCTTGAGACGGCGCGCAAGCTCCAACTCGCTGATGGTCGGATCGACGATGCGCAGTCCGAAGTGCGGAAGATGATCGCCGTAACGCACGATCAGGAATGATTCACCCGGATTCTCGCGCGCCAGCCGTTCCAGAAACGCGCTGTAGTCGTGCGCCGTCATCCCTTGGCGGCGGATATATTCTTCCGCTTCCGGCGCATTGCCGAGATCGCGCCAATCCGGGGTCAACTCGGGACGCAGCCGCTTATCCCACGGAAAATGGTTGGCAACGGTGTACACGTACAGAAAGAGCGGGCCATTCGCGCGTTCGTGGCGAACGATGTCAGCGGCCTGGTTGAAGTAAAAGCTGTCCGCCTCAAAATTGCGCGTGCCGAGGTCGCTCATGTCCAGATAGCGCTCGACCCCCGCCGTCGTCTGAAAAGCGCGCGAACCGAGAAATGCGCCGTAGAACGGATAAAGCGTGAAGGTCTTGTAGCCGCAATGGCTCAAGGACAATGGCAAGCCTCGGCCGACACGACCGGCGGCGATCCGCGTTACCGAAGTGGCGAAGCGGCCATAGGATCGGGACGCCAGACCGGTAAGCACGTTGTATTCGGTAAACCAGCTTGGGCCACCGGCGCCTTCCACGACAAGCTTGCGCGCTTTGCCGTCCAGCGACTGAAAATGACGATGATATCCGGCCGGCACTTTCATGCCGGGAACCGCGGTAATGTCAAAGTTCGATTCATCGTGCAGCAGAATAATGTGCGGCAGCTTCGTCCCGGGATTACACGCCGCGGACGGCATCGCCTTCAGACTTTCAGCCGCAACCGCGTCAGATTCCAAGTAGCCGTGCGTCATGAGTTCGTGCAAGGACTCGACGCCCGTGCGCGCGATTTTTGAAATATATCGTTCGCCGTTGAAGTCCTCGGTGAGGCCGGTCGGAAAGTTCAGCGACAGGATAACAAGCCCGCTCATGACCGCCGAACCGCCAATAACGCAATTGCGTACGCGCAGGCGAAGTGGATCGAGCTTCCAGGCCGCAATCAACAGCGCGACCGTCATTACGGCGCCTAATGCAATCCAGCCCTTCAGCGACGGAATCGCTTTCAACAGAAATTCAGAGGTGTCCGTGTCGATGATCATCAAGTCGACGAAATCGGCGGTCATCCAGAGCATGTCGTACTTGAATCGGGACAGCAAAATAAGGGTGACGACGAGTTCGATCGAAATGATCGCCGCCACGACCGGACGCCGCAACAGTGCGAGCCAAAACAGGTTGAGCAGGATCCAGGCGAGCAGGAACGCTGTCTTGGCGACAAGATCGCCTTCGGTATCGGCCATGATGGTCAAGGCCGCCATATGAACGGCGGTGACGGTCCAAAGCGCCACCATATGGCGACGGGAAATCGCTCCGCCGGGCGCAAAGCGGCCGACCCAATCGGCGCCCATTGCGGACCAAGCGTCCAGGCGTCGTTTGCCGGAGGCGAACCTCGTGACTTGTCCCGGCGTGCCGTCCGTCAATTTCTTCCTACCCCCGGTAGACTGTTGTTATCGCGTCCGCCGCGCTTCGCGCATGCTGAATATCTAGTGGCCCGGCAACCGCTGATTGTCCAGTAGTTGTTTGAGGACTCCGCCAGCGGTCTCGACGACAAGACCGATGATACGCTGCCCTAACTCCGCCGAAGCGGCCTGAGCGTCACCGATCACACCCATGTCAGCGAGCCGCCGATCGTCGCTCACCCAGGGCCATGTCACCCCCTTCTGCAAAATTGTCATGGCGACGGCTTCGCCATCGGGCGGGCTTTTCAACTGGGCAATACGGTCCTGGCGAACCAAATGCGGAGCAATCGCCAACATAAGAGATGTCTCGTTTTTGCCTCCGTGAATTTCCGGCAACAATGTATGTCCGTCGACCGGCACCAATTCGGCGGGATGAAAGACGCAGGCATTGAGGCCGAAGTCGGCACGCAGGTCTTGAATCAGGGCCTCCAGAATTCCCCGGTTGCCGCCGTGGCCATTGATAATCATGAGATTACGCGCCGGCAGCGCACGGGCGATTTCGCGACCGAGATCACGCATCAAGGCCGTCATGCCCTGGATCGACAGCGACATCGTCCCGGGCGCCCATTCGTGCTCGCGGGCGAGGCTAATCGACATCGTTGGAAGCTGCCAAAGATCAAAAGATTCGCCCCAGCGGGCCATAATATGGCGGGTAAAGCCCTCAGCCAATACGACGTCGGTATTGAGCGGCAAATGGGGCCCATGCTGTTCGATCGAGCCGATCGGCAGACACAATATCGACCTCTCGCTCACCCGTTTGGCGATTTCCAAGAAGGTAAGCTCGCCGATCGAACGACCCGCAACAGCGTTTGGCATGATCGTTACCGGCCCCTAGCCCCAGAGAATTCCAACCGCGGCAGTTGGCACGACGCCACCGTACCTGTCGATATCAAGGTGCCAAGGCCGTCACGTCACGTTCGGCGTCCGACGCTTCGGCCAGAGAATTTGCAAGGTGATTAAGGCGGTGCCCGGCCCGGGCGGCCTTGGCGGTCAAATACCGACGATTGTCGGAATTGATAGGCGCCTCGATTGCCATTCTTCCCGTGATTTTGATTCCGGACTTGGCAAGGCCTTCGAGCTTGGCAGGATTATTCGTGAGCAGTACGACACGATCACATTGCAGCATTTGAAGCATGCGGGCGGCGACGCGGTAGTCCCGTTCATCGTCATCAAAACCAAGTGTCGTATTGGCATCGACCGTGTCGAGCCCGTCGTCCTGCATCTGATACGTTCGCATTTTGTTGGCGAGGCCAAGCCCACGCCCCTCTTGCGCCAGATAGAGGACGACACCGCCACCCGTTTCTTCCAGAAATTTGAGCGCGAGATTGAGTTGATCGCCACAGTCGCATCGCCTCGAGCCAAAGACATCGCCGGTCAGACAGGCGGAATGCAGACGCACCAATACGGGTTCGGAGAAGTCCGGCTTTCCGACAATAATCGCAACCTGACTGCCACCCATGGCATCGCGGAAAACGACAAAATCGGCGCGCGCGCCGGAATTGAGCGGCACGGCGGCTTTGCTGGCGATGGCAAGCGACTCGATAATGTCGTCGGCGAAACGCGCAACCGCCTCCGCCCCGACGCTGACGATGCGGTGATCGAGCGCGCGTCCCGCGACAATGTCAGCGACCAAAACGGCAGGCAGGCCTTGCGACAATTTCGCAAGCTCGATTGCGGCCGAGGCCAGCGGACCCGCCGCGCTTGCGCCGGCCGGATGACTGGTTTTGGCGTCGGCCACAAGCCTGAGAATCGTTGCCGCGTCGGGGTCCGCGCCTAAATGCAGGGCCACCGGCATCGTTGCCTTTAGACCGATCGCCTGCGCCCGGCGCGCCGTGATGACGACGCGTGGAGCGATCGGCGCACAGAGCGCAGAAAATTCCGCCAGCCTTTGCGAGTCGAGCCCTTCCACCGGCAAAGCAAGAAGACGCTTGCCTTCGCCTGCGATCAACACCGGCCTTCGGGCGAAGAATTCTGCGACCGCCCGTTCGGCGCCGCTCTGTTCGCTCAACCCGAAAAATGCGGAAATCGGATCTCCGTTCGTCGCGTTCATTTAGCCAACTTCCAGCCAAAATCTTCAATGGCGCAGTGCCATATGCTCTCATGGTAGAACACCGCAGCCCCTGTGACCATTCCGGTCGTAATGCCCATTATTTTGTGCCAGCCTGTTCTCAAGATCGATTGTTTGATAAGGCGCGCCGATGCCGTTTGAGCCGATGTATAGACTAACGGCGCAGGCCAGTCCGGATGGAGGCGCCGATTCTTGGGGCAATTTCACGCAGTCTTTCCGGAACCCGGCCGCAGTCCTGCCCGCGCCCTGGGCCGACTTGTTCGAACCGCTGCGAACCGGGACGGTCGATAGCCAGGTCGTCATCGCGCAGATCGGCCAATCGCTCGACGGGCGCATCGCGACCGAAAGCGGACACTCGAAATACATCAATGGGCCATCCGGTCTGGCTCATCTGCATCGGCTGCGTTCGCTGGTCGATGCAGTCGTCGTTGGTGTCGGAACGGCACTCGCCGATGACCCGCTGCTGACGGTGCGGCGGGTTGCCGGACCGCATCCGGCGCGGGTCGTACTCGACCCAAAAGGGCGGCTTCCGGCAAGCGCCAAGACATTCGCCAATGACGGCGTCCGCCGCCTCCTGGTAACGGCGCAAGGAACGACATGCGCGCTTTCCCCTGACGTGGAAGTTGTCACGTTGCCCGCCGCCGGCGGGCGTATCGATCCGCCCGCCATCCTTGCCGCCCTCGCCGAACGTGGGTTGCGCCGCATCCTTGTCGAAGGCGGGGCCGATACGGTGTCCCGTTTCCTTGCGGCGGGGTGCCTCGACCGGCTGCACATTATTGTCGCGCCGATTATCCTCGGCAGCGGCCGCGCGAGTTTTGTCCTGCCACCGGTCGAGCGCGCCGATCAGGCGTTGCGCGCGCCGATGCGGACCTTTCGGCTCGACGACGAGATCTTGTTCGACTGCGATCTGTCGGCTCAGCGGCTGCCCGTCGGCCGCGCGAAGAAATCGACGTGACCGACACGCAATGACGATCTTCCGGAATCCACCTCATCGCGCCGGAACGTCAACCATTCGACCGTGTCGGCCTGCGCTACGCTCGGCATGTCGCGCGCCGCACTCGCCCAGCCGGCGAAGATTTCCAGCTGAAACTCCCGGTCGAGCGGGCCAACGACCCAATCGGCCGTGCCACGAACGACCGAGCAACCCAGGGATTGGAATCGCGCGATCGCGGCGCTCGCCGCCATCGGCCCGAGCGCGGGACCAAACCCCTTGTCGCCGCGTTGATGCGCATTGACCGCCGCTATGATCGCGGCATCGAATGAATGGCGCGGGCTGATTTCAATTCGCCCGTCATAGCTCAAGGCTGCATAGATCGGGATCGACCGTGCCAGGGTTTCGACTGCCAGCCGATCGAGCCAAGGCTCGGATACGAGATCGAGCAGCGCCGAGGTGGTGACCAAATCGATCGGCCCATCAAGCGCGGCTTCAAGATCGCGGTTGAGGTCGAGCGGGATCGCCGTGACCGTGACCCCCGATGGTCGGGCGGTGGCCGCCGCCCGCGCCAGCAGGCTGAGATCGTTGTCGGCGAGCCGCCAGTGCTGACCGGCGTAAAACCGAGGCGCCAGCGCGCGCAGAGTCGAACCGGTGCCGCACGCAAGATCGACGATCCGTATCGCACTATTGCCGGCCTGCGAGGCGACGACGGCGTCAAGCACCGCAGAATTGCGCGCGCGCAGATCATGCGGCTCGCGCAGTTCAAGCCAGTCGGCGGAAAAGCCGGTCATATAGCGTCCTCAAGCGCCCGCGCAAACAGCTTCGCCGAATCCTGCCAGTTCGGAAGCGAGTGGGCTGCTTCGCGCGCCGCCGCCGTCATGCGGCGTCTTTCTTCCCGGTTTTCGATCACGCGGCGCAATGCTGCCGCCAGCGCGGCGGCATCGTCGGGCGCGACCAGCACCCCTGCCCCGGCCGGGACGGTTTCCGGGATAGCGCCCGCTGTCGTCGCGATGATTGGCAGGCCGCAGGCAATCGCTTCGGAAAAGACCATGCCGTAGCCCTCGTAATGCGAAGCCAGTGTGAACAGATCGGCGCCCGCGTAGAGTTCGGCGAGGCGCTCGCGCGATACGGCGCCGGGCACGGCAATCCGGCCGCCAAGTCCGTAACGCATTATATCCGCGTCCAGTTGCGCGGCCGCTTCGGGGTCGCGGCCGCGATCGCCGGCGATTGTCAAATGCCAAGGCAGGTCGGTAAGCGTCGCCAGTGCGCCGATCAACACGTCAAATCCCTTGCGGGGGACGATCGCGCCGACCGCCAGCAAACGCACAATATCATCGTTGCTTCCGCGCGCCGCCGCGACGGCATCGGTTCCCGGGCATGCAATGACGATGCGATCCTCCGGCACGCCGTAGTCGGCAACAAGAAGCCGGGCGGTCGTCGCACTCGTTACAACGACACGGATTGCGGCCGTCAGCGCTCTGCGTTCACTAGCAAGCAGGTCGCCGGCTTGCACCGCGCTTAGTCCCGTCTCGATCGCCAACGGATGATGCACGAGCGCGATCAGCGGATGATGCTGGCTGAGTTGCATCGCCACTTCGGGAAGAGCGCCAAAGGCGAGCCCGTCTATAACGATGGGACGTCCCGCGGGAATGGCTGCCAGCCGTTCCTGCGCTGTTTTACGTTGCTCCTGACTGGGGCGCGGAAAGCCGTCACCGAGATTGACGAGGTCGATCTTCCAACCGAGCTTCGCAAGCTCCACAATCATGTGCCGATCGTAGGCATAGCCCCCGGTCAGAGTCGCGAGATCGCCCGGCACCGCGAACGCGACGCGTCCTACCACAATGCCGCCTCATACCAGGCACGCGCGACGTGCGACTCCGATAGCGTGACGCGGATCGCCTTGAGTTCGCGGCCATCGCGGCCGAGCGAACCCGCGCGGGCGGCGTCCGCCAGCCGGTCGTGGATATATTTGGTGAGAAACTCGGTGGTGGTGTTGACGCCCTTGAATTCCGGCAGCGTATCGAGATTGCCATAATTAAGCGGTGCAAGCGTAGCCTTGAGCGCTTCATGCGCCCGTCCGATATCGATGACGATGCCGTTCACATCGAGCGTGTCGGCGATGAATGCCGCGTCAATGACAAAGGTCGCGCCGTGCAACGCCTGCGCCGGGCCAAACACGGCCCCGCGAAAGGAATGAGCGATCATGATATGGTCGCGAACTTCGACGGCGAACAAGGGCAAACCTCTTTGGGTTAGGCGGCCGTTTCGGCCGCGGGGTAAACAACAAGCTGACAAAGCACGCCGCTCTTTGGCGCCAGCAAATCGGGCAGCCGCGCTGGCAGATCGTGGAATTTGATCGCAGGCGCGATCAGCGCATCGAGCCGGGCGTCCGCGAGCAAGTCAAGCGCCGCCGCAAGCCTGCGGCCGAAGCTCCAGCGTGGCCGGTGCGAGGGCGCGACCCGGCCGACCTGGCTGGATACGAGCTTGAGGCGGCGGCTATGGAATGCCCCACCGAGCGGGACCGAAACCTCGTCCGCGCCGTACCAGCTCATCTCCAACACGGTTGCCTCCTCGCCGGCAAGATCGATAGCGATCGCAAGGCCGGCGGCGGTTGCGCTGGCATGAACGACGAGATCGCACTCACCCGGTGCGTTATGGGGCGACGCAAAGCTAACACCGAGTGCCTGCGCTAATTCCCTGCGTGAGGGTTCGACGTCAATCAAGGTTACCCGAGCGCCAGGAAGTTGGCCGCACAGCCAAGCGACCATCGAACCGACCACGCCCGCCCCGACCACCGCGATACGGTCGGCGGCTGCCGGACGCGCGTCCCACATGGCATTGAGCGCCGTCTCCATATTGGCGGCAAGCACGGCGCGACCGGGAGGCACGACGTCGGGTATGGGTATGACGGCGTCGGCTGGGATGTTGAAGACGCTTTGATGGGGATGGAGCGCAAAGACGAGGCGACCGTGAAGTCCTGCCGGTCCGCTCTCGACCCGTCCAACGGTGGCGTAGCCATACTTGACCGGAAACGGGAAATTGCCGCCCATAAACGGCACGCGCATGCGCTCAAATTCGCTCGGCGGGACGCGGCCGGTCAGCACCAGCCTTTCCGTGCCGCGGCTGATGGCACTAAACAGCGCACGGACCCGAACCTCACCCGGCCCGGGCTCGGCAAGCGGCTCATTGCGGATTTCGGCGCGCCCGGCGCCAACATACCACAGCGCGTCGGTGGCTCTGTCGGACACTTTTCTGATCCCGCCTTGGACTTTGTGATCGCGCTACGGGTATATCCTGAAAGGGACAAGAAAGCAGGAGGACGGCTAAAGTTATGCCTGATCGTGTGGAAATGCTCTCGGCTACGGCGGAAGGCCCCGTCATGACCGTCCTTGCGCGCCGCCGGGCGCTGTTTGCCGCGCTTGTTGCCGCCACCATGGTCGCGGTTCTGTGGCTGGCGACCGTGGCAGTCCCGCCACGCAGTTTCGGCGCCATCGCCTTCCTTTTGCTGTTCACCGTCACTCTGCCCTGGTCGGTGATCGGTTTCTGGAACGCCACTATCGGCTTCCTGATCATGCGCTTTGCCCGCAACCCGGCCGCGGCCGTGAGCCCGCTCGCGACCAGCATCCGGGGCGACGAACCGGTGACCGCGTCGACGGCAATCCTGATGTGTATCCGCAACGAAAGTCCGGATCAGGTTACGCGCAATCTGCGCCCGCTGATGACCGGCCTTGTGGAAGCGGGTGTCGCACACCTGTTTCATGTCTATCTGCTCAGCGACAGCAGCGATCCCGGCATCATCGCCGACGAGACATCCTGCTTCGGCGCCTTTACCGCCAAATGGCAGGGCACAATTCCGGTCACCTACCGCCGGCGCGTCATCAACACCGCCTTCAAGTCCGGCAATATCCGCGACTTTTGCGACCGCTGGGGCAACGATCATGACTTCGCCATCACACTGGATGCCGACAGCTTCATGCCGGCGGATGCTGTGCTACGGCTAATGCGGATCGCCCAGGCGAACCCGACACTCGGCATACTTCAGACATTGATTGTCGGGATGCCGTCGGTAAGCGTATTCGCGCGCGTGTTTCAGTTCGGCATGCGGCTCGGCATGCGCTCGTACACGCTGGGCGCCACCTGGTGGCAGGGAGATTGCGGGCCGTATTGGGGCCATAACGCGATCATCCGCCTCGCACCCTTCATCGCTCATTGCCACATGCCGGTATTGCCCGGCAATGGGCCGCTCAGCGGTTATGTTCTCAGTCACGACCAGGTCGAGGCCGTGCTGATGCGCCGAGCCGGCTACGAGGTTTGGGTTCTGCCGGAAGAAGGATTGAGCTGGGAAGAAAACCCACCAACGCTACTGGAATTCACCCGCCGCGATCTGCGCTGGTGCCAGGGCAATATGCAATATTGGCAGCTCCTGCGCATGCCGGGCTTAAAGCCCGTGAGCCGGTTCCAATTGCTGTTTGCGATCTGGATGTATCTCGGCTCGCCGGCGTGGATGGCGATGATGACACTCGGCACCGTCATGCTCGCCCTTTCCGACACGCCGTCGGCGCCCGCCATTCCGGTCAAGCCAAGCGCCGGTACCGTTCTGTTCGCGATCGTCATGCTGATGACGTTCGCGCCAAAAATCGCGAGCATCGTCGATCTGATGTGCCGCCGTCCCGCGCGCCGGTCCTATGGCGGCGCCGTCCCGTTCGTGCTGAACGTCGTCTGCGAAACTCTGTTCATGGCCTTGCTGTCGCCGATCGTCGCACTTGCGCACACGCTTTTCCTGACCCGCCTGCTTGTGTTTCGACGTGCCGGCACCTGGAACAGCCAAACGCGCGAAAGCCATTCGGTGCCCTGGAGTCTCGCCGTCGCAAAGCTGTGGCCGCAGATGCTGACCGGCTGTGTCGTCCTCGGCATTGTCGTCATCAAGGCGCCAAACGATATCGGGTGGGCGCTGCTGGGCACGGTGGGACTCATTCTAGCGGCGCCGTTTGCCGTCGCGACCGCCTCGCCGGCTATCGGACGTCTGTTCGTCCGAATCGGCATCTGCCGCCTTCCAGAAGAGAAAAACGTGGCGGCCGCGCTGGCGCCGTTGCATCTCCCTGCGATCGAGGTCAACGCAGCCCCGGCGCGGGCTTAACCCAAGACCCAAATGCTCGACGCATTCAGAACAGCGCGAGGAATTGTCCGGTCTTTATGGATCTATTATGGCGACCGGCAGCATGGTCCGGCCATGGATCGGCTATATCGCCAGTTCGTGCGGCCGGGCGACCTTGTCTTTGACATCGGTGCGCATGTCGGCGACCGCATCGCCGCATTCCGGCGGCTGGAAGCGCGGGTGATCGCAGTCGAGCCGCAGCCCGCGCTGATCAAGACGTTGCGCCTGCTCTATGGCCGCGACCGGAATGTGACCATCGAGGCCGCCGCGGTCGGACGTGAAGAAGGCGTCGTCGAGCTTAACGTCAATATCGATAATCCGACAGTCTCGACCGTCTCACGCGATTTTATCGCGGCCGCGGCCGACGCGCCGGGCTGGCACGACCAGGCATGGCCCAAGCGCGTGCGTGTTCCGCTGACAACCATCGACGCATTGATCGCACGTCACGGCATCCCTGCCTTTATCAAGATCGACGTCGAAGGCTTTGAAGCCGAGGCGCTCGCCGGTCTCGGCCGGCCGGTCCAAGCCCTATCGTTCGAGTTCACACTGATCCAGCGCGATGTTGCGCATGCCAGCCTCAAGCGCTGCGGCGCGCTCGGCTACGCGCGGTTCAACGCAACATTGGGCGAAAGTCAGAAATTCGAGCACGCCGACTGGATCGGCATGGACGGCATTGCACGCTGGGTTGACGGATTGCCTCTCGACGCCAATTCCGGAGACATCTATGCGCGCATGGACTGAACCCGTCCGGACCGCGCTGCTGATTGCCGCAATGACAGCCGCGGGCCTCGCGCTGACGCTTTACGTATTCTATCCCGGCGTCACGACTTTTGACGCGCTCTATCTTTACAAGGATATGACCAAAGGTTTTTTCGGCGACTGGCAATCGCCGGCGATGATCGTGCTGTGGTCATTGGTCGACCCGATCGCGCCCGGGACGGCAAGCATATTGATCCTGACCGTGGCGCTCTATTGGTCTGCTTTCGCGGTCATCGCTCTGACGATTGCGCAACGGTCTTTTTGGCTTGCCGTCCTCGTGCCGGTGCTTGCTTTGTCGCCGCCCACTTTCATTCTCGTCGGTATCATATGGCGTGATATTCTATTTGGTGTGGCGTGGCTGTTGGCGGCCGGTCTTGTCTATAGCGTTGCCGATTGCCGCCGGCCCGTGCGCATTCCGGTGCAGTTCATTGCGTTTGCGCTGCTCGCCTTCGGCGTCCTGTTGCGGCCGAATGCGCTCGCCGCCGCCCCTCTGCTCTCGGCCTATGTGCTGTGGCCCGCGCGCTTTGCCTGGAGGCGTGCCGCGCTCCTTTACGTGCCCGCGGCTCTTGGCCTCTTCGGCCTCGTGCAGGTCGTCTATTATGACGTGCTGGGCGCAGCGCGGCAGCATCCGCTGCACTCGATCATGGTTTTCGATCTCGGCGGCATATCTCATTTTTCCAAACAGAATGTATTTCCCGGCGCCTGGACCGCGGATGAGAGCCGCCTCATCACGGATGGTTGTTACAAACCGCTGGCGTGGGACATCTATTGGACCCAGCAGCCGTGCCTGTTCGTGATGGAGCACCTCGAAAAGCGTGACAAATTCTTCGCCGCGCCTGCTCTGACCGAAGCCTGGCAGCGCGCCATCGTCAGCCACCCGGTCGCCTATCTCATGCACCGCGCCGACTTCATGTGGACATTTCTTTTCGGTAGCGAGAACATGACGATGTGGACGCGGGACCTCGACGATCCATCGGCGATCATATTCGCGGATAATCCGAGGCTGATGGCGCTAAAGACGCTGAACGATGCCCTCAAGCCAACGCCGTTGTTACGGCCCGGCACATGGCTGATGATCGACGCCGCCGTGTGCCTGCTCGCCTGGCGGCGGCGCGACACCCCGCCGGGCGCCTTTGCGCTGGGCATCGGCGGATCGGCCGTCCTGTATTTGCTGACGTTTTTCGCGGTCGGTGTCGCCACGGATTATCGCTATGCCTATTGGGCGGTACTCGCCGGTCTCACCGGCGCGGTCGCCGTTGCGGTCGAGCGGCGGACTGCGACATGAGTGCCGCCGACAAGATTTGTCCGGCGTGGCGCGGCCTATACATCCTTTGCGTCACAGCCGGGATCGCCGCAGCCATTCTTTATATCGCGATCGGATTATCGTCGGGTCTGCAAGTGTTCGGCGACGGGTCGATCTTCTCATACGCCGTCGCGGCGCGCGATGCATGGGCGTTTCACTGGCACAACATTCCGGGCCGTCTATTCACTTATGTCTTCGCCTATGTTCCGGCCGAAACCGCGGTCACCCTGACCGGCAACGCGCGCGCCGGCATCTTCATCTATGGATTGCTGTTTTTCTCCGCGCCCCTTCTCGGTCTCCTTCTGACGCTGGCGGCCGATCGCACGACCGGCCGCGGCATTTTTGGCTATGCCTGTCTTTCGACCGCTTGCCTTCTGCCACTGGTGTTCGGCGCGCCGACGGAAATGTGGACGGCGCATACGCTGTTCTGGCCGGTTCTCGCAATCTGTCTTTGCGCCCCAAACAGACCGCGTGGCGCGGTCGCCGTGTTTGCCGGGCTGCTGGCGCTCGTGTTCACCCATGAGGGCGCCATTGTTTTTGCAGCGGCGATACTTTTTGCGTTATTTCTGCGTGGCTGGCGCGACCGGATTTTTATAAGGGCGACCGCCGCATTTATCGTCGCGATGATGATCTGGCTGGTCGTTCGACTGACCGTGCGGCCCGACGACTATATTGCCGGCGTTCTGGCCGCGGCCGCGTTCAAATTCATCGACGTCAAGAATCTGGACCAGCCAGCCTTCCTCGTATTGCTCGCGACGCTGGCCGGCTATGGCGTTGCTGTCGCTTTGCTTCGGCTGATCGATACGGAGAAAACTTATATTTACGCGGCACTTGTCTGCGCGGCCGCCCTCGCGATTTATTGGATCGCGTTCGACAGGACGCTGCTTGCCGAGGCGAGATACGATTTGCGCACGGTCCTGCTGATCGCGACGCCCGTGCTAGGCGTTCTGGCGACGGTGTCTGCAATGCCGGACGAGGCGCGGCAAAAGTCTCCCTTTCCTTTCCTGGCGCCCGTCGCATCGGCACTTGAAAAGAATTCGAATGCGAGCCTGATCTCCGGCGCAATCCTGCTGATACTGCTCGTCCACGTCGTCGAGACCGCAAAATTTGTCCGGGCGTGGGCCGACTATAAAGCGGCGGTGCGCTCACTGGCGAACGGCGCGGAGGCCGACCCGGTCCTCGGCGATCCGCAATTCGTCTCGGCGCAACGGATCGGCTCCAGCCTCAACCGGCTCGCATGGAATTCGACGACGCCGTATTTGTCGGTGCTCTTCGCCCCCGATCTCAAACCGGGTCGTCTCGTGGTCGATCCGGACGCGGGCTATTTCTGGCTTTCCTGCGCCACCGCCAAAGCGAGCGAAATGACCAGCACCGGCATTCCGCAAGAAGCCTTGCGTCTCGTCCGAACGCACGCCTGCCTGCACCGCTAGGACGTTATGGTTTAGACTCCGGCGCCGGCGGCGGGGGGCTTGCAGCCGCCGGTGCTGGCGCAGCCGGTGCGGTCCAGGTTTTAAAATCCGCGTCGGATACGGACGGCAGTTGTTTCAGGAACGCAACGATTTTCCACAGCTCGTCGTCCTTGGCGCCGGCAAGCGCGAAGCTCGGCATTCCGGTCATGTTGATGCCGTTCTTGATGACCCAGAATAGCTGCTGCGGTGTGCGGTCTTTAACGACGTCCTTGAGATCGGGCGGGTCGGGATGCAAGCCTTCCGAATACTTCGCCCAGGTAACGCCTGGCCCGCCATGACAATTCGCGCAGCCGTGCTCCAGAAACTCGCGCGCACCGGCCTGAACGTTTGCCGGCTCGGCAAAGTTGACCGGCAGAGTATCCTTGGCATTGCGGTCGATCGAAGCTGTGCGAACCTGGATCAGCGCCCATTTCACGATAGCCGGATCTTCCGCCGTGCCCGCGACGCTGAAGAAGCCGCCAAAAAAGAACACCGCGGCAATGGCCGCGCCGATGATTGCAAGTGCGCCAATGGCCGCCAATATCCGCATGACATCCTCCGATGCGCCGCTAAATTTAGTCCATAGGGAAACGAAGGGATACGTTGAATCGAGAAAACGCCTGCTTCGCCCTTAAGCTAAAAACTTTTTCGCGATCGAGGCAAACCCCCTTCGCACGGTTGTGTGCCGCAAGGCTGTGCTTGAACAGCTTCAGCTAGCCAGCAATTGCCTATTGATATCAGATATTTATGCTAAATGATGCCCGCTTCATGTCGCATTTGCTGCGCATGCCAATCCGAACGCGCAAAGCGACGCCAAGGCTAGGGCTTATTGGCACCCATTGCCGGCCCGGCAAGAAGCGACGGCATTAGCCGCAATGCGTTCGTTCGTTCGATCGCAGCGAGATCGTTGGCGGCAAGATTCAAGTCGTTCAGCCCCCTCACCGTGCCGACCATTGCTTCCTCCGGCGCATAGGGATAGTCGCTGCCGAACAGAACCTGCCGCGACGTCACCAGCCCAAGCAGCGTATCCATTGACAGGCGATTAGCCGACAGAGCGGTGTCATAGAAAAGACGCCTCAGCTCTGTCAGCACACCGTCCGGCACATGACGTTTGTAGTCCGGCCGGCGCTCAAGTCGCGCCAGCCTATCGGCAAGAAACGGTATGGTTCCTCCCGCGTGTGAGAAGATGAACTTGATATCGTGGAAGCGATTTAGCCGCCCGCTGAATAGAAGGCTGGCGACAGCTCGCGTCGTATCGAACGGGTATTCCAACGATGCAGGTGGCAAACCGACGCCACAGCCGCAGGGCGATTCGGCGGGATGCACGTAGACGATCGCATGGCGCCGATTGAGCTCCTCGAATGCCGGTTCGAATAACGGATCGCCCAGATAGCGTCCGTCGTAATTGGTCAGGAGGCAAATGCCTTCGGCGCCAAGAGAGCCAAGGCTGCGATCAATTTCGGCCAAACTCGCATCGATGTCAGGCAAAGGAAGGGATGCGAAACTACCAAAGCGGCCAGGATAATTGCCACGCATCTCGGCGGCGTAATCGTTACACCGGCGACACAGATCCGTCTTCTTCGCCTGCTCACATACAAAACCCGGAGCGGAGATCGACACAAGAGCCGTAGCGATGCCGTTCCGGTCCATGGCATCAATCGAATGCTGCGGCGTCCACACCGGCGCCTGGCCGGATACCAGCGTACGCCCAATCGCTTCGGCGCCAACCTCGGATAAATAGAAGGGCGGCACAAAATGATGGTGGGTGTCGATTCGCCCGGAAGCCTGCATGACTTAACTTACCTATCGTGACAAGAATTTTGACTTTACTATTGTCGCACACGCCCTGTCTATCCAAGTGTTGCGATCCAATTGCTAATTCTCGCTCAAGCCCTCTCCATCATGGGGGCGATGGCAATTTTTCTAGCCAGGCCATTTATTCTCGCGCTTTCGGCCAAACCAGCTAGCTCTCGTAGCGGGTGTTGCCGCGTCGCGCGGTGTCGAGCGGCAATTCCATAAACACTGGCTGGTGCGCGCGCTGCGAGCAGGCCTGCCGCGGACATAAATGACAGTTGATGCCGATCGGGCTGAACATGCGTTCGTCGGCAAAATTGTACGACGATGCATAGCCGATCCTCTTGGCGTATTGCAGCTCGCAGCCCAGGGACACTGCGAGACGATGGTTCTGGGTCTGGAAATTGAACGCGGGACGATCCGCCGTTCGATTGATCGTGAAGAAGCGCGCGCCATCGGGCAGTTCGACGAATTGCGGAATGATGACGCCCGGCGACCGAAATGTCATGTGGATATTCCACACCGGACAGGCGCCGCCATATTCGGCGAGATGGAATGATGTCGAATTGAACCGCTTCGTGACGTTGCCGGCCTTGTCGACGCGCAGGAAAAAGAACGGAACGCCTTGCGCGCCAGGCCGCTGCAAGGTCGTGAGACGATGGCAGGCCTGCTCAAACGACACCGCGAAGCGCGCCGAGATGCGGTCGATGTCGTAGGCCGTCGCTTCCGCGGTTTGCAGGAACGCGGCATAGGGCATGACACAGGCCGCGGCGAAATAGTTGGCGAGTTCGACGTGGCAACGCGCCAGACTGGTGCCTTTGGTCAGCCCGCTGTCGGCCGTCAGATCATCGAGCAAGGGCTGCAATTCGACCAGGCACAGCACATGCGCCAACTGGAAGACCTGATTGGGATGATCGAGCGCCTCCGAGAGATGAATGACTTTTTCGTTGCGTTCATAGACCCGCAGCGCCTGGGTCATCTCCTCGGTCGCGCGCCGCTGCACGCGAATGCCGTGGGCATTGAGAAGGCGGGCCTTGAGCGCGCCGTAGATGTCGTCGGTCTCACAATCGAAGGCCGCGCGCATCGTCTCGGCGGCGACTTCGAGCGGATGGAAATAGTTCGAGTGATCGCGAAAGAAATCATGGATGACGGCTTCGCCGGAAGTTGTCAGCAGGCCTTCCGGCAAACCGCCCTCGCCCTGCCGCATGATGCGCTCGAGCGTGGTGCGGTGAATACCGTAGAGGCCGAGGAAATGCTGGACCAGCCGCGGGGCATGATCGATCGCGGCGCGCAGTTCCTGCAGGTCGGGGACGCTGCCTGAAAACATCGGGTCGCGAATGACGTTGCGCAGTCCAGCCAGCAGGTTCGACGTCTCGTCATGGACGATGTCGCGCCAGTCAACCTGGTAGCTATCGGCCAGCGCCATCAACAGCCGAACCGAAAGGCTGCGCTGATTGTTTTCCAGAAGGTTCACGTAGCCCGGGCTGATGCCGAGGACCTTGGCCATCTCTGCCTGGGTCTGTTTCCGTTCCCGCCGTAGAAGCCGAAGCTGCGGGCCGACGAAGGTCTTCACCAAGGCGATCCCCCAATATTACAATACAACAGATTTTAACATTTTGTATGCAGACAAGCAACACATATACCCATATTTGAATGCAAATGTTGTCATCTCGGTGTTTCCTCCGCATGAAGCCGCCAAACGCGGCCCCACCAAGGGAGAGACACATGGCTTACAGGATTCTCGTCCTCGGCGCGTCCTACGGCTCTTTGTTTGCGACCAAAACCCTGATGGCCGGTCATGACGTCACCTTGGTGTGCCGCGCCCCCACCGCCGATCTCATCAACCTCAACGGCACCCAGGTCCGCATCAAGCTGAAAGGCGAAGACGCGCACCGCTCGATCGATTCCGCCACCCTGCCCGGCCGGCTCGACGCCAAGACACCGGAAGACACGATCGTCACCGGCTACGACCTGGTCGTTCTGGCGATGCAGGAGCCGCAATACCTGCATCATACGATCCGCGCCTTGCTCGGCCGCATCGCCGCGGCGCGCATTCCCTGCCTGTCGCTGATGAACATGCCGCCGCTTCCCTATTTGAAGCGAATTGCGACCATCGACGCGAACGCCGCCGAAGCCGCCTTCAGCAAATACGGCGTCTGGGACCGCTTCGACCCGCAATTGATGACCTTGTGCTCGCCCGACCCGCAGGCGACGCGTCCCAACGACGAACCGGTGAACGTGCTGCAAGTCAATCTCGCGACGAATTTCAAAACCGCGGGCTTCGCCTCGCCGGTTCACAACGTGATGCTGAACGCGCTCGCCGACGATATCGACGCCGTTCGCCTCGACGGCGTCGACGTGCCGGTGAAGCTGCGGGTGCACGACTCGCTGTTCGTTCCGTTTGCTAAATGGCCGATGCTGCTGACCGGCAATTATCGCTGCGTGACGCCGGGCGCGCCGATTTCTATTCGCGACGCCGTGCATCGCGACATCGGCCTGTCGCAGGCAATCTATGAGACCGTCGGCGCCATCGTCCAGCGGATCGGCGGGCAGTCCGACGATCTCGTGCCGTTCGACAAATACGCCGCCGCGGCCGAACGTCTGATCAACCCGTCGTCGGTCGCGCGCGCCATCGTCGCTGGCGCGCCGATGGTCGAGCGCGTCGACAAGCTCGTCCAGGCGATCGGCCGGCAGCACGGCATCACCCATCCGGCAATCGACATGGCGGTCTCTTTGGTCAACGCCAAGATCTCGCGCAATCGCCTCTGCGCGGCCTGACCGCAAGTCACAACTCACAATCCAGGAGTATTCGAATGCCAGGTTTCAAAGGGCTCTACGTTCCCGGACCGAGCAATATGCCTTTCCGCGTCCGGCAGGCCATGGACGTTGCGCTGGAAGATCATCGCGCGCCCGACTTCCCGCAATTCATCCTGCCGCTGCTCGCCGACGTGAAAAAGATTTTTAAGACCGAAACCGGCCACGTCATCGTCTATCCCGGTTCAGGGACCGGTGGCTGGGAATCGGCCATCGCCAACACACTGTCGCCGGGCAACAAGGTTTTGGCTTCGGTCTTCGGCCAGTTCTCGATGCTGTGGGTCGATCTGTGCCAGCGCTTCGGCCTCGATGTCGACGCCATCCAGGTCGACTGGGGCAAAGGCGTGCCGCTCGATCAATATCGCGCGAAACTCGACGCCGACAAGCAGCACGCCATCAAGGCCGTACTGGTGACGCAAAACGAGACCGCGACCGGCGTCGCGTCCGACGTCGCCGGCGTTCGTCGCATCCTGGACGACCTCGGCCACCCGGCCATGCTCTTTGTCGATGGCGTATCGTCGATCGCCTGTATCGATTTCCGCATGGACGAATGGGGCGTCGATGTCGCGGTATGCGGATCGCAGAAGGGCTTCATGATGCCCACCGGTCTCGCCATCGTCTGCGTCAGCGAGAAAGCCCTGAAGGCGGGCGAGACGGCCAAGCTGCCGCGTTGCTTCTTCGACTATCGCGACATGCTCAAGAGCAATGCGCAGGGCTATTTCCCCTATACCCCGGCGGCGACATTGCTGCGGGCGCTGCGCGCCTCCGTCGATATGCTGCTGGAGGAAGGCCTCGACAATGTCTTTGCGCGGCACCGCCGGCTTGCCGGCGCGGTCCGCGCCGCGGTCGATGCCTGGGGACTGCGCAATTGCGCCCAGGGGCCTGAATGGTACTCCGACACGGTGACCGCCGTTCTGGTGCCTGAGGGCTTCGACGCCAACGACGTCATCAAGACGGCCTATAACCGCTACGATCTTTCGCTCGGCGGCGGCCTCAACAAGGTGGCCGGCAAGGTGTTCCGCATCGGTCATCTCGGCTGGCTGAACGAAATCATGGTGCTGCAGGCGCTCGGCGGCGTCGAGCTGGCGATGCACGACGTCGGCATCAAGTTCGAGCCGGGTGCCGGGGTCGGCGCCGCCGTGCGCCATCTCTCCAAGGCCGGCGAAGCGATGCGCATGGCCGCCGAGTAACCTTCTGACACCGACGGGAGATGCTATATAATGTGGAGCCGGCACCGGCGGGGCATCCAATGTGAGTGCCCCGCGGCCTGGAGCGTTCCATGACACGTATCGTCTTTCTCGATCGGTCCACTATCGGCCCCTCGGTCACATTGTCGAAGCCTTCTTTTCCGCATGAATGGATCGACTACGACCGCACCCGGCCCGACCAGGTGGTCGACCGCCTGACCGGCGCCGATATCGCCGTCTGCAACAAGGTGCCGATCCGGCGCGATTCAATCGAGAGGCTGCCCGGCCTCAAGATGATCTGCATCCCGGCCACCGGCTACGATGCGTTCGACATCGAAGCCTGCCGGGAACGCGGCATCGTCGTGTCGAATATCCGCGGCTACGCCGTCCATACCGTGCCCGAACATGCGTTTGCGCTCATCTTCGCGCTCCGCCGCAACCTGGTTGGTTTCCGGCAAGACGTCATCAACGGCAATTGGCAGAAGGCCGCGCAGTTCTGCTTCTTCACCCACCCGATCCACGATCTGGCCGACTCGACGCTCGGCATTTTCGGCGAAGGCGCGCTCGGCCAGGGCGTCGCGCGCATCGGCCAGGCTTTGGGCATGCGCATCCTCTTTGCCGCGCACAAGGGCGTCTCGGGGCTCGGACCGCTGTACACGCCTTTCGACGAGGTGCTGGAAACGGCCGATGTCATCTCGCTGCATTGCCCTCTGATGCCGGCGACGCGCAACATGATCGCGGCGCCCGAATTCGCCAAAATGAAAAAGAAGCCGCTGCTGATCAATTGCGCACGCGGCGGCCTGGTCAACGAAGCCGATCTGGTGGATGCGCTCGACAAGGGCCAGATATCGGGGGCTGGTTTCGACTGTCTGACCACGGAGCCGCCGGCGCCGGATAACCCGATGCTGAAAGTCCTCGACCGGCCCAACGTGATTGTGACACCGCATGTCGCCTGGGCCAGCGACGAAGCGATGCAGACGCTCTGGGATCAGCTGATCCTGAACATCGACAATTTTCATGCCGGAAAGCCCAGCAACCGCATTGTCTGATACACGACAGAGCATCCGGTAAATTAATCGCTGTTTTTGATGTCGCAATGATCCATTGCGCCCGTCGGCTCGTAAAGCATAAAGCTTCAGCCCGGGGGCTCAAATGGTCTATGTCATCGCCTATGCGACAATTCTCATCGTCTACTGCGCGATCGATGCGGTGTGGCTCTCGGTCATGGCGCCGCGAATGTACAAGCCGACTTTGCGCGACATTCTCTTGAAGGACTTCCGGCTGGCGCCGGCGATTGTCTTATATCTCGCCTACCCCGCCGGCATTCTCGTCTTCGCCACGCTGCCGGCGCTCGACGCGGGGTCGGCCAGGCCGGCGCTCATCTACGGCGCGCTGCTCGGCGCGTTGGCCTATGCGACCTACGATCTGACCAATTACGCCACGCTCCGCAACTGGACGCTGCGGATGACCGTGATTGATATCATTTGGGGCGCCGTGGTGACGGCGATCCCGGCGATGGCATCATTCTACGCGACCGGCTTCACTCGCTCCTTTTTCGGCTGAGCGAAAAAAACTTACGCCGCGCGGCTCAATCCGATTTCCGACCAGATCGCAGACAGCGACGCGACCAGGTGTTCGATATCCTCTTCGCTGTGCAGCGGCGACGGCGTAATGCGCAGCCGCTCCGTTCCCTTGGCGACCGTCGGATAGTTGATCGGCTGCACATAGATGCCGTAGCGGGCCAGCAAGGTGTCGCTGATCTGTTTGCACAGCACCGGGTCGCACACCATGACCGGCACGATATGGCTCGGATTGGCCATATGCGGAATGCCGGCGGCGTCGAGCCGCGCCCGCACGCGGGCGACACGGTCCTGCTGGCGTTCGCGCTCCGCCGAGCTGTTCTTGAGATGGTGGATGCTGGCGATGGCGCCGGCGGCGATGCCCGGCGGCAGCGCGGTGGTGAATATGAAACCGGACGAGTAGCTGCGCACGAAATCGCACATCGCTGACGAACCGGCAATGTAGCCGCCGATGACGCCGAACGCCTTGGCCAAGGTGCCCTCGATGATCGACAGGCGCCGGCTCAGGCCTTCGCGCTCGGCGATGCCGCCGCCGCGCGGCCCATAGAGGCCGACGGCGTGCACCTCGTCGAGATAGGTCAATGCGCCATGGGCATCGGCGACGTCGCAGATTTCGGCGATCGGCGCGATGTCGCCGTCCATCGAGTAGACCGACTCGAAGGCGACGATCTTCGGCCTGCCCTTGTCGATCAGCGACAGTTTGCGATGCAGGTCTTCCGGATCGTTATGGGCAAAGACAACCTTATTGGCCCTGCTGTGGCGGATGCCCTCGATCATCGAGGCGTGGTTCTCGGCGTCTGACAGCACGGCGCAATCCGGCAGGTGACCGGCGAGCGTGCTCAGCGTCGCCCAGTTCGACACATAGCCCGAGGTGAACAGCAGAGCCGCCTGCTTGTCATGGAGATCGGCCAGCGCTTCCTCGAGCAGCACATGATAGTGGTTGGTGCCGGCGATATTGCGCGTGCCGCCGGCGCCGGCGCCGCAGCGATCGATCGCCGTATGCATCGCTTCGATGACGGCCGGGTGCTGCCCCATGCCGAGATAGTCATTCGAGCACCAGACGGTGACGTCCGTTTTGCCGCCCTGCTCGCGGTGATAGGCCGCCTTCGGATAGTCACCCGCCGCGCGTTCGAGATCCGCAAAAACCCGGTACCGGCCCTCTTGATGAAGCCGGTCGATTTGCGAACGAAAAAAGCCTTCATAGTTCATAGGAAGCCTCCGACGGATGGAATTCGTTGAACGCGCGCGCGTGCCGGCGTGAGGTCGGACTCGGATTGAGTCTGGCGAGGCGGCATCGCCGCCTTGTCGCCAACCTCGGCGTTCTCCGCGCGCGCCTTGATCCGCGGGCCCCACATGCCGGCGATCGGTATCGGCATCAGCATGAAAAGGTGCTCGAGCAAGGCCAATGCCAGCAGCGAGGCCAACAGGACATAGGCCGCCACGCTGTATTCGCCGGCGCCTTCGGCAAATGCCCGATCGATCAGCAGAGCCGTGACAACGGCCGAGCCAGTGATCGAAACCGGCAGCAACGGATTCATGCGCTTTCGGGTGAAATAGCTCCGCAAATGGGAAAGGTGCGGCGGCAGCAATTCTGCATTGAGCATCGGCACGCCGAAAAACAGATTGAGTTTGGAGCTCAGCCGCATCACCCAGAGGATCGCAAACAGCGCCATGGCGAAATGGTTGTGGCCACCGGTCACAACGACAATTGAAGCCCCGGCCGCGAGCAGGAGGAGTTCGTGGTAGATGATGGTCTCGATGGCATAGCGCACGCGCCGCCAGCCGCCGGCCCCAGGCGGGCAATCGGTCTTGCGGCTGCCGGTCACGTACCCGGTCAGGAACACCGTCTCGACAAAGCCCCAGACCGCCAATACGCAGGCAAAGCCGATATAGGCATCAGTGGCGGTATCCTGCGCGCTATGCGCCAAACTCCACAACGCAGCGACCAGACCCACGGCGGCGATGCCGACGCTGACGGGATAGCTGCGCGGCGACAATCCGACCGCATAAAGGATGATCCCGGTCGAGAACCACCACAGCAGCAGCGCATACAGTGCGGGAAGCGCGATTTGAAACATTACAACGCCGTCGTGTCACCAGGCCGGTTGCATCAGGATTTCGCGCGGCAGCTCATTGCTCTTCACCGGTAGCAGGAACAGTCTGAGGAACGTTGCGCCCGCTTCCAGGGTCAGCCCGATCCGCTTCAAGCGGCCGATTATGCCGCCCTGCTTCCTGGCCGCAGCAATCGCTTCGCTAATCGTCCAGAGCCGGTGCAGGCCCGGCTGGAAGTCCGGGTGATCGATGTCGAGCACGACCGGGAAGACCTGGCGCGAGATGTCGTTGGTGATCCGGAACACCTTGAAATCGTAATCGGTCGGATCCATGCCGATAGCCTGATGAAAGGCCGGCCGCATATGGTCGCGGACATACATGGTGGCGTAAACCGCGAGCAGGAAGAACCTGATCCAGAGCCGGTTGCCGCCCTGTAACAGCTTCGGATTGGCGCGCATCAACAACGCGAAGGCTTCGCCGTGGCGGAACTCGTCGTTGCACCATTTCTCGAAGTATTTGAAAATCGGATGGAAGCGGCGATCCGGATGCCGCTCCAACTGGCGATAGATCGTGATGTAACGCGCGTAGCCGATCTTCTCCGACAGATAGGTCGCATAGAAGATGAATTTAGGCCGGAAGTAAGTGTACTTTTTTACCTTGGTCAAAAAGCTCAGATCGACACCGATGCCGAAATCCTTCAGCGAGTCGTTGATGAAGCCGGCATGACGGGCCTCGTCGCGGCTCATGTAGCTGAACAGCTCCCTGATGTCGGGATTGGTGATCTGCTTCTTGATCTCGGCATAGAGCACGCAGCCGGAGAATTCCGCCGTCAGCGAACTGACCAGGAAGTCGACGAATTCCTGCCGCAGCTCCGGCGGCAGGCTTTCCAGCGTCATCTTGAACTCGTCGGTGCGGATGAAGTGCCCCTTGTTGTGGTCGGCGCGCAATTCGGCGATGACGCCCTCCCATTCGCGCCGCACCAGGCTGACGTCGAGCCTGTTCATGGCGTCGAAGTCGGTGGTGTAGAAGCGCGGACTGAGAACGGTGTCCTGCTGGGCAATTCGTGTCGCGGCATTCGGCGCGCCGCCGCCTTCCATTGGAATCATCATGCCCTCCCGTCGGAAAAACCGACTTCATAGAGTTCGGTCAATTCGAGATAACCCTCGATCTGCGCACGCAGCCGGCCGAGCAATCCGGCCCGGGTGACCGTGGCGTGGCAATGAAAGACCTTGCGCACGCCAAAGGGGATGCCGGTCGGTGCGCCATGCACGATCACGCAATCGCCGGGTCCGGCTTCGACACCCTCAAGCTCGACATGGGCATGCAGGCTTTCCGCGGTGTGCTCGATCTCGACGGTGCACGGCACTTGAAACGTCCGGCCGCCTGACGGTGACTGTCTCATTGGGTGCGATCCTTTTCCATCAAGCGTGCGAACGACGCGGTATTCATCGAACCGAAAGCGCCGAGGTCGACGTGCCGGCGCGTGATGGGATCGTCGATGGTGAGACGGCCGTCGGCCCATCGCGTCATCTTGAAGGGCGTATCCGGGCTGCCGCCGTGCATCAGCCTTTCGCGCGCCATGCTGCGCATGACATTGCGCACGAAGCCGCTGGTGCCGGGCGGCAGCACGTCCACGACATCGCGGCGCCCGGTATCGTAGACTGCGATGGCGCCGTCTGGCCGATCGTCGAAGCGGACCTCGAGCACCTTGACGGGCACCGTTTGATTAATGTCCGTTACCGTCATGCCGGTATGGCGCGCGACCGCGGCGAGCGTAATGGTCAACGCAATGACCGCGGCGGCGCCCCACAGGACACCGGGTGGAAAAGCTATGTCGTCCGTCGTACTCATACGCGCCTCCTGATGGATCATGCCGCCGCCGGCGCCAGATGACCCGGCATCGGCTCCGCAGCCTTGCTGGCCGGCACCGCTTCGGTGACGTGCTCGGGCTGCGCCGCCTTGAGTTCACGCGCCAGCAAACTGGCAACCCGCTCGCCGTCGGCAACGCAGCGCAGCAACGGCTGCGGCTGCCGCAAAAGCCACGGACGCGCATGTGGCCACAGATGCAGGTAGGCGATGCGTCCATCACCGAGCAGCGTCAGCGCGATATCGGCGGTGCCGTCGGCATAGACCCTGGTCGCGGCCGCGCCGATCTGAACGAAGGGTAAATTGAGCGCGACCGGCAAGGCGACGCCGATATGCATGACGACGCGGCGGTTGGTGATCGAGTAGACCGTGGTCCGGCTATAAAACCAGGCCAGCAGCGCGACGATACAGACCACGCCAACCGACAGGCCTGGCAGCCACAGCGTGTTCTTCAGACTGCCGGCGGCGGAAAAGCCGTCCGACAGCCCCGTTGCGACGCGCCAGATCACCAGCAGCCCGAAATAGACCGCGATAGCGCGGATATGAAACGCCCGTTTGGCGAGCGGCCACCACGCCGGCCGGCCCTGCCATACCAGATGCTCGCCTTCAGGGAGCACCTCGGGCATGCCCTTGAGGGGGCCATAAGATGCTTCGATCATAGCAGCGGCTCCGAACGGGCCGGCGTCGCGTACAGCGTGCCGCCGCCGTAGTAAGCACAGACCTTGTCTTCCTCGAGCAAGGTGATGCGCTCCTGACTTGCCAATTTCGGCACATCCTTGAACTGGCTCGACAGAATAGAGTTGACCTTGATCCGGCGCTGGCCGCGGTCGACGCGGCAGAAATTCCACGGCAACATCGCCGTTGCGCCGCCTGTAAGCGCCACTTCGAGATAACGGATCATGATTTCCGAGCGGTCGACCCAGACCTCTTTTACCGTCCCGGCGACATTATGATCGGCGCCGATCACCGGCATGCCGCGCGGATCGGGATCGCGGTCGGCGATCGAGAAGGTCTTCGCGATGCGCATCGGCACGATCTTGTCGGCGCCATCGACCGTGAGATCCGGCACATTGGCGCGCTGCGCATATGAGCCGGGCCCCACTGCATCGGTCATCGGATTGCCCGTCGGCTCCAGCGGCGCGCCGGGCCAGCGCGCGGTCGGCGCCGCCTTGGTAACCGGCGCGTCGCCGCGACCGTTCGGCACGCTGACATTCTCGCCATGCGGCATCCGGAAAGTCTTCGGCGATGGTGGCACCGGATAGCCGACGCCATGGACGGCCCCGGAGCCGTCGACCACCAGCGGATAGCCCTCGCGCTTGTCTTCGCGGCGCAGATAGAAAACAAGTCCGAGGAAAAACACGATGAATGTGTAGAGAACGACCTGCGCTAGATCGATCGAACCGACGATAGTACCTTTGTCCATGACATGCCCTCCGCTTACCTTTGCTATATTGGAATTTCAGCAAGCCCGAAGCGCGTTTGCGTTTGCGCGCGGGCAACACGCGAGACTCGAATGAGCGGACCGATCGCCACCAGTGTGGCGAACATCAGCGCGATTTCGATATGCCAGACGATGCTGTAACCCGTGGACGGGTTCATAAGGGCGACGCCGAGTGTCCCCTTGAAGGCCAGCGCCGACATGCCGTCGCGAATGGCGCCGCCGAGCGCGATCGACACACCGGCGGCGGTCGCTTGCACCGCGCCCCAACTGCCGACTGCCAGACCGCCAAGGTCCTTGGTGGCCAACGACATCGCGGCGAGCAGCGTGCTGACGGAGAATAAACCGGTGCCGAAGCCGATCAGCGCGGTTCCGACGCGCAACAACAGAATCGAATTGAGCGGCGACGAGAAGATCACGGCGGTGAACGCAATCACGCCGACTAGCGGCCCGTTGGCCGCCAGCCGATATGGATCGAAGCCGCGCGACAGGCAAAATGCCGCGACTGAGAAGCCGCACAAAGTTCCACCTGCCAGCAGCGCGGTCATGAAGGTCGTATTGCTGACGCTCATGCCCAGAATCTCGCCGCCGTAGGGCTCAAGCAATATGTCCTGCATACTGAAGGCCGCGGTGCCGAGGCCGACCACCACCAGAAGCCGGATAGATCCCGGTGCGCTATGCAGCTTGCGCCACGCCTGGTCGAAATAAAGGCCTTGCGAGCCAGTGGTCCGCGACGGGTCGCGCGCTTCCTGCTTCCACAGCGCGACGAGGTTGAGAGCCATCGTGACCGCGGCGACGCCCTGCACGACCTGGATCAACCGTATCTGCGAAAAGTCAGAGAGCAGCAGTCCGAAACTCAGGGCGCCGCCAACCATGCCAATGAGCAGCATGACATAAAGGAAGGCGACGACGCGCGGCCGCTGCTCCGGCGGCGCCAAATCGGTGGCCAGTGCAATGCCGGCAGTCTGCACCGTGTGCATGCCGGCGCCGACCATCAGAAACGACAGCGCGGCAGCCAGTTCGCCGATGAATATGGGGCCATTCGTGTCGCCGGACAATATCAGCAGCGAGAACGGCATGATGGCGAAGCCGCCGAATTGCAGCATCGTGCCGAGCCAGATGTAAGGCACGCGCCGCCAGCCCAGCACCGAGCGGTGCGTGTCGGACTTGAAACCAATCAAGGCGCGAAACGGCGCAAACACCAGAGGCATCGACACCATCAGCGCGACCACCCAGGCAGGAACGCCGAGTTCGATGATCATCACCCGGTTGAGTGTGCCATTAAGCAGAATGAACGCCATGCCGACCGTGATCTGAAACAAAGACAGCCGCAGCAGCCGGCCAAGGGGCAATTCAGCGCTCGCCGCGTCGGCGAAAGGCAAAAAGCGCGGCCCCAGCCAGACGATCGACTTCACCATGACATTGGTGACGGGATTCATTTTTCCGGTGCGGCTCATGGGCGGCAAATCTCCATGGCCTGGGATTTGTAGAAGCCTGAGGCAATGCGCTGCGTGCGCCCCCGCTGCCAATCGCCAAGGCCGGGCGCCTTCGCCAGCATGGCCTGCATCGTCATCTCTGAAATCGGCTGGATCGCCGGTGCGCGTTCCGAGCGTGGAAACAGCCGCCCGGCCGCATGCATCACGGTGAGCGCGGGCGTGCGCGGCGCATAGGTGAAAACAACCGAGCCGCCGGTGCGCGCTGCCAGAGCGGTCACCGCGCCGACGCAATCGGCGGCGTTGTAATGAATGAGCGAATCCATGGCGACGACGTGATCGAATTTTCCGAGCGCGGGGTCCAGCATGTCACCGGCGCGAAACTCGATTGTCCCCTCGCCCAGATCGCGCGGCGTGCGTTCGCGCGCCAACTCTATCAGCCTCGGCGCGACGTCGATGGCGATCACCTGCGCGCCGCGCCGCGCCGCCTCGACCGCCAGCGACCCTGTGCCGCATCCGGCATCGAGCAGGCGGCAGCCGCGCAAGTCGCCCGGCAACCAAGACAACAAGGTCGCGCGCATCTCATCGCGGCCGGCGCGCACGGTAGCGCGAATACGGCTGACCGGCGCATCCGACGTCAGCCGCGCCCAGGCTTCTATGGCGGTGCGGTCGAAATAGGTTTCGAGTTGTCCGCGGCGCTGCTGATAGGTGATTGTCTGCATCAGTCGAACCCCAACAGATCAAAAATATCGCGATCCTTCATCGCCTGCGCGCTGACCGGCTCGACGCCGTTCCACAAATCGGTGGCAAGCTTGATGTATTCATTGGTCACCGCTTCCAGCTCGGCCGTCGGCTCCATCTCGAACAGAGTCGACTTCTTCAGGCGACTGCGGCGGATGACATCGAGGTCGGGAAAATGCGCCAGCTTGTTGAGGCCGGTCACGGCATTGAATTTGTCGATCTGGTCGGTGCCGGCGCTGCGGTTGACGATGACGCCGCCGAGCCGGACCTGGTAATTCTTCGACTTGGCCTGGATCGCGGCGATGATGCGGTTCATGGCGAAGATCGAGTCGAAATCATTGGCCGCCACGATCAGCCCGCGATCGGAATGCTGCAGCGGCGAGGCAAAGCCGCCGCAGACGACGTCGCCCAGCACGTCGAAAATCACCACATCGGTGTCGTCGAGCAGGCGATGTTCTTTCAGGAGCTTGACGGTCTGGCCGACGACGTAGCCGCCGCAACCGGTGCCGGCCGGCGGACCGCCAGCCTCGACGCACATCACGCCGTTGTAGCCTTCGTAGACAAAGTCCTCGACGCGCAATTCCTCGCTGTGGAAATTGACGGTTTCCAGCACGTCGATGACGGTCGGCACCAGCCGCTTGGTCAGCGTGAACGTTGAATCGTGCTTGGGATCGCAGCCGATCTGCAGGACGCGCTTGCCGATCTTGGAGAAGGCCACCGAGAGATTGGACGATGTCGTGCTCTTGCCAATGCCGCCTTTGCCATAGACGGAGAACACCTTGGCCTTGCCGATGGTCAGGTTCGGATCGAGCCCGACCTGGACGCTGCCCTCGCCGTCCGGGCGCATGTTCTTTTCAGGCGCTTGCGCGCTTTTGACGGCTTCGCGCGCCACCGAAGGATTGGTGTACACGTTCATGCCGCGACTCCCTGGCCGATGTCCGGTTCGATCCCTTCGAGCCGATCCTCCAGCTCCTCCCCGGCGCGGCGAAGCGCGTCGAGCATGGCGGAGTCCGGCACCCAATATTGCCGCTGGTGCGCTTCGATCAGCCGGTTCGCCATTTTCGCCGAGGCGATCGGATTGAGCGCCGCCAGGCGATTGCGCATCGCGTCGTCGAGCACGAAAGTCTGCGTCAGTTGCTTGTAGACCCAGGGCGCGACCTGCCCGGTGGTGGCCGACCAGCCCATCGTGTTGGTGACGTGCTCCTCGATCTGGCGCACGCCTTCGTAGCCGTGCTTGAGCATGCCTTCGTACCATTTCGGATTGAGCATGCGCGTGCGCGTCTCGAGCGCGACCTGTTCGCTCAAGGTGCGTACCTTGCCCTCGCCGCGCGTCTGGTCCCCGATATAGACCGGCGTATCGACGCCGCCTTTGGCACGGCGCACGGCGCGGCTGATGCCGCCGAGCGTGTCGAAGTAGTGATCGATGGTGGTGACACCGAGTTCGACCGAATCGAGGTTCTGGTAGGTCAATTCGACATCGGCCAGCACGCTGGCGAGCAAAGCCGTCTGCTGCACCGGCGCGCCGCTGCGGCCGTAAGCGAAGCTCTTGCGCCTTGTATAGGTCTCGGCCAGTTCGTCCTCATCCTGCCAGCGGCCATTTTCGATCAGATGGTTGACGTTCGAGCCATAGGTGCCGTCGGCGTTGCCGAAGATGCGCAAGGACGCGGTTTCCAGGTCGCAGTTGTGCGTCCGTTGATAGGCGAGCGCGTGCTTGCGCACAAAATTAAGCTCAGCAGGTTCATCGGCGGCGGCGGCGAGATAACAGGCCTCCGCCAGCAGCTTGACCTGCAAGGGCAATAGATCGCGGAAAATACCCGACAGCGTGACGATCACATCTACGCGCGGACGGGTCATCTCGGACAGCGGGATCAGCTCGGCGCCGGCGAGCCGGCCATAGGAGTCGAAGCGCGGCCGCGCGCCGAGCAGCGCCAAAGCCTGCGCGATCGGACCGCCTTCGCTTTTGAGATTGTCGGTGCCCCACAACACCAATGCCACGGATTCAGGGATGCCCTGCCCGCCGCTCATGTGCCGTTCGAGCAGCCGCGCCGCCTGGCGCGCGCCGTCCTGCACCGCATAGATGCTGGGTATGCGGAACGGATCGAAGCCATGCAGATTGCGCCCGGTCGGCAGGATCGCCGGTGTCCGCAACAAATCGCCGCCCGGCGCCGGTCGAATGAAGCGGCCGTCAAGCGCGCGCAGGATAGCGGGCAATTCATGATCCTGCGCCAGCAATCGATCGGTCGCGGCCAGATCGGTGAGCAGCGCCAGCGCCTTTTCATCACCGGCATTGCCGCCGGCGGCCGCATGCGCGGCGGCGGGGCTGTCACCGGCAACCAGCCGTTCGAGCGCCAGGCGCGGCGGCTGCGCGCCGTGGCCGGCGTCCGCGCTCGCCAACAACATATCGACGCGCTCTTCGGCGCTAAGCGGTTGGCCGACGACATGCAGGCCGTGCGGGATCAATGTGTATTCGAGCTCGAGCACTTGCGCCGACAGGGCCGCGATTGTCGCGTCCCTGCCGTCTGCGGGCCAGGCCGGCTCTGTCACTGCCAGATCGATAGCTGCGGCCTGCGTCTGCACCAATTCGGCGAGGTCGGCGCGTTCGCCGGCAGCCTCCGGTTCGAGAGCACGCCAGCGTTCGATCGATGACTTCAGGTCGACCAGGCTGCGATAGAGCCCGGCATGGGCGACCGGCGGCGTCAGATAGCTGACCAAAGTCGCTGCCGAGCGCCGCTTGGCGATGCTGCCTTCGGACGGATTGTTGGAAGCATAAAGATAGATTTTAGGCAGATGGCCGATCATGCGGTCCGGCCAGCAGGCGCCCGACATGCCGGTCTGTTTGCCCGGCATGAACTCGAGTGCGCCGTGCGTACCGAAATGCAGCAGCGCGTCGGCGGCAAAATCCTCGCGCAGCCAGCGATAGAAGGCCGAGAAGGCGTGCGTCGGCGCAAAACCCTTCTCGAACAGAAGCCGCATCGGGTCGCCTTCGTAGCCGAAGGACGGCTGGATGCCGACAAAGACATTGCCGAAGCGCTCGCCGAGAACGTGGATCGTGCTGCCATCGCTTTGCTGACGGCCGGGCGCCGGACCCCATTGCGCCTCGATTTCCTTGAGCCATGTTTCGCGGCGAACATGGTCATTGGCCGGAATGCGTGCATGCACATTGGCGTCGGCGCCGAAGCGCTGGGCATTGCCGCCCAGCAGGCGTTCCCGCAGTTCATTGCCGTCCTTGGGCACTTCGACGGTGTAGCCTTC
>CAIMEA010000103.1 GCA_903839845.1 uncultured Hyphomicrobiales bacterium
AGTTCGAGACCGAGGCCAAAATGCTCGATATCAAGGATCTCGATTACAAGTCGTTTTACAGCAACGAGCTCATCGACCGGATCAACGATTTCGACAGGGCGAAGCTCATCGCGGCGGCCAAGGCAGCCAAGATTTAAAGTCCAGAAAGATCTCTCATGAAGTTTGCAAGCTATCTGCTGAACGGGAAAGAAGCGTTTGGCGCGGTTATCGCCGACGACGTCGTCACTTTATCGGACAGCCGTTATCCGACATTGCGGGATGCCATTGCAGGAAACGTTCTGACGGAGTTGGCGACGATCGCGGCTGGCAAAAAGCCCGACCGCAAGCTGAAGGACGTGGAGTTGCTGCCGGTTCTGACAAATTCGGAGAAAATCATCTGTATCGGGCTGAACTACAAATCGCATGCAGACGAAGGCAATAATGCTGTGCCAGAAGATCCCTCGCTATTCTTCCGGCTCGCCAACACGTTGGTTCCGCATAACGGCGACATGATCCGGCCCAAGGTCTCGACCCGGTTGGATTTTGAGGGTGAGCTTGCGGTTATCATTGGCAAGCCCGGACGCCATATCGCCAAGGCGGATGCTCTATCGCACATCGCGGGATATTCCTGCTTCGTGGATGGCAGCGTCCGTGATTTTCAAAAGCATTCCGTCAGCGCCGGCAAAAACTTTGTTGGCACCGGGCCCTTCGGCCCGTGGATGGTGACCGCCGACGAAATTCCAGATCCGACGAAACTGACGCTCGTCACGCGTTTGAACGGCCAGGAAATGCAGCGTTCGGGCACCGACATGCTGGTCTATTCGATCCCGGTTCTGATTGCGTATATCTCGTCCTTCACGCCGCTGGCGGCGGGTGACGTCATTGCCACCGGAACGCCCGCGGGGGTCGGGCATCGCCGCAATCCGCAGGTCTGGATGAAGGCGGGAGACGTCCTCGAAGTCGAGATCAGCAAGATCGGAACGCTGCGTAGCGGCATCGTTGACGAGAATTAACGTCCAAGGGCGGCCGGTAAGGATGGGACTATGGTTGATGTTTACAATGTGACGAAAGACCGAATGGCTGCGGGCGACGTCGCTCTCGGCGTCGCACTGCGGATTGGGCGCTCGGTCGATATCATCCCTGCGATGAATACCGCTGGATTCGACTGGCTCTTTCTCGACCTGGAGCATGGGGCGATGTCCGTCGATACTGCGTCGCAGATTGCAACGGCGTCGCTTCAGGCCAACATCACACCGATCGCCCGGGTTCCGACGGGTGATTTCAATATGGCGAGCCGGCTGCTCGACAATGGTGCGCTCGGCATCGTCATGCCGCATGTTGACACAGCGAAGGAGGCGGCGGCAATTGCTGAGAGACTGCGCTTTCCGCCTCAGGGCCACCGGTCGGTGTTCGGCGGCATGCCGCATTTTGGTTTTGCGCCTACGCCTGTAGCCACCATGTCCGCCGTCATCAACCGGCAAACTCTGCTCGTGGTGATGCTGGAAACGCCCGAGGCCATCGCGAACGCTGACTCAATTGCCGCGGTCGATGGCATCGATGTCTTGTTTATCGGTACAAACGACCTCTGTGCCGAGATGGGCATTCCTGGAAAGATCGGCGATCCCTCCATTCGCGCTGCTTACCAGACGACAATTGCGGCCTGCCGCAAGCACGGTAAGTGGGCGGGGATGGGTGGCCTATACGATCCTGCTCTCATGAAGGAGCACATCGAGGCGGGTGTACAGTTCGTGTTGGCAGGCACCGACCTGACATTCATGATGAATGCCGCAGGTCAAAAGGTGAAAGAATTGCGCGATCGCGGCCGCTAAAGGGTCGCTTTGCAACTACACTGTCTGAATGATTGTCGCCTTCATGACGCGAAGGAACGCCTTGATCGCGGGTGCCGAGTCGTTTCGGCGCCGTGCCGCGGCGAGCAGGGCGTTTCTCGGCGGTCCGCGGTGTGATAGAAATGACCAATCGCCATTGCGGATTGCCGCTTGGCAAATTCCCTGTGCTTATGAAGGCATTCGCTGCTCTTTCGAAATGATTCCCTGTTTCCGTGATATAGGGAATTGGCCTATATATGATTGAACTCACAAGCGAGTTTTGCGTCTCGACCACATTTAATGGCTCGAACTAACGAATTTCCCTGTTCTTTTTCCTGTTAACAGGGACTGTGACGGTAGAGAGATGGGTTCGACCGAAACTGGCGTCCGCCACCACGCACGCGCCGGATATGCAAATGCGACGAACGAGGGCGTGGGGTACTAAGCAATGACGGCGGTCGATCGGGCGGCGAGTATCGAGGGCTTGCGCCGTCTCGCGCTGCGGCGTTTGCCGCATTTCGTGGGAGATTACCTTGAAGGCGGCGCGGGCGACGGCGGCGGCATTCGACGCAACGTCGATGCGTTCCGCAAGTATCAATTATTGCCGCAGGCGCTCGCTGAAGTAACGCCTGTCGATACCAGCGTTGGGCTGTTCGGCAAGCGATACGCAAGTCTGTTTGGCATCTCCGCCGTCGGCATTGCCGGAATCTATCGCCGCCATGCCGACGAATATCTGGCCGAAGCTGCGCGCGACGCCAACATTCCCTTTATTTTGTCGGGTGCGTCTCATGCAACGATCGAGACGATCGCGCGCATCGCGCCGGATCACACCTGGTATCAACTCTATGGCGCGCATTCGCCGGCGGTCACTGAAAATATGTTGGCCCGGGCGCGCGATGCCGGCGTCAAGGTTCTGGTCTATACCGTCGACTATCCTTTGGCGCCGCGATCGGAAGTGGTTTCGCGCACCGGTGTGTCGATGGCGACCGGTCCGAACTTGCGGACATTACCGCGCCTTGTTCTCGATGCGTTGTGCCACCCGTTTTGGACTGCCGATTATTTGCGCGGCGGTGGCTTGCCGAAACTGGGAAGCTGGGCCGCCTATGCGCCGCCCGGCAGCAACGCCAAGCAGATCGCGGCGTACTACGTGAAAAACTGGAACAACCCGCAGACCTGGCGCGACCTCGACCGTATTCGCAGCCTCTGGAAAGGCCCGATGGTGGTGAAGGGGCTGGTTCACGCGGACGATGCCTTGCGGGCGGTGCAGGCTGGCGCCGATGCCGTGACGGTTTCGAATCACGGCGGCAACAAGCTCGATTGCATGCAAGGCGCGCTCGACTCGCTGGCGCAGGTGAGGGCGGGAGCAGGCCGGGACATTCGCGTATTTTTCGATGGCGGCATAAGGCGCGGCAGCGATCTCATTATTGCCAAGGCAATCGGGGCCGAGTTTTGTTTTACCGGCCGCGCGACCATCTACGGCGTGGCGGCCGGCGGCTTGCGCGGAGCAAAACGCGCCATCGACATTCTGCAATCCGATCTGAGCTATACAATGGCGATGATCGGATGCCGGACGGTCGGCGACATCACGCACGACCATGTTGTCGCGGCGTCGTAGAGCCCCCTTGCGGGTCTGATTACTGCTAAACGCGCGGCGGCCGACGCCGTTCGTGGAACCAGGCGCGGTATTTCGTCATCTTCGCGCGCTGGGCGGACGGCGCAAGGCGCTTGCACGTCGATGCCTCGTCGCTTTTCGTCGGCGCGCCCCACCGCAACTCGACGCAGTCATTCAAATTATACGCCATCTCGAGATCCGCGGCGCGGTCAAACATGTCTTTAAGCGAGAGCGTCCACGCCGATCCGTCGCTGCGCGTATAGGAAAATCTGCGCTGTGAAAGCTCCGACGCCAGCACGCCTTGCAATTCGGCTTTGACGTCAGCGACGCTCTTGTTCGGCATGGCGTACCGTTCGGGCCGCCGCGCAACTCGGTCTGGAAATTCGCGCACCACGTCGAGCGCGATCAAAAGACGCAAATCGCGCGACGGCGTCGCAAAATCTTCCCATGCGCCGTTTGTCTCGAAGATCGCCGCGCCGTCCGGCATGGTCGCGTCGCCGCGCCCGCTGGCCAGGAACTTGCGTCCGTTTTCGACAGAGGTCACGCGGACCTTCACCTGTTCGTCGAGAGAGGTGATGGCTTCCTTCATCGCGCGCATCGGATCGAGCGGCGAGGGTGACATCACGTCATCCATGCGGTCGTAGAACTCTTCGACGCCCAGTCGCGACTGATCGAGCGAAAAATCCGCGTATTGCGTGTTTTTCGCGATTTCATCATTGCTTAGTCGATGAAGCTCACCGGACTTGCCCGCCACGATCGGCCGGAAGCGTTTGAACCCCGGTCCCCCGAGCGCGGGATTTTGAGCGAACAGGAAGTTGCCGCGCCAAAAGCGCTTGCGCGCCACCGTACCGTCCGGCTGGCCATCGACCGCGAGAATGACGCCGGCCGCGCCGTCCGATTGCGGCACCCGGCGTACGATCATCAATATGTGCCCGTAGGGATCGGCATAGACAGCCCCTGGGCGCAGCGTCTCCTGGCTGAGCGGCACGGGATAATAGTCGCTGTTGTTGTCGTTCAAGGCCGTTCGCGCCGAACCGGAATGGACGGCGCCGGCGAGCGTCCGCGTATAGTTGCCGAATGTTGCCGCCAGACCGATGCGCTTGGGCTCAGGGGCGCTGGGTGCGGCCGCTTCTGGCTCGCTCGCTGCGGTCGCCACCGGACCGCCGAGAACGCCGCCAAAAAATGAGGTCGACCTGTTCGCCGCCGGTGGGCTTGGCGCGGCCACGGCTTGCGGCGGGGGCGTTGGCGGCTCGGGATTCTGAATGCTGAACCACTGCGGGCAACGCGGCGCCTTGCCGCCGTCGCCGCGGCTGCACTTCGAATAACCGAACGGCAATGCCATCTTGAAAGCGAAATAAGCGCGCAGGAAATAGGGTAGGTCGGCGCAGTCCGGACGAAGCACGATCTTCATCGTGTCCTCGCCGAGACCCAAATGATTAAACAGAAAATTGCGCGACCGGTCGCGCAACACCTCATGCAAGGCCGGCCATGATGGCGCCGCCTCGAGCGGATCGTCGAAAAGCTTTTCGACCCACGCGGAGAACAGGTTTTCCGTCGTCCGGTTCCATGTGTTGTGCACGGGCCAGACAGATGCGGAAGTCGCGCTCGGCGACGATGGCCTGTCGGCGCGCACGACGATATCGCGCGTGATTGTGCCGCACCCGGCCGGCGCGCGGTCACGCACAAGCCTGGCCCGCCAGGTTCCGGAGTCCGGCGCCGCAACTTCGGCGAACCAGAAATAGGGCGGCCCGCCGTGGCGCTGTTGCGATCGGGCAGCGACCCGTCCGTCGGGCGCGATCAGCGAAAGTTCGACTTCCACCGGCTTCTCCGCGGCGAAGATGACGCGCAACGGCGCGCCCTTCCAAGGCGCGACAGGTGACGGCAGGAAAGCGAGTTCGGCTGCGCCGTCGCAGTTGCCAGCTGTATCCTCGGCCCGCGCAGGCGCTACGGCGAACAACAAGGCGATGACCGCGCCGGCGACCGGCAACAGAGCGGCGGTACCGGTGACGATAGGATATCGGCGCGCTAGACCCAACGGAGTATCCTTCCCTGCTTCGCCCGCAACCACTTTATTATCACGAATGTCCCGGTCTACCTCAACTGCAACAGCACGAACCATTTCCTGTCATTGAGCGAGCAGGAGCCTGTGTGGCTCGATGGAACTGCCGTTGCCGTCGCCGGCTGCGGCAGGGACCAACGGGCCGCGTCGCTGCAATTGCCGTGTTGCCTGGCCGATAGCGTCAAGTTGCGGCGCAGGTTCAGCTTCCGGGCGGAGACCGCGTGGTAGACGTTGCCGCTGATTATATACATTTTATGCGCCCGGGCGTCGATATGGGCGATCACGTCGCAATGCGTGCGCCGCACCGAGCGCGTGTCGGAATTGCCGGCGAGTTCCGTGCGAATACGCTCGCGCACCTCGGTGTCGCTGGCGGTGGCGAGGGCCGGCTCGCGCTGATGGCAGATCAAATCGCCAACGCGCGGCCTGGTGGTCGTGACGGGACACGCACGATAGATCTGCTTGCTGGCCGCGTTTGTCGCCTCGGCGGCGCTGGTGGCAAAGGCATCGTAGATATAGGCGCGGTGGGCATTGGAAAAATGGAAGGCATCCGCTGTGGCGCCCGCCTGCCGGATGACGTAGCTGACAAAGGCCGCCGACCACGGCGTATCGATGACCGCCGCCCGCAGCGCCGCTTCGCGCAGGACTTCGCGCGCGACGGGATCGGACGTGGCCTCGAGGGCGCGAAGCAGGGGACCGGCATCGACCCGCAAGAGCCCGCCCGATTGTCCCTCGTCCATCGCCGTCGATGCGTCGCGATAGCCGAGCGCCTCGATCATATCCAGGGTGTCTTTGCCGTATAGCGCGCGCCAGTATTTCATCACCCGCCACCAGCCGAGATCGCCGAGGTTGGCCTGTGGGCCACCGGCGAAATCTTTTTCCTGCTGCCCCTCGGTCAGGCCGAAGCGGAACAGCCGGCCGTTGGAATCGATCTGGTGGCCGCCGAACTGGGTGAATTCTTCGATCGCTGTGCGGGCGATGCGCCGGCCAAGCTCGCTGGCGGGCTTCGACGCACTGGCGTCACAGGAGGATTGCACGGATTTCCAGAAAGCCGCCGCGGTGCGGTCCGCCTGCGCAAAGGCTGGCGGCGCGGCCAACACGCTCACCGAAAACAGGACGCTTGCCGTCATCATGGCGCAGGCAAAAAGCCGCATAATTCCTCCTGGGCAGTAAGTAGCATAGTATAGCCTTGGCGCTGGGTTCGCCAATAATGTCTGCAAATATAACGCTCGGGTGCGATGAGCGACCCGCTGGCGATGGAGGAAATCATGCCGAATGCGATGTGGCTTCCGGCCGGCGGTGTCTTTCTTGGACGCGCGCAAGTCGCAGGGCTCGCGCATCCGCTGGTCGTCACGGTGCGCGACGACGTCCTCGTCGATATCACCAGCCGGCACGGCCCCACCGTCAGCGACATTTGTGAAATGAGCGACCCGGCTGGTTATGTCCGTGCGGCTGCCGGACAGCCGATCGGCCGCCTCGACGACATTGCAACCAACAGCCTGGCCGCCGCGCCGCGCTTGCCGAGGCTGTTGTCCCCGGTCGATCTGCAGGCGGTGAAGGCATCGGGCGTCACCTTTGTCGTCAGCCTGCTAGAGCGGGTCATCGAGGAACAGGCGCGCGGTTCGGCGGAAAAGGCGGTCGCCATTCGCAACGATATCGCCGAATTGATCGGCCACGATCTCTCGAAGCTCAAGCCCGGCTCGCCGGAGGCGATAAAGATCAAGACCAAATTGGTCGCGCGCGGCGCCTGGTCGCAATATCTCGAAGTCGGCATCGGCCCGGACGCCGAGATATTCACTAAGTGCCAGCCGATGTCGTCGGTCGGTTTCGGCGCCGATGTCGGGCTGCTGCCGATCTCTACCTGGAATAATCCGGAGCCGGAAATCGCACTGATTGCGTCGAGCGCCGGCCGTATCGTCGGCGCGACATTGGGCAACGATGTCAACCTGCGCGACGTCGAGGGCCGCTCGGCGCTGCTACTCGGCAAGGCCAAGGACAATAATGCGTCGGCGTCGCTCGGGCCGTTCATTCGTCTGTTCGATGACGGTTTCACCATCGACGATGTCAGGACCGCCGAGGTTCATCTCAGTGTCGGAGGTGAGGATGGCTATCGCCTCGAAGGCTCAAGCTCGATGGCCGAGATCAGCCGCTCGCCGGAAGAACTGATCGCCGCGGCGATGGGTTCGCATCATCAATATCCGGACGGCATCGCGCTTTACCTCGGCACCATGTTCGTGCCGTCGAAGGATCGCGGCGTCGCCGGGCAGGGCTTCACGCATCATATCGGCGATGTCGTAACCATCTCGTCGGAAAAATTCGGCGCGCTTGTCAATCGCGTGCGCCTGTCGCCGGATTGCCCGCCATGGGACTATGGCGTTCGCGCGCTGATGCGGGACCTCGCCGCCGCCGGTTTGCTCTGACCGTCAGCCGTCGTGGCCCAATAGTGCGTGAATATCCTTGCGCATCAGCAAGGTCTCGAAATATCCAATGGTCTTCGCCAGGCCCTCCTCGATCGCGACTTTCGGCGACCAGCCGAGTAATTCGTTGGCGCGCGAAATGTCCGGCCGGCGTTGCTTCGGGTCGTCCTGCGGCAGCGCGCGATGCACGATACGGGAAGGCGAGCCGCTCATGGCGATGATCCTTTCCGCCAGTTCCGCCATGGTGAATTCTTCCGGGTTGCCGAGATTGATCGGCCCGGTGACGGCGTCGCCGGTCGCCATCAGGCGAATGATGCCGTCGATCATGTCGTCGACATAGCAGAAGGCCCGGGTCTGCAGCCCGTCGCCGAATAAAGTGATGTCCTGCCGGGTCAGCGCCTGGACGATGAAGGTCGAGACGACGCGGCCGTCGTTCGGATGCATTCGCGGGCCATAGGTGTTGAAAATCCGCCCGACCTTGATCGGCATGGCGTGCTGGCGGCGATAGTCGAAGAACAAGGTTTCCGCGCAGCGCTTGCCTTCGTCGTAGCAGGAGCGCGCGCCGATCGGATTGACGTTGCCCCAGTACGCCTCGGTCTGCGGATGCACGGTCGGGTCACCGTAGACTTCCGAGGTCGAGGCCTGGAATATCTTGGCTTTGCAGCGCTTGGCGAGACCCAACATATTGATCGCGCCGACCACGCTGGTCTTGGTCGTCTGCACCGGATCGCGCTGGTAGTGAATGGGCGATGCCGGACAGGCAAGATTATAAATCTCATCAACTTCGATATAGAGCGGCAGCGAGACGTCATGCCGGATCAACTCGAAATTCGGGTGACCTTGCAGATGGCCGACATTGAGATGCGCGCCGGTGAAGAAATTGTCGACGCAAATGACATGCGCGCCGGTTTCCAGCAGGCGATCGCACAGATGCGAGCCGAGAAACCCGGCGCCTCCGGTCACCAATATGCGTCGCTCGAGATGCATGTGGCCAAAATGAGCAATTCACCCGGGGATGAGAGTAGCAGACCCGGCGCACGCATGGAGAGTTATTTTTGCCGCTACAAGCGAGGGCGGCGTGGCTCAGCCGCCCAGCACCACCACCCGTTTTGGTTCAACGGTCATGAACACCTCCTGTCCGACGTCGATCGGCTCCATCGCCGCGCAACGCGCAATCAGATGCTGGCCGCCCCAGGCGAGATGCACCTGCGTGAAATCGCCCTGGAACACGGTCTGCTCGATGCGCGCCGACCAGACATTCACGGCGCCAGACGGGCGGTCGAGCGACAGCTTCAGATGGACGGTGCGCACCGAAACCTCGACCTCAGTGCCGACCGGCCGGCCATAGGCCATGCCGTGGACGATGTCGCCGGCCTTGGTCTCTAGCGCAATCGTCTCGGTGGTGGATAGGTCTGCCCGGTGCTGGCCGCGAATGAGATTGGCCGAGCCGACGAAGTCGGCGACGAAGGCGCTCGACGGCAATCGGTAGATTTCGTCCGGCGAACCGGTCTGTTCGATGACGCCGCCGCGCATGACGACGATGCGGTCGGACATGGCCAGCGCTTCTTCTAGATCGTGCGTGACATAGACAGAGGTGATGCCAAGCCGATGCTGGAGATCGCGGAGCTCGATACGCATGTCGGCGCGCAATTTGGCGTCCAGGTTCGACAGCGGTTCGTCGAACAACAAGACCGACGGCGAGAAGACGAACGCGCGGGCGAGCGCGACGCGCTGCTGCTGGCCGCCGGACAGTTGCGAGGCGCTGCGGCCGGCATAATCGCTCATCTGCACCAGGCCGAGCGCGCGCGCGACCTTGTCCTTGATGTCGGCGGCGCTGGTTTTCCGCACACGCAAGCCGTAGGCGACGTTATCGAACACGGTCATATGCGGCCAGATCGCGTAGGACTGGAACACCATGGACAGGCCGCGCTTTTCCGCCGGCACGTTGACGCCGCGCGCCGACGAATAGACCGGGATGCCGTCAATCAGGATTTCGCCACCCGTCGGCTTTTCGAGGCCCGCGATCGCGCGCAAGGTCGTCGTCTTGCCGCAGCCGGACGGTCCGAGCAGCGTCAGTTGTTCGCCGAGTTCCACGCTGAAGCTGACGCCGCGCACCGCCGGAACATTGCCGTAATAGATTTCGAGATTGCGAACTTCGATGTGCGGTTTTGTGTCTTGCATGATGTCGGGCCTTTGCCGCTAATCGACGCGCTGCGCGCCGATGCGGCGCGTGACCAGAACCAGAACGACCATGGCGACGGCGATCACCAGCGTCTGCACCAGCGCCAGTGTCGCGGTCAGTTCGGTGCTGGTGCCGAACCAGGATTCGACAATGGCCGGCGTGATGACCTTGGAGTGCGGTCCCATCAGCAAGATCGAGGCGCCGAGTTCGCGCACGCTGGCGATGAACAGCAGCAGCCAGGCCGCGACCAGACCCGGCACCAGCAGCGGCACCGTCACCGTGCGCGTGCGGAAGCCCCAGGACGCGCCGCACATCTGCGCGCATTCCTCGAGGCTCTTGTCGATCTGCATCATGACGCTGGCGATGGTGCGCACGCCGAGCGGCAGGAACACCGTCAGATAGGCGATCAGCAGCAGCCAGATGGTTCCGTAAATGGGGACCGGAAACACCACCCAGGCCCACATCAGGCCGAAGGCGAAGACCAGCCGCGGCACCGCCTGCGGGAACATCACCACATATTCGATGGCGCCGCTGCCGGGCAGGCGCGAGCGATAGATCAGCCAGGCCAACAGGCCCATCAGCACGGTGCCGATGGTCGCGGTGGCAAAGCCGAGCAGCAGGCTATTGGTCAGCGCCGACCGCGCCGCGTTCATCGACATGGCGGCGCGAAAATTGTCGAGCGTCCAATTGCTGACATGCGGGAAGGCGACGGCGATTTTCTGAAACGACGCCCACAGCAGCGTGAGCAGCGGCAAGGCCACGGCGGCCGTGAGGTAGAGCACGCAGACGCCGAGCAGGAGATAGCGCAGCGGGCCGATATCGGCGACACGCGGCCGGAACGCCTTGCCGGTGATCGTGACATAGCTGCCGCCCATGACGATGCGGCGATAGATGAACAGCATGACGAACATCACCGCGAACAGCGACACGCCCATTGCCGCCGCGGTCTGGATCTTCGGCGGATATTGCTGCACCAGTTGATAGATCGCCGTGGTGATGACGTAATAGCGGTTCGGCGTGCCGAGCACGAGCGCGACCGCGAACGAGCCGAGCATTTCGGCGAAGACGAAGATACCGGCGCCCAATACGCCCGGCAGCACCAGCGGCAAAGTCACGCGCAGCATGGTGCGCAGGCGGCTGGCGCCCATCACCTGCGAGGCCTCCTCGAGCGAGGGGTCCATCGACTTCATCACCGCGGCGATCATGACGAAGGCGACCGAGCCCTCGAACAAAGCCATCACCCAGGCGATGCCGTAGGGCGTGTTGATATCGATAATGTGGCCGGAAAAGCCGAGTTCGCGCCAGATCTGGTTGATGAAGCCGCTTTCCGGCGCCCCCAGCATGCTCCACGCCAGAGCGCCGAGCAGCGGCGTCAGATAATACGGCACCGCCATCAATTGCTCGAAGCTGCGGCGGCCGGGCACATTGGTGCGCGCTAATATCCAGGCCATGACGAAGCCGAAGACCAGCGCCATCACCGTCGCGGCGAAAGACACCGTCAGCGTGTTGAGCAAGATTTGCGGATACTGGAACAGACCGCTGAAATTATCGAATCCATAGGCGGTCGGCGGCCGCACCTGCGGATCGCCGACGTCGAGCGAGGCCTGCAACAGGAAAAAAACCGGATAAAGGACGAGGATCGCGGCGATCGCCGCGACCCCATACCCGGCCAATCTCTGCGCGGAGATCGGCGATCCCGCGGACTGCACGGCCTGTGCGCTCACAGGCCGATCATGGCGTTCCATTCCTTGGCGAAGACGTCGCGCGTCTTGGCGTATTCGTCCCAGTCCTTCGGGTAGAGCAGCTTGAAGTCGGAGAGCTTGACGCCGGTCGGCATCGGCGGCGCGTCGGTGCGCACCGAACCGTAATAGAGGTTCGGGTTGGTCTGGTACCAGGCCTGGCCGCGCTTCGACATCGCCCAGTCGACGAACAGTTTGCTCGCTTCCGGATGCGGCGCCTTGTTGACCGCGCCGACGATCAGTGGCGTCGCCACCAGCCCGTCCGGCGGCGCGACGAATTCGACCTTGGCGCCCTTCTGCTTGAACAGGATGAAGGCCGGATATTCGCCGATCGCCGTGATTGAATCGTCGCCCTTGGCGAGGCGGTCGAAAAGTTGCACGCGCGAGTCGAAGGCATGCGGACTCTGCTTGGCGAATTCCTTCCAGAATTTGTCGCCGTAGATTTCACGCAGGCAGTACCACTGCACGAATTGCAGGCCGGACGCGACGATCTTGGCGCTGATCTTGCCCTTCCATTTCGGATTGAGGATGTCCTCCCAGACTTTCGGCACATCCGCGCCACTCACTTTATCGGTATTGTAGGCGATGCCGGCCGGATCGACGCCGGTCCAGAAGAAAGGGCCAACCGGATTGCTCAGGTGGTCGGCCTTGTAGCCGTTCGATTCCGGCGACACGTAATGTTCGTAACCGCCCTTTTTCTGGAAATCGACGGCGGGCGCGAGGTCGGACAATTGAATGACGTCGACGTCGAAGCGTCCGGCCGAGCGTTCCGATAAAATCTTGTTGTACAGCGCGCCGGTCTGCGCCCGCACATAGCTGGTCTTGATCTTGGGGAAGTCCTTGTTGAAACCTTCCATGATGCCGGCGGTGCCGGCTTCGTTCTCATGGCAATAGAACACCAGCTGGCCTTCCTGCTCGGCCTTGGCGACATCGGCGTTGGTCAGGAAGTCGAGCACCTTGGTGGGCGACTTGGTCACCCCTTGCGCCAGCAGGCTCGGCGCCGGGAAGCCGATCAGCGGCAATGCGGAGAGTGCGCCGCCCGTTTTCAGCAGCGTGCGCCTGGATACGTGTGGCGTGTCGTTGGCGGCCATGTCGTCCTCCCTGATGGTGCGTTTTCCTCTTGGAATTTCGCTTGTTCTTTTTGTCCCGCAGTGCCGCAAAATTCCGCGCCGCTGAGGAAGCGCAAGCTTCGCGCAAAGCCCCCGCATTGACAAGGGCAGTATTAATCGCAAGGTTTCCGTCACTTTCAGCCGGACAATCTGAGGACGCTATGCCGCTATCACAGGCCGATGCCGACTTCCTGCGCTCCATCGACACGCCGACCGTCTGCAATGTCGTCGAGATGGTCGCTCCCGAGCTGCGCGGGCATGGTTACACGACGCGGCACCTGCATTGTCCGTTTCCCGATTTGCCGCCGATGCTGGCTTACGCCAAGACGGTGACGATCCGCGCCAAGGATGCGTTCGGCCTTGGCGACGCCGGCTATATGAACAAGCGCATGGACTATCTCGACTACATCGCCGCGGCGCCGCAGCCGAGCGTCGTCGTCATTCAGGACCTGGACGACCCGGCCGGCTACGGGGCGTTCTGGGGCGAAGTGCAGTCGAACGTGCATAAAGCGCTCGGCTGCATCGGCACCATCACCAATGGCTCGGTGCGTGACATCCCGCAAATCGCGCCGGGCTTTCAGATGCTCGCCGGATCGATCTCGCCGTCGCACGCTTATGTGCATGTCGTCGATTATGGGCGCGACGTCACCGTGCATGGCATGCCGGTGACCAGCGGCGATCTCATTCACTTCGATCGCCACGGCGCCATCGTCGTGCCGGTCGACAAGATCGGTGCGATGCGCGCCGCGCTCGACAAGTTATTGAAGACCGAAGCGCGCATTATCGACGCGGCGAAAGCGCCCGGGGCAAATGTCGCCAGCATCAAAGCGGCCATTCGCGGCTGAGTGCTAGGAAGCCGTCTGCAACAGCGCCAGAAAGCCGGCCAGCAATTGCCGTGGGTTCGGCGGGCAGCCGACAATCGTGAGGTCGACCGGCAGCACGTCCTTGACGCCGCCGGCGACCGCGGCGCTGCCGGAGAAAATCCCGCCATCGACGGCGCAGCCGCCAATGGCGACGACCCATTTCGGATCGGGCATGGCCTCGTAGGTGCGCAGCAGGGCCTCGCGCATATTCTGCGTCACCGGTCCGGTCACGGTCAGGACGTCCGCATGGCGCGGCGAGGCGACGAAACGCAGGCCGAAGCGTTCGAGATCGTAGAAAGCGTTGCTCAGCGCGTGCATTTCGAGTTCGCAGCCGTTGCAGGAGCCGGCATCGACATGACGAATTGATAAAGAGTGACCAAGGCGGGCTCGCGCCGCGTGCTTGACACTTTCGGCCAGTTCGGCGAGCGCCGCCTCATCGACCGGCGGCGCCTTTTCGGTCAGCGGCCCGCGCAACAGGCTTTCGATCATGGTCTTGCGCATTAGAGGTCGTGTCCTGCGTAAGAGCAATTGAACGACTTATTGCAAAGCGGAAAGTCGGCGACGATGTTGCCGTCGACGGCTGTCTCCAGCAGCGGCCATTGAAACCACGACGCATCGCGCAAGTGACAGCGGGCGACGCGGCCTTCCGTGTCGAGCCGCAGCCAGACCAGTACGTCGCCGCGGAAGGCTTCCACCATGGCCAGCCCTTCGCCGCCCCTGACGGCGGCGAGTTCGGCCATGATCGCGCCGTTCGGCAATGACTCGACGATCTGGTCGATCAGCCCGAGGCTCTGTTCAACCTCGCGAATGCGGATCCAGACGCGCGCATTGACGTCGCCGTCGGTCAGCACCGGCACATCGAACGTGAGCGCGTCGTAGGGCGCATAACCTGGTGTGCGGCGGGCATCGACGTCGCGGCCGGAGGCACGGCCGATATAACCACCGGCGCCGAACTGGCGCGCATATTCCGGCTTGACGACGCCGGTGGTGACGGTGCGGTCCTGCAGCGACGCGGTGTTGTCGTAGAGCTGGATGAGATGCGGAAATACCCGCCGCGCCTCGGCCAGCAGCGCCCGCACTTGCGCGACGCCATCCTCGCTTATGTCGCGGGCGACGCCGCCAGGCACAATAACATCCATCATCAGCCGGTGACCGAAACAGGCTTCCGCCGCGCGCAGGGTCAGTTCGCGCAGGATCCCAAATTGCGCATGCAATAAAGAGAACGATGCGTCGTTGCAGATCGCGCCGATGTCGCCGAAATGGTTGGCGAGGCGTTCCAGTTCAGCCATCAGGCCGCGCAGATAAACAGCGCGCGGCGGCGCTGCGATTTTGAGCGCCATCTCGGCGGCGCGCGCAAAGGCAAAGCCGTAAGCAACCGTCGAGTCTCCCGATGTGCGCGCGGCCAGCTTCGCGGCGCGATTGAGCGGTGCGCCCGTCATCAGCGCTTCGATGCCTTTGTGCACATAACCGAGCCGCTGCTCCAGCCGCACCAGGAATTCGCCATTTGCTGTGAAACGGAAATGCCCCGGCTCGATGATGCCGGCATGCACCGGCCCGACGGCGATCTGATGCAGTGCCTCGCCCTCAGCGGGGAGGAATTCGTAAGGCGCCGTGGTATGAGTAAGCCACGGCCGCGTGTCGCTGGCGCCGATCGCGTCCAGTTTGTGCAGATCGCGGATGGCGCGCTCAAGCCGGATCGCCGGCGGATGTTTGACGCCGACGGTGGGGTATTGGTTATGGCGAGTGACATAACTGATGATGTTGATGTCGCCGCTCGCCGCATCGAGCGTGGCCATTTTAACGTCCGGCGGATCGGCCCACAGGCTCAGCAGCGTCAGGCTGCCCTCTGCGAGGCGGTCAATCGCCTTCAGCCAGCCATCCACTTTCACACTTGTCTGCGACAGGATCATCCCAGCAACCTCGCGACATTCTGGAACCCGGTCACCAGAGCCGGCGGCATATAAATGCCGGCGGCAAAGACAATGGCGAGATGTGCGAACATCGGGACGTACGAAGCCTGCGCCGGTGCGTTCGAACCGCGCGGCTCGCCGAAGGCAATCGTATTGAGCTTGATGAACAGGCCGCCGAGCGCGACCAGAATGGCGATCACCAGGATCAGCACCAACCACGGCGCGCGGGCGAAGGTCGAACTGACCACCAGGAATTCCGACATGAAAATCCCCATCGGCGGCAGCCCGGCAATGGCGACGACGCCGGCGACCAGCCCCCAGCCGAGCACCGGATGGCTGATGGTCAACCCGCTGATGTCGGCGATCTTCTGGGTGCCTTTAATCTGCGCAATATGGCCGACCGCGAAAAAGATCGCTGACTTGGTCAGCGAATGCATGGTCATGTGCAACAGCCCGGCGAAGTTGGCCAAAGGCCCGCCCATGCCGAAGGCGAAGACGATGATGCCCATATGCTCGATCGACGAATAGGCGAACATGCGTTTGATGTCGCGCCGGCGGTACAGCATGAAGGCGGCGAATAGCGCCGAGATCAAACCCATGGTCACCATCAGCGGGCCGGGCGCGATGGCCACCGGGTTGAGCGCCAGCAGCATCTTGAAGCGCAGCAGCGCGTAGAGCGCGACGTTGAGCAGCAATCCGGACAGGACGGCCGAGATCGGCGTCGGGCCTTCGGCATGCGCGTCGGGCAGCCAGGCGTGCAGCGGCGCGAGGCCGACCTTGGTGCCGTAGCCGAGTAATAGGAATACGAAAGCGACATTGAGCAGATCGGGATCGAAGCGTGCCGCCTTGGTCATCAGGATGGTCCAGACCATAGCGTCCGGGCCTTCGCCGATCACCGGGCGGGCCGCCATATAGACAAGAATGGTGCCGAACAAAGCCAGCGCGATACCGACGCTGCCGAGGATGAAATATTTCCACGCCGCTTCAAGCGCCTCGTGCGTGCGGTAGATGCCGACCATCAGCACGGTGGTCAAAGTGGCGAGTTCGATCGCCACCCACATCAGGCCGATATTGTTGGCAATCAGCGCCAGATTCATGGCGAACATCAGCACCTGATACATGGCGTGGTAGAATCGTACATGGCTCGGTTTCAGGCGTCCCGTCTCGATCTCGTGGCCGATATAGCTGGCGCTAAACCCACTCGTGGTGAAGGCGACGAAAGTGGTGAGTACGATGAAGACCTTGTTAAGGTCGTCGACCAGCAGATAGCGTCCGGAAGCCGGTTCGATAAAGAACAACGACACCGCGATGGCGAAGGTCAGAAACGCCGCCAGCATGTTCAGCCGCGACGTCAGCCGGTAACCCGGCAGAGCGGCGAGCAGGCCCGCCGACAAAGCCGGGATCAGCAGGACGCCTTCGAGCGCGTCGATCGTCATCGCTGCTCTCCGCGAAACCGGTCCATCGCCTGCATATCGACGGTGTCGAAACGCTCGCGGATGCGGAACAGGAAAATGCCGATGACGATGAAGGCGATCAGCACCGAGAAGGCGATGCTGATCTCGACCACCAGCGGCATGCCTTTGGCGCCGGTCGCTGCCAGCACCAACCCATTTTCCAGCGACATGAAGCCGACCACCTGGCTCACCGCGTTGCGCCGCGTCACCATCATCAGCATGCCGAGCAGCACGACCGACAAAGCGAAAGCGAGATCCTCGCGCGCCAGCGGATCGGCGCCGGAGGTGACGCGCAGCATCACCACCATCGACAAAGCCACCAGGCCGATGCCGAGCAGCATGGCCAGGCCGACGCCGAACACGTTTTCGATTTCGCGGTGAATGCCGAGCTTGATGACGATGCGGCGCAAGGCCAGCGGAATGACGATGGCCTTGAACACCAGAGCGATGAGCGCGGTGATGTAGAGGTGCGGCGCGTCCTGCACATAAGCCTGCCAGGCCACCGACGCCGCCAGCACGAAGGCGTGCAGCGCGAAGATGTTCAGCAGCGCGGAGAGTCGTTGTTGGTAGAGCTGAATAAAGCTGACCAGCACCAGCGAGCCGGCGAGCATATGCGCGATGTCGAAGGTAATGCCCTGCATTAAAAGCCCCTCGACACGAAGCGCAGCAGCGTCGCCAGCAGCGCCAGCATCAAGGCGGCGCCGAGGAATTCCGGCACGCGGAAGACCCGCATCTTGGCGATCGCGGTTTCGAACACGGCGAGCAGGAACCCCAGCGTGCCCAGTTTGCCGACATAGGCGGCCGCGCCGATCATGAGCGCCGCCGGTGCGATAATGGCGGGGCTGATACCCCAAGGCGCGAAAAGGCAGGCGATCAACGAGACATACAAGAGCAGCTTGAGCGAGGCGGCGAGTTCAATCAGCGCCAGGTGGCGGCCGGAATATTCCAGCACCATGGCCTCGTGCACCATGGTGAGTTCAAGATGCGTCGCCGGATTGTCGACCGGAATGCGGGCGTTCTCGGCGACCGCGACGATGACCAGCGCAATCAAAGCGAGTCCGAGCGACACGCGCAGGCCCACCTCGGCCGAGTTCATGAAGGCGGCCATGGTCGAGAGCTGGGTCGAGCCGGCAATCAGTGCGATGGCGAAGACGATCATCAGCATCGCTGGCTCGGCCAGCGATGCAATCATCACCTCGCGGCTCGATCCGATACCGCCGAAGCTGGTGCCGGCGTCCATGCCTGCCAGCGCCAGGAAAAACCGCGCAGAGCCGAGCACGGCGATGATCGCTATCAGATCGGCGGTCCAGGAAAACATCAGCCCGCTGCGGAAGGTCGGCACCAGCGAGGCGGCGACCCAAGTGGTGGCAAAGACCAGATAGGGAATGACGCGGAATAGCCACGAGGCATTGTCCGCCAGCACGACGTCCTTGCGCATCAGCTTGAGCAAATCGCGATAGGGCTGCAGCAGAGGCGGGCCTTTGCGGCTCAACAGCCGTGCCTTCACCTTGCGGACAAAGCCGGTGAGCAGCGGCGCCATCAGCAGCACCAGCAACATCTGCGCACCCTGAAGGGCGAAATCGTAAATCACGGCCATGTGGCGAGCACCATGAGCAGGATGACCAAAGCCGCGAACACCAGCGTGAGATAGCTACGGATGGTGAGAAACTGCAGATAATTCAGCCGCTCGGCGATCAAGCCGACCGCGTTTGCAACCGGCGCGTAGGCAAAATCCCAGATCAGGTCGCGCAACTGCACGGTCAATGTCGCCGGCGCCCTCGAGCCCGGCGGTGGCATCGTGCCGATCTCGCGGGCGCGGAAAACGAGGCTGCCGAAAACGCGGCGGATCGGCTGCGCGAAACTGGAGGCCGAGTATTGCGTCAGCGGGCTCGCGTCCGGATAGCCGCAGCCCCAGGCCGGACCGCGGCGGATCTTGTCGGAGGCGAAACGGTGAATCGCAAAGGCGGTGGCCATGCCGGTGATGACCATGAAGGCGAAGACCAAGAGCCCGTTATAGGAACTGCGGCTTTCTGCGATCGGGACGATCGACATCCATTCCGCGCCGGTCTGCACCGGCATGCGAGCGCCGGTCAGCGCCTGCACCACTGGCGCCAGCGCGTCGATAAAGATGCCGGGCAGAATGCCGGCGATCAGGCAGGTTGCAGCGAGCGCATACATCGCGGCCAGCGAATTGGTGTCGGTTTCCTGTGCGGCAGCGGCTTCGCTCGATCGCGGCCGGCCGAGGAAAACAATGCCGAAGGCGCGCACGAAACAGGCGGCGGCGAGCGCCGCCGACAGCGCGAGCAGCGCGCCGACGGCGGGCACCATCAGCTTCAAGCCCCAGGAAGGCAATTGCGGCGACAGCAGGATGGCCTGGAAGCTGAGCCATTCCGAGACGAAGCCGTTGAGCGGCGGCAGCGCCGAGATCGCCGTGCAGCCGATCAGGAAAACAAAGGCGGTCTGCGGCATGCGGTGGATCAAGCCGCCGAGCTGTTCCATGTCGCGCGTGCCGGTCGCGGTCAAAACGCTGCCGGCGCCGAAGAACAGCAGGCTCTTGAACAGCGAATGATTGAACACATGCAGCAGCGCGGCGGTGAGCGCCAAGGCTGCGGCGACATCCATGGCGTAAGCCTTGAATGCCAGCGCCAGGCCGAGCGAAGCAAAGATCACGCCGATATTCTCGATGGTCGAATAGGCCAGCACGCGCTTGAGGTCGCGCTGCATCAAGGCGTAAAGCACGCCCATCACCGCGGTAACGCCGCCGAGCGCCAGCACGACGAGGCTCCACCACCATTGCGGGGTCCCGAGCAGATCGAAGGCGATGCGGATGAAGCCATACACCGCGACCTTGGTCATCACGCCGCTCATCAGCGCCGAGACGTGGCTGGGCGCGGCCGGATGCGCCAGCGGTAACCACGCATGCAAGGGAACGAGGCCGGCTTTCGAGCCGGCGCCGATCAGCGCCAGGATCAGCACAAGCGCCGCCGTTCCAATCGTTGGGTGCGCGGCGCGGATGGCGTCGAAGGCATAGGCACCGTCGCCGCCGGCCATCAGGCCAAAGGCGAGCAGCAGCGTCAGCGTACCGAAGCTTGCCATCAGCAAATAGACATAACCGGCGCGCCTATTTTCAGCGCGACGATGATCGGTAATCACCAGCGCCCAGGAAGACAGCGACATCAGCTCCCATGACAGCAAAAATGAAAAGGCGTCGTCGGCCAGCACCACCAGATTCATCGCCGCGAGATAGACCGGGAAAAACGGCAGCACGCGCTGCGGGGATTCCTCATGGCGTCCGTAGCCGAGCGCGAACAGGCTCGCCGCCGCCGCGCCGAGATTGACCACGACGAGGAAAAAAGCCGACAGCGGATCGATCTTGAAATGTGCGCCCAGCCACGGCAGGCCGAGCGGCAATGTGATCGTCGAGGCGGCCGGGTGCTCGAGCAGGCTGTGCAAAGCCAGCAGGAACAGGATCAGTGTCACGATCAGGCAGGCGCCATAGACAAAGCCGGTCGCATTCGGCTTCGCGCTCAGCGCTATCGCGATGGGCGCAAGTGCCACCAACGTCAGCACGCCAAAGAGCGCGACGGTCACCATCATCGCCCCCGCCGGCCGTGCCGATGTGTCTGGTGCATTGTCATTTAAGCCGAACCCCGCGGCCGCCGCCACTGGAGGCGGCGCCGTCGCCGATCAATTCAATGCCGTTGGCCGCAAGCGCGTCGACCAGCTTCATCAGCGAATCGACATTGCCGCGCACCACGCCGTCGCTTGCTTCCATGCGCTGGATGGTCGGCAAAGACAGGCCGGCGGCTCTCGCCAGCGCGCGCTGGTCGAAGCCGAGCAGGGCGCGGGCCGCCCGCATCTGCGTGCCCGTTATCATGTAAAAAACATCATAATAGATACTTTCAAAGTATCTATTGAGGGATACTACGGTAAAAGCACGAATTCAAGAGGCCAAAGCGTCTCAGATCGCAGCGTCCGGTCCGCCGCGTCTAACCCCGCTTCTTCGCCTCCAGCTTCTTGGCGATCCGGTCTATATCGACCACCATGCGCTCATGCGTGCCATTGCCGATCTCTTCGATCTCGTCGCGGGCGCTGACGGTGAACTCGATGCGGCGGCCATCGACCTTGGTGACGGTAGCTTCGGCGGTAACGACGTGACCGGCCGGCGTCGCCGAAAGATGGCGGACATTGACCAGAGTGCCGACGCAGCTTTCGCCCGGTTCGAGATAATCGCGCACCGCGTTGAGCGCGGCATTCTCCATCACCGTGATCATCATCGGCGTGGCGAACACCTTCGGCAGCAGCGCGTCCTTGAACTGGTTGGCGAGATGCGCCGGGGTCACGCGCAAGGTGTCGCGGCCTTTGGCTCCTACCGGGATCGGATGCATGGCTCTAGCTCTCCATTCGCGGAACGTGATTGATCGCCGGCGCGAGAATGACGAGGAGGATACCGCAGAGTGCGATCGGCAAGAAGGCCATGGCGGCGATGCCGGTGAGGTCCCACAGCGCGCCGCTGATCACCGGCACGATCACCGCGCAACTATAGCTGATGGTGAACATCGCGGCGGTGACGCGATGGACGTCGTCGGGCGGGCTGAGCAAAGGCGGCAGCGCCAGAACCAGAATAAGAATTCCCGCCGCGGCGAAGCCGGCGAACGCCGCGGCGGCCACGATCCAAATGCCGCTGCCGAAAACGATGCCGCCGGTCGCCAGCAGACAGACGATGCCGCAGGCAACATAAGGCCAGGCCTTGCGCTCGAGCCGGCCGGCCACCGCCAGCAGAATGAACGAGGCCGGCAACTGGCCGAGATTGAGCGCGGTCAGCGCCGCGCTGATCCATTCGTCCTGCCCGATGCTGCGCAGATAATCGGGAATGAAAGCATTGGTCGAGAAATAAGTGGCGTTGACGGTGCCGAGCATGATGCCGAGCCGCCAGATCAGCATGTTGCGCCAGTCCGGCCACCATTTGCGGCGAACCGGCGCGCCGCCATTCGAAACGGCGCGCGGCGCCAGCGCCATCACGATAAGCGCGATGACGATGACCGGCACGCTCCAGAAAACGAAGCCCCATTGCCAGCTGCCGCCGACGAGCGGCAGCACCAGAACCAGCATGAGAGCAACGGGCAGAATTTCGCCGACCAACAGGCCGTTGGTGTAAACCGCGGTGGCAAAGCCGATGCGGTTCGGCAGCCAGGCGCGCACCGCCGTCGGCATGGTGACTTGCATGATGGCGACACCGCCGGCCATGACGATGGTCATGGCATAGAGCCACAGCACATCCGGCAACAGGCCGCGCAGGGCGCCGCCGATGGCGGTGAGCAGGAGGCCGATGACCAGCGCCGCGCGCACGCCGAGTTTGGCGATCAGCAGCGAGCCCGGTACGGCGGCGAGCGCCAGCAGCATCGATGGCAGGCCAGTCAGAATGCCGACCTCGGTGGCGCTCATGTTTAACTGGTCGTGGATCAGCGGGATGACCGGCGGCACCGCCAGCACGGTCAGGCGCAGCGCATTGCCGGCGAGCCATAGCAACAAAAGCGATGTCAAAAACCGTTCCCGCGGCGAGGCGCCGCCGGCCGTCAAATCCGATGTTCCCGGC
>CAIMEA010000104.1 GCA_903839845.1 uncultured Hyphomicrobiales bacterium
CGGCTGGCGCATCGGGACCAAGCGGCTTGGACCGCCGATCGGGTGTTTGCGTCGCATCTCCAACGCTCCGACCGGCCACCGCTCCCCGTCCCAGCATCTGACGACGCTGATCAAACGCCCCTCGTAGTTGGGACGGGATGGCGCGTATATAGTCCTATTAGGATTATATGTCAATGGGGAAAAACCGCCGAGAGAGGCCGGGTCGTAGGGCGGGCTAAGCGAAGCGAGCCCACCATGTCAGCGGCGGCTTGAAGCGGTGGGCACGGCGCAAACGCGCCTTAGCCCACCCTACAGACTAGCGAAAGCAGTCGGGGTGGGCTGAGCCTCTTGCATGTGGTTTCACCCACCCCGCTCGCGGTCGCTCGCGACCCTCCCCGCAGCCGGGGAGGGATAAGAACATCACCCCCGGTGATACGGGTGCCCGGTGAGGATGGTGGTGGCGCGATAGATCTGCTCGAGCAGCATGACCCGCACCAGTTGATGCGGCCAGGTGGCCGCGCCGAACGACAGGCGCAAATTCGCCTTGTCGCGCAAGGACGGCGCGAAGCCGTCGGCGCCGCCAATGATAAAGACCACGGCGGGACTGTCATTGGCGCGCCAGGCCGACAATTGCGCGGCGAGCTGGTCGCTGTCGCGGTTCTCGCCTTTGACGTCAAGCAGCGCCACCGCAGCGCCGGGTGGAATGACATTGGCGATAGCGATCGCTTCTTCCAGCATGCGCTTGGCCGGCTCGTCGGCGCGGCTTTCGCGGATCTCGATGACCTCGATGGCCTTCAGCCCGAGCGCGCGGCCGGTCTGCGTCGCGCGCTTGGCGTAACGGTCGGCCAGTTCGGTCTCGGGGCCCGATTTCAATTTGCCGACGGCGGCGATGATGATGCGCATAACCACCCTCCGCTCATCCCCGCGAATGCGGGGATCCAGAAACTACAAATTCGATTCCAACTTTTAGGCACTGGATTCCCGCCTGCGCGGGAATGAGCGGAGTTTGGAGCAACCCCTGCGCAAAACCTCACGCGCTCCACATCTTCTCGATGTTGTAGAAGGTGCGCACCTCGGGACGGAACAGATGCACGATGACGCTGCCGGCGTCGATCAGCACCCAGTCGCCCTGGCGCAGGCCTTCGACGCCGATGCCGGTGATGCCGTGGCCTTTCAGGTCCTTGACCACGCGGTCGGCGATCGCGCCGAGATGCACATTGGAACGTCCGGTGGCCACCACCATGGTTTCGCCGATCGAGGATTTGTCCGACAGGTCGATGACCACGGGCTCCTCAGCCTTCATCTCGTTCATGCTGGCGAGAATATAGCCGAGCACCTTGTTGTCGCGGATCTGTTCGGCGGCGGTCTTCGGCTTAGGCGCCGGCGCCGGTTTCGGCGCAAGCGGCTTTTTCGCCGCCGCCTTGTTCTTGGAAAAACTTTTGTCGGATTTTTTGCCGGGTTTTTTCGGCGAGTTCTTCGATGCGTTTTTCGGCGGCTTCGATGCGGCGCGCGCCGCGCTTTTCGAGGGGCGCTTGGGATCGTTCTTCGAGGCTTTGCCTTTGACGGCGCCGGCCTTCTTTGACGATGCCGCGCCTTTGCCGGTGGATGCAGATTTTGCCAGGGGGTATTTGTCCTTTCAGTGCGTTTGGTTCGATGCGGTGAATGCAGAGAGAATAGCTATTGAGAAGCCTTGTTGCCAGCATCCGCTGGCGCTTTGCGCATCGCGCGCAGCGCCGTCGACGACAGGCCGGATTTCAGGCCGTGCAGGAAGGCCCAGGCCGGCGCGCGCCGTCCCGGCAGCGAGGCGGCGGCGTTCTCCGGAATGCGGAACCGGGCCAGCGCCTGGCCCGCGGTCGAGGCCGAGGCGTACAGGCTCGGGCCCGGCCGATCGACCACCACCATCGGAATGAGCTCGGCGATGCCGCGCCATTTCTGCCAGCGGTGGAAGTGGCGCAGATTGTCGGCGCCCATGATCCAGACGAACTGTACGCGCGGGCAGCGCTTGATCAGCCACGAGATGGTGTCGAAGGAATAACGCGTGTTGATGACGGCCTCCAAGCCGGTGACGTCGATGCGCGGGTGATGCGTCAAGGCGCGCGCGGCGGCGAGGCGTTCGGCGAGCGGCGCCAGGCCGCTGGTGTTCTTGAGCGGGTTGCCCGGCGTCACAAGCCACCAGACGCGGTCGAGCTTGAGCCGCTTCATGGCGAGCAACGTCGCGTCGAGATGCGCCTGATGCGGCGGATCGAAAGTGCCGCCGAACAGGCCGATGCGCATGCCGGGGGCGTGCGGCGGGATGATCCGCTCATTGTCGGCAAGCTTCTGGCGGGCAATCTGCGGGGCGATCACGGTCTTGTCTGACCGTTCCCGCGAATGCGGTATTTGAAAGTCGTCAGTTGCTCGACACCAACAGGTCCGCGCGCATGCAGGCGTCCGGTGGCGATGCCGATCTCGGCGCCGAAGCCGAACTCGCCGCCGTCGGCGAACTGCGTCGAGGCGTTGTGCAGCACGATGGCCGAGTCGACCTGGCGCAAGAATTTCTCGGCGGCCGCCTGATCGGCGGTGACGATGGCGTCGGTATGATGCGAGCCGTATTTCTCGATATGCGCGATGGCGGCATCGACACCATCGACCACGCCGGCGGTGCTGATGGCGTCGAGATATTCGCTGCGCCAGTCTTCCTCGGTTGCGGCTTTGACGCGCGCGTCGACGGCCTGCACGGCGGCGTCGCCGCGTATTTCGCAACCGGCGTCGATCAGCATTTCAATGAGCGGCTTGAGATGCGTTGACGCGGCGGCGCGATCGACCAGCAGGGTTTCCGCCGCGCCGCAGACGCCGGTGCGGCGCATTTTGGCGTTGAGCACGATGGTCTTCGCCATGGCGAGGTCGGCGGCTTCGTCGACATAGACATGCACGACGCCTTCGAGATGCGCGAACACCGGCACGCGCGCCTCGTCCTGCACGCGTGCGACCAGGCTTTTGCCGCCGCGCGGCACGATGACGTCGAGGTTGCCGTCGAGGCCGGTCAACATCGCGCCGACGGCGGCGCGGTCGCGTGTCGGGATCAGCTGGATCGCCGCTTCGGGCAGGCCGGCATCGCGCAAACCTTGCACGAGCGCGGCATGAATGGCGCGGCTGGAACAAGTCGAGTCGGAGCCGCCGCGCAGGATCGCGGCATTGCCGTACTTCAGGCACAAAGCGCCGGCGTCGGCCGTCACGTTCGGGCGGCTCTCATAGATAATTCCAATAACACCCAAG
>CAIMEA010000105.1 GCA_903839845.1 uncultured Hyphomicrobiales bacterium
CACGGTACGCGTATTGCGCATCAATCCGTCGAAGCCGGCGGCGGCGACGGTCTCGGCCGTCTGCGTCAGAATGCCGGGCGCCAGTCCGCCCTTGACGCCGGCGCGCGCGGCGAATTCGGTCGGCACCGGTCCCGGACACAGCACGGTGACCTTGATGCCGCGCGGCTTGAATTCGCTGTGCAGCGCCTCGCTGAACGACAGGACGTAAGCCTTGGTGGCGTAATAGACCGCCATGCCCGGACCCGGCAGGAAGCCGGCCATCGAGCCGACATTGAGCAATCCGCCGCGATGACGCTGCATGCTGTCGACAAAGGCCAGCGACAATTCGGTCAGCACGCGCACATTCAGATCGATCATCGCCAGTTGCTCGGCGCGGTCGAGCGTCGATGCAACGCCAACAAGCCCGAAGCCGGCATTGTTGACGACAAATTGCGGCTCGGCGCCGGCCGCGTTCAACAAATCGGTGATGGTTTGCGTGGCGCCGGCCAGAGCCAGATCGGTGGCGATGACGATGGGGCGCGGCACGCCCGAAGCGGCGATTTCATCGGCCAGCCAGTTGAGCCGGTCGGCGCGGCGCGCCACCAGCGCCAGCGCGTAACCGTGGCGGGCAAATTCGCGCGCCAGCGCGACGCCGATGCCGGCCGACGCGCCGGTGATGAGAGTGACGGGCCGCAGATTGCTCATGGCTTGGGACTCGCTGAATTTCGTCGCTCTATCGGCGCGGCGCGTCGGGCGCATCCTCTATGTATAACAATTTCGGCCGCCCGGAACCCCGGACGGCCGAATTGTGCGCGCCTTCTCCGGTCAGGCCTTCTATATTTAGGACTTGGCAGCGACATCCTCCAGCCCGCGATTGCGCGGCTCGACGCCCCACAGATAGACCGCGACGATCTGCACCAGCACCAGCCCGGTCATCAGCCACACCACGCCCGGCAACTGGTAACTCGCCATCAGCGCCGTGACGATGAATGGCGAAGCCACCGTGGCGCCGCGGCCGAAGGTGTTGCAGATGCCGTTGGCGCGCAGCCGGATCTCGGTCGGGAAAAGTTCGGGCGTATAGACGCCGAACAAAATCGCCGTCTGCACATAGATGGCGACGATCAGCGCGAAGCCGACCGACAGCACGAGAGTCGGATCCGACGTCGCATTGAAACGCGCGTAGATATAGCCGGTGACGATGGTCACCACCGACGCGCCGATAATGCTCCAGCGGCGGCCGATCGCGTCGGATGTGTAGGCGCCGACGGCGCAGCCGACCAGCGAGGCGATCGACAGCACCACCGTGTAGCCGAGCGAATTGGTGATGGTCAGGCCCTGACGCAGGAAGAAGTTTGGCAGGAAAATCACGAAGCCGAAGATCAGCGTGTTGATCGTGATCAGCACCCAGCAGCCGACCAGCAATCGTTGCAGGATCGGCGGCTTGAACATGTCGACCGCCGTCAATTGCGTGGCCGGCACGGTGATCGCAGGCGGCGGCAGCGCCGCGCCGCCCGACGATTCTTTTTCAATCGCCGTCATCAAGGCTTCGGCTTCCGCGGCGCGGCCTTGCGATTCCAGCCAGCGCGGCGATTCCGGCAAATTCTTGCGCAGATACCAGACCACCAGCGAACCGACGCCGGCGATGATGAACATCGGCCGCCAGCCGAAGCTCGGAATGATCAGATAGCCGAGAATGGCGGTGGCCGGAAAACCGGCGACGACGAGAAACGCCATGAACGACAGCCAGCGGCCGCGCGACTTCGGCGGCACGAATTCGGTCAGCGTCGAATAGCCGACGACAATTTCGGCGCCGAGGCCGAGTCCCTGGATGAAGCGGCAGATGATGAGCTGGTTCATATCCTGCGCGAAAGCGGCGGCGAGCGAGGCCAGGCCGAAGATTAAAAGGTTGATCTGATAGGTGAAGCGGCGGCCCATTTTGTCGCCGACAAAGCCGGTGACCAAAGCGCCGATAGTCATGCCGACGAATGTCAGCGAGACGAATTGCGGAATCTGCAGCGGCAGGGCGAATTTGCTCTGCACCACGGAGGCGATGACGCCGCCGGCGACATACAGATCGTAGCCGTCGAAAAACATGCCGGCGCCGACCAGCCAGAAGATGCGATAATGGAAGGACGAGATCGGCAGCCGGTCGAGCCGCGCGCCGGCATTCACTGCACTGGTTGTCATTCGTTTCCCCTCAAAAAATATGTTTCTTCGGCCGGTCTTCGCCGCCTGTGCCGCGGGATCTACAACCCCGCGCGCGGGATATTATGCCGCGGCGGCATCGCTTGTCCCGGCCTCCGCTCTGAAAGATGCGAAGCGCGCGCCAGCGGCTCCGCGCGCCGATGCGGCGCCGGACTTTGCCCGTGACGTCCCCCACACCAAAAAGTGCGAGGGCGTGGAGCACCGAAAGGCGCCACCACTTTGTCCCTGCCGCGATTAGCCCCGCGACAGGCGCGCCTTATCGCAGACAAGCCTGCGCAGTCTGCGCAAACCCGAAAGCAAAAGGCGCGTCGCCTTCCGGCGCTCCACGCGCGGCGATTTCTGTCCCCGGGGCCGTGCTTCCGGGTGTGGGACAGGGGATCTACCCCTTCTGCCGGCCAGCTTTCGCCAAGCCTTCGTCCACACCTGCGTCCAGCCATTCAAGGCAGCCGGTCATAGTGCCAGCGGACGGCGACCCGAGGCCTCCCGGTGCCGGAGTTACAAGCCCCGGCAGCAGGCGCCGCACCCACCCCGCGTCGGCAGTGTCCTGCAGAACGCCCCTCGCATGGGGTAGGCGGAAGGACTATATGACTAGGAAGAAAAGGAAGTCAAGAGGTGCGGTCGCGCGGGTTCGGTCCTTTTGGCGAACGCGTTGTCAAATCCGAGGCGGAGGAGCGCAGCGTAACCCGTGGCAAGACTCCCGACCCGTCATCGTGAGGTGCGAGCTCTCGCGAGCCTCGAAGGATGAGGCGGGGGAGGTTTTCGTTTGCACCACTGCCGTCATGGCCGGGCTTGTCCCGGCCATCCACGCCTTTGAATCTTGACAGAGCCTCAAGACGTGGATGCCCGGCACAAGGCCGGGCATGACGAAGAAGGAAGCGCTGGGTCGCCGCTTTCGCGGGGACGAACGGGGGATTGGGCGCGGCGCGTGGCGGGAAAAGTCGCGCTTCGGCGTTTCGGCGATGCCCGGAAACCTCTAGCTTGCGCGCATGAAAATCGTCGCCCTTGATTTTGAAACCGCCGATTTCGGCGCCGACAGCGCCTGCGCGCTTGGCATTGTCGCAATCGAGGACGGCGTGATCGCCCGCACCGAAGCGCGCCTGATCCGGCCGCCGCGCGACAAATTCGTCTTCACCTATATCCACGGCATCACCTGGAGCGATGTGAAGGACGAAGCCGATTTCGGCGATGTCTGGGACGGCTTTCGCGATTACTGGCGGGATGCCGACTATCTGGTCGCGCACAACGCGCCGTTCGACCGCAAAGTTCTGTACACCTGCTGCGCCAAGGCCGGCCGGCCGAAACCCGAGACGCCGTTCGCCTGCACGGTGCGAATCGCGCGCACGCATTTCAAATTCAAGCCGGCCAATCTGGCTTATGTGTCGGAGCAGCTCGGCATCGACTTGAAGCACCATGACGCGGGTTCGGACGCTTTGGCCTGCGCGTCGATCGCCGCCAAGGCGCTGGCCGAGGGCTATGCGATGACCGGCGCGATGCTCGGGCCGCCGTCTTATTGAGCGCTACTGCACCTTGGTGGCGCGTTCTTTCTGCTCGAGCATTTGCAGATTGTTCTGCACGTATTGATTGGCCGGGTCTTTTTTCTGCGCGGCGGCGAGCATGTTGCGCGCGCGGGTCAGGTCGCCGCGCAACAAATAAGAGAAGCCCTGGTTATTGAGAATCTCCGCGGTCGTGCCGTTGATCGCCACCGCCCGCACATAAGCGCGATCGGCGAGTTCAAAACGGCGCATGCGGTCGTAGCAGGCGGCGAGACCCAGCCAGGCCTCGGGGTCGCGCGGGTTCATCCTGGCGGCGCGATCGAAAGCAAGCTCGGCCTCGGCGAAATTGCCGGCGCGGAAAAGCGCGCGGCCGCGGCCGACATCGTCCTTGCCGTCGGCGCCGGGCAGGACCGCTGGCGCGGACACTTGCGCGGACAATTGCGGCGCGGGCTCACGGCGGGCGGGTTCCTGCGCCATCGCCTCGCGCGACGGCTCGGCGCTCGTGCGCGGTGCAATCGAACCGGTGACCTCGGCCGAGGATGGCGGCGGTGGCATATCGCCGCGCGCCTCGACGTGTTCGGACCGGCCGGAGAACAGCCCGCCGACATCGTTGGTGACACTGCAGCCGGCAAGCGAGACACTTGCCGCCACGATGACCAGTGTTTGGACGGCTTTGCGACGCATCACGGATGGGCCCGATGGAACAAGCGGAAACGGACCCATTCAGGCTTAAGCGAGCATGGTTAAGGAGTTCTTTAGCGTGGCCTGCGCCGGCGCCCGGGGCGAGCGCCCAAGGCGCCGCGCGCCGCGGAATTTTCCAATGCTGAAAGGACGTTAGGCAACGTGCGGTTGGCGTTGCTCGCGTGCGGTCGATGCGGCAACATGCTACAGACGCTGGCGGCGGAATTCGTTTCGGCCGCAACCGGCTCCGCATCACAATTCGGGAGACGACGCCGACATCGACGCCGCGCATCAGTTTGGACGACAACACGGCTGCGCGCTACAAGCCGGGCCGAAAAGCAGTTAATCGAAAAGCAGTCAGTCAAAAAGTGAGCCAACACGTGACCCAACAGCAGACCGCGGCCAAGGCCGGCGATGACGGCGAACCGCGTATCCGCGTGCGCGG
>CAIMEA010000106.1 GCA_903839845.1 uncultured Hyphomicrobiales bacterium
GCACTGAACCCCATGAGAGGCGAGGACCCAGTTCACGAATGCCGGCGACCGCGGCGATAGACAATGAGACACTGGATCACCTCCTTTCGGTTGTTGATGGACAGGAGAAATATAGAGGGGATTTGGGGAGAAGGAAGGGGGTTCTGGAGCGGCGTATTTCGGGACGCCGCCAAGAATGCTGGCGCGCTCCCTCTCCCCTTTGGGGAGTGGGTTGGGGTGAGGGGGTCTAAGTATCCCGATATTCTGTGACCCCTCACCCGCCCGCCTTCGCTAGAGCTTCGGCGGGCGACCTCTCCCTATGGGAGAGGTGAAGCGAAATCGCCGCGCGCATGAAGACCAGCCGACGGCAGCTGGATCGCCTGCTCGATCCGGACAATGGTACGGTGACGTTGCGGCGCGCGGCGAGCAGAACTTTACGGGTGGAGATGGAGTGACAGAAAAAAGCTAACAGATCGACCCGCGCGATACGCAGGAACGGGAAAGTTCGCTACACGCCTGATTGAAAGAGACAGATCCTTGTAAAGCAGATTTGCAGATGCAGAGGAAATCTTCCAATTGCGTGGCAGACATTATCTGAAGTGGCTTCGGGAATTTTTTCAAATCGACAGCACTGCCGAAAATTCCAATTGCCGAAGCTCCTTCCTTGGTCCCGGCGTGCAAGTAAACCAATTCGGGTTTCATTCCAAAATAGATTCCAAGTCGATGGGCAATATCGTATGTAGCAAGCTTGCCGAAGCGCGGCACCTCTGCAGCGATCCGAGCTAAAATACTATGCAATTCTTCAAAATTGCGAGCTTTCCTGAGCGATCTGAATCGTTCTTTAAGCAATCGTCCAGCACGACTCAGCGCCACGCGTCCAACTCTGCATTGATGAGATGGAATTCGGTCATTGTCGCGGAGTCCAAGCGCAATATCTATAGCCTCATCTAAGCTATTCGCTTGCGAATAATATCTTTTCTCGGCTTTCCAGACCCTCATGCGCTCTCGCATAAATCGCCGCGCGAGAATCGACAGTTCTCTCGACGAAAGTTTCGACATGACTCACCGCACCAACTCCCGTATCGCCCGATCCAGCCCGTCCAATGTCAGAGGATACATCCTCCCGCCCATCAGCTGCTTCATCATCTGGATCGAATGTGTGAAGTCCCATTCACGCTCCGCCGTCGGGTTGAGCCAGACGGCGTGCGGATAAGTGCGCAGCACGCGCTCCATCCACACCTGCCCGCTCTCCTCATTGTAATGCTCGACCGAGCCGCCGGGCGCCGCGATCTCGTAAGGCGACATCGACGCGTCGCCGACAAACACGACTTTATAATCGTGAGGAAACGTGTGCAGCACATCGAAGGTCGGCGTCGTCGCCTGGAAGCGCCTTCGGTTTTCCTTCCATACCTTCTCGTACAGGCAGTTGTGGAAGTAGAAATGCTCCATGTGCTTGAACTCGGTGCGCGCCGCCGAGAACAATTCCTCGGTCGCCTTGATGTGCCAGTCCATCGAGCCGCCGATATCGAAGAACAGTAAAACCTTCACGGCGTTATGCCGCTCCGGCCGCATCTGGATATCGAGATAGCCCTTGTGCGCGGTGCCCTTGATGGTGCCGTCGAGATCCAACTCGTCGGGCGCGCCGGTGCGGGCGAATTTGCGCAGGCGCCGCAGCGCCACCTTGATGTTGCGGGTGCCGAGTTCGACCTCGTCGTCGAGGTCCTTGAACTCGCGTTTGTCCCACACCTTGACCGCGCGCCGGTGCGTGCTCTCGCCGCCGATGCGGATGCCCTCCGGATTGTAGCCGCCATTCCCGAACGGCGACGTGCCGCCGGTGCCGATCCATTTCGAGCCGCCCTGGTGACGGCCTTTCTGTTCGGCCAGGCGCTCCTTCAGCGTCTCCAGCAATTTGTCGAGCCCGCCGAGCGCCTGGATCTGCTTCTTCTCTTCCTCGGTGAGATATTTGTCGGTCATCTTCTTCAGCCATTCGGCCGGGATATCGGCGGCGAGGCCGTCACCCAGCATCTCGGGGCCTTTGAACACCGTGCCGAAGACGCGGTCGAACTTGTCGATGTTGCGCTCGTCCTTCACCAGCACGGCGCGCGCCAGATAATAGAAATCCTCGACGCGGCGCGAGGCGAGATCGGCCTGCATCGCCTCCATCAAAGTGAGGTATTCGCGCAACGACACCGGCACGCCGGCTGATTTCAGGTCATGGAAAAAGGAAACGAACATGGCTGCCCTTGTCATGGCCGGCATAGCCGTCCAAGGGACGGCGTCGCCTCGCTTGTCTATGCCCCGGCCATCCCGCTTAGGAGGTTTATTGCGTCCCTTATCGGGATCGCCGGGTCAAGCCCGGCGATGACAGAGAGATTTCGCCATAGCCAGCAAACCGTCAAGACGGTATCAAGGCATAATAAAAAACGATGCGGCCGGGGAGGATTCGAGTGACGCGGCGCGACCGCGCCTTTTGGGCGCTTGCGGTTATATTGTCGGTCACGATCCTGATCGCGCCGGCGATCTGGAACCGGTTTCCTCTGCTGCAATACGACACCGGCGGCTATCTGGCGCGCTGGTACGAAGGCACATTGGTGCCGAGCCGCGCCGTCGTCTATGGCCTCATGCTCAATGCCGGCGTGCCGCTGTCGTTCTGGCCGGTGCTGCTGGCACAGTCGGCGCTGACGGTGTGGGTTCTCTCGTTGCTGTTGCGCGTGCATGGCTTCGGCGGCCGGCCCTGGCTGCTGCTCGGCAGCGTGACCGCGCTGTCGATCTTCACCACGCTGCCGTTCCTGACCGCGATCCTGCTCACCGACATCTTCTGCGGCCTGGGCGTGCTGGCGCTGTATCTCTTGCTGATGCGCGGCGATGCGCTCACCCGCGCCGAGCGGATCGGCCTGATCGTGCTGGGCGCCGTCGCTGCGGCGACGCATAGCGCCACCATCGCGGTGATGGGCGCGCTGCTGGCATCCGCCGCGCTGCTCTGTCTGATCGACCGCAAACGCGTCGCCCGCGCCGCCCTCGGCCATGGCGCCATGGCGCTACTGCTCGGCGCCGTCATAGTGTTCGCCGCCAATTACGCGGTCGCCAAACGCCTGGCATGGACGCCGGGCGGCTTTGCGCTGTCGTTCGGCCGCATGTTGCAGGATGGCATCGTCAATAAATATCTCGACGACCATTGCCCCGACCCGAAGCTGCGGCTGTGCGCCTACAAGGATGCGTTGCCGCGCGACGCCGATGTCTGGTTCTGGGGCAGTCCGTTGTTCGACAGGCTCGGCCGCTTCGCCGGTCTCGGCCAGGAGATGGAACACGTCGCCGTTCAAAGCCTGATCGATTATCCGGCGTTGCAACTCAAAACCGCGGCGATCGCCACCGCGCGTCAACTGATCGACGTGCATACCGGCGAAGGTGTCGTGCATTGGGCCTGGCACACTTATTTCATCGTGCACGACTACGCGCCGCAACTCGAGCCGGCGATGAAGGCGGCGCGCCAGCAACAGGGCGAATTCTCGTTCGCGACGATCAACAAGCTGCATTATCCGCTGGCGCTGCTGAGCATGGCGCTGTTGCCGGTTATCGTTGTGCTCGTATGGCGGCGGAGACTGCCGGCCGCCTTTGGCGAACTGGCGGGATTCTGCGCGCTGTCGCTTTTGGCCAATGCGCTGGTCTGCGGCGCCTTGTCCAATCCGCACGACCGCTATGGCGCGCGCATCGTCTGGCTGGCGGCCGTCGCCAGCGCATTGGCGCTCGCAAGCCTGCATGAGCGGAGAAAATTGCTACTGCCGTCGCCAGGCCGCGACATTTTGCCGGCGCAAGATCACGGCTGACGGCCGCCCGCGAACGAACCAAAACGACCTGCCGGCGTTGTTGCTAAGGGAAATCCCTGAGTTCGGCGCGCCGAATGCAAGGACTAATCTCAATCTTGGTTCCGGGACCACTTGGTGGGGCGTTAGGCTATGGCTGACTTTCTTGTTGCGCGTCCCGGTGCGCTGGCGCTGCCGAAGGCCGGCGTCCGTCCTGTCGCCATCAACGGCGCCGTCTGGACGATGGCCAGCCTTGTCATGCTGGTTGTGCTGCTGTCGCCAGCCATTTGGAACGGCTTTCCGCTGATCTTCCCCGACACCGGCGGCTACCTCGACAGGCCGATATTCGGCACACTCGGCATGGGCCGTTCGGCGTTGTATGGCGCATTTCTGTATCTCGGAATTTCCTCGCACTTTTGGATCAATATCGTTCTGCAAGCCGCGATGATGACCTGGCTGATCGTGCTGACGCTGCGCACGCATGGCCTGGGCGGCCGGCCCTGGCTGGCCGTGGGCATCGTCGCGCTGCTGACGGTCACCACCAGCATGCCGTGGTTCACGGCCCAGTTGATGCCCGACATCCTGTTTCCGGCGGCGGTGCTGGCGCTGCACATGTTGATATTCCGCGATCGCATGCTCGGCACCGCCGAGCGCATCGCGCTGGTGGCGGTCATTGCCGTCGCCATGCCCAGCCATATGGCGGCGGCGGGCATGTGCGTCGGCGTTGTTCTTGCCGCAGCGGTGATGGCGCGCCTTCGCTTCGTCGCCCTGCCGCCCTCGCGCCTGACATTCGCCGCTGGCGCCGTCGCCGCCGGACTGGCGCTGTGCCCGGTCTCCAATGACGCGATCACCGGCAATTTCGCGATGACCCCGGGCGGCTCGAGCTTCCTGTTCGGCCGGCTGGTCGAAGACGGCATCGTGCTCCGCTATCTGAACGACAAATGTCCCGATCCGGCGTTGCGCCTGTGCGCCTTCAGGTCGGATTTCCCCAAGGACGCCGATAGCTGGCTATGGGACCCCAGTTCTCCGTTCCGCGCGCTCAACGATTTTGAAGGCAGCGATGAGGAAAAGCAGATCCTGCGCGAAACACTGACGCTTTACCCGTTGATGCACGTGAAGGCCGCACTCGCCGCCACGGCCATGCAATTGATCAAGTTCAGGACCGAGGTCAACGGCACCGACAACGCACCGACCATTGCGATGTTCAAGGTGCATACGCCGGGTCTCTTCCCGGAGTTCATGCGGGCGCGCCAGCAGATCGCCGGCTTCGACATCGCGCCGTTGAACGTCATTCACGTTCCGGTGGCGGCATTCGCCATGTTTTGTGTCGTCGCAGCTTTGTTACTGCGGCGCAGGCTCGGCCTGCCGCCGGCGTTCGACGGCCTGGCCACGACGGTGCTGCTGGCATTTTTCGCCAATGCGGTGATTTGCGGCGTTTTCTCACACCCGGTCGACCGCTATCAAAGCCGGCTGGTATGGCTGGCGGTTTTCGCTGCCGCCATGATGGCCGCGTGGCTTGCGATCAACTGGCGCCATAATCGGCACCATGACGATCCGACAACCGGCGCGCGGCCCGTGGCGAATTAACCCGTCCACCGCAATCGCGGTGCATTTCGTTGCCTGCCGTGCCAAGTTATCGGGCATGCTAGCGCGGTGGATCTAGAAACGATGGCGGACAGTCTGGTTGCGGGCGGCGAGACGACCGCTGGTCTTCCCCGCCATTCGAATGCCGCCAGTCGTGCGACCTGGGTTTTGTCCGGCGCGGCCATGACGCTGGTGCTGCTGGCGCCGGCCATCTGGAACGGCTTCCCGATCATCTTTCCCGACACCGGCGGCTATCTCACGGTGGCCCTCACCGGCATGCCGCTGCCGGGCCGCTCGGCGCTGTACGGCCTGTTTCTGAGGGCGGGCATTCCCCTCGCCTTCTGGCCTTGCGTCATCCTGCAATGCGCACTGATGGCCTGGCTGTTCACCGTCAGCCTGCGTGTCAACGGCCTCGGCGGGCGACCATGGCTGACGTTTTTCATAGTCGCGGGCTTGAGCGTGACTACCAGCCTGCCATGGCTCGCCGGGCAATTGATGCCCGACATTCTGTTCGCGGCTTCGGTGCTGGCGCTTTACCTGCTCGGTTTTGCACATGAGCGGCTGGCGCGCTGGGAGAGGTACGCGCTCGCCGCCGTCATTGCCCTGTCCATTCCGACGCATATGGCGGCCGCGGGACTCTGCGTCGCGCTGCTCGCCGCGCTCGCGCTGATCGCGGCGGCGGCGCGCGTGCGGCCGCTTCTATGGCCGGCGCCGCGCCTGAGCCTCGCCGCTCTCGCGGTTGCCGCCGGCATAGCGCTTTGCCCGCTGTCGAATCTCGCCGTCACCGGCAACTTCGCCTTTACGCCGGGCGGGCCGGGCTTCCTGTTCGGGCGGCTGATCGAGGACGGCATCGTCGAACGCTATCTCGGCGAACATTGCCCGGACCCGACGATAAGCCTTTGCCCCTACAGGGACGACATGCCCGACGAAGCCGACGACTGGCTGTGGGGCAATGACTCGATCCTTTACAAGCTCGGCGGCTGGAACGCGCACCGAGCCGAGCAGGAACGCATCATCCGCCAGACCCTCTTGATGTATCCCGGCATGCATCTGGAAGCGGCCATCGTCGCAACCGCGACGCAGCTCATCACATTCGATACCGAGGTGAGCCTCGACGACAACGATCCGACCTTCGAAGCCGTGTCGCAGTTCATTCCGGCTTTGTTGCCGTCCCTGAGCGCGGCGCGCCAGCATACCGAACGATTCAATGTCGTCGCGCTGAACGATCTGCACCGACCCGTCGGCGGACTGGCGATGGCCGCGCTGATCCTGGCACTGATCCTGCAGCGACAACTGAGGCTGACGCCCGAGGCGGCGGCGCTGAGCGTCACCATACTGCTGGCGCTCGCGGCCAACGCGGCGATCTGCGGCGTGTTCTCGCATCCGGTCGACCGCTATCAAAGCCGGCTGGTGCTGCTGGCGCCGTTCGCGGTGGGCATTCTTATCGCACAGCGCAGGCTGCCCCAAGCAAAAGGCCAGGTCAAAGCCCAAGCTTAAGCCTGCTTCTCCGGCGTCGTCACCACCAGCCCGTCAAGCTCGGGCGTGACCTTGATCTGGCAAGACAGCCGCGAATTCGGCCGCACGTCGTAGCCGAAGTCGAGCATGTCTTCTTCCATCGGCGTCGGCTCGCCGACCTTGGCGCGCCATTCTTCGGCGATATAGACGTGACAGGTGGCGCAGGCGCAGGCGCCGCCGCATTCCGCTTCGATGCCGGGAATATTGTTGCGGATCGCCGCTTCCATCACGGTCGAACCGGCGTCGGCCTCGACCGTGCGCTTGGCGCCGGCGGAATCGATGTAGGTGATTTTCGGCATTGAAATGACGATCGGTGTGACAGCTAAAAAGACGCCGGAAGTGGCGTTGGGCGGCTTCCTATATAATCATTCCGCCGGACGCGCCAGTAGCGCTCACCCTTGCCGCAGCAACGCGGCGATCAGCGCGCGCGCCTCGTCCACGGCCTGGGCCAGCCGGTCGATGGTGGCGCTGAGATCGGCCGGCGCGTGCGCTGCGGCCTGTTCGGCGGCCTCGGCCGCGCGCGCAACCTCGCCGGCGCCGATGCCGGCGGCCGAGCCTTTCAACGTGTGCGCCAGCGCGCCAATGGCGGCGCCGTCGCCGGCGCGGTCGACAAGGCGCATGCGCTCGATCAGCAGGCTGGCCTGGCGGTCGAACAGTTGCAGGACCTCCTGCTCGAGGCTGCGGTCGCCCAGCGTCATCCGGGCGAGATGGCGGCGGTCGATCGCGGCGCTGGATTCGGACGCCATCGATTCAGAGGCACTCAGGGCCATGCTCATCTCCCGGTCCGGGCCGCTGACGCGGCGCGTCCCGAGTGTGCCCGCGCACGACCAAAAATCCGGTAAATGCCGTATGGGCTTTCGGCCGAATTTCGTCCCGCTGGCGCCGATCGCCCCGCCAATCGCCGCGGTGGTTAATTCCTGAGCAAAAATTCGGATTGAGGCGGCGTGTGAATTGCCGCGGCGCGGCCTTATTTCACCGGTCATGGTTCTCTCTTACGATAATTTTCGTGAGAACCTGGGTTTTCTATGGTTAACCTTCGTTAACGATGATTAAAACTACCTTACTGGCCCGGTTTCTTTCGCATTGCCAAGGCGATAGGATGAAACTCTGGCGGTTTGGTGGAGCTTGGTGCGGAACCTGCATGATCCCGAATGGCGGCAAGCCTTGCCGGGATCCGGGCAAACGAATTCCGACCGGCTCTAACGGCACAAGCAGTCGCGGCCCGGCCTGCCCCATGAGCGGCGGATCGGGCTGTCAATTCTGTTCTGCGTAACGACGAGGCGATGACCGACATGGCGAATAATCCGCAGCAAACCAAGAACGCAACGGACGAGGCGCTCGCCGCCATCGAGGATGCGCTGTTGCCGCGCAGCCCAGCCGAGCGCACCGAGGCGAACGCCGAGCGCATAGAGGCGAAAGCCGAGCGCATTGAGCCGCGGTTGACGGTCAATCCCGTCATCGACGCCGATAAAGAGACCCCGCCGGTTACCGCCGACCTGTTCCGCGAGTTAGAAGACGCGCCGCACTGGCCGGCCGGCGACACAGCCCCGCGGCTGCCCGCCAATGACGACCGCGCCAATATGGGCCAGATCCTGCAGACGCTGCGCCGCCGTCGCGCGCGCGCTCCCTACGCGATCGCCTCGGTTGCCGCGCTCGGCTGGGTCGCCGGCGCCGGCGCGCTGGCCTATCTGGCGAGCGCCGATTTGCAGGCCCTGATCGCCATTCCCAATGTCGGCATCGCCGCGCTGGTCGGCATCGCCTCCGCCGTCGTCGTTCCGGTGATTTTCTTTTATGTGATCGCCCATATGTTCAGCCGCTCGCAGGACATGCGGCTGGTCGCCGAATCCATGGCCGAGGTGGCAATGCGCCTGGCGCAGCCGGAAACCGCCGCGCGCGAGCAGGTCGTCTCGGTCGGCCAGGCCATTCGCCGCGAAGTCGCCGCCATGGGCGACGGCGTCGAGCGCGCGCTGGCCCGCGCCGCCGAACTCGAAGCCCTGGTGCACAACGAAGTATCGGCGCTCGAGCGCGCCTATAACGACAACGAAGTCCGCATCCGCGATCTGTTGAGCGAACTGACCAATCAGCGCGACACCTTGGTCAGCCAGTCCGAACAGGTGCGCAAGGCGATCGGCAGCGTTCATCTCGATCTGTCGCACGACATCACCTCGGTCGGCGATCTGGTCGCCGAGAAGGTCAACGAAGTGGCGCAGCGCGTCACCCGTTCGCTCACCGAAAAGGGCGAACACATCACGCTCGCGCTGGGACACGCCGGCGACAGCATGATCGATGCGCTCAGCGAGCGCGGCGCCAACCTGCTCGATCGCCTGGAAACCACCAGCGACAAGGCGACCACCGCCATCGCGTCGGCCAGCGACCGGCTCTCGGCCAGCCTCAACTTCAAGACCGAACACGTTCACGACGAATTCGCCGACATGGCGGCGCGCCTGCAGCAGATGATGTCGCAGCGCCTCGATCTGGTCGCGCAAGGGTTCGCCCAGAAGACCGCCGCCACCGTCGACGGCATGGCCGGCCGCCAGCAACTGCTGACCGACGCCATCACCGAGACCGCCAACCGCATGGCCGACGTGATTTCCGCCCGCGCCGACGACGTCAACTCGACGCTGCGTTCGACCGGCGATTCACTGGTGCTCGACCTGTCGCTGCGCGGCGGCGACGTCGTCGCCAAGATGGAGCAGACCGGCACGCACATTACCGACACCCTGATCGACCGCAGCAACAATGTCGCCGACATCTTCCGCACCAATGCCGAGACCCTGGTGAGCGCGCTCAACAGCCGCGGCGATCAGGTCAAGGACATCCTGGCCGCGCGCCTGAAGGCATTCGAGGACATGTTCAACAAGGGCGGCACCGAGCTGACCGAGAAGATTTCCCGCGACTCGACCAACCTCGGCAACCTCGTCACCCGCCACCTGACCGAGTTCGACCACACCGTGAAGACCTATGGCGGCGAGCTGATCGAACGCCTCGGCCAGCGCACGCAGGACGTCTCCGAAGCAATGCGCGCCTATCTCGACACGTTCGACAGCCGCGTCACCGGCCGCGCCAACGAATTGTCCGGCTCGCTCGACGGCCGTCTCACCCAGTTCGAGACCATGCTCGACGGCCGCGTCAACCAACTGGCCAGCGCGCTCACCAAAGGCGGCGAGGAAGTCGTCGGCGCGCTCGACAAGCGCATCAGCGACGTCACCGGCACCATCAATACCCGCGGCGCCGAAGTAGCGGACGCGATCAGCGCCAAGATCGGCGACATGGACAAGACGCTCGGCGCGCGTGCGATGGAAGTCGCCGACACGCTCGACGGCCGCATCAGCCGCTTCGAGGAATTGCTCGTCGGCCGCGCCGTCACCGTCACCGACCAGATCGAAAGCCGCACCAAGGCGGCCGCCGAAACCCTGCATTCGCGCATGGAGCAGCTCAGCCAGGCGATCAAGACCAACGCCTCGGAAGCGGAAAAATCGCTCGGCGCGCTCGCTTTGTCGACTACCGACGCGATCCGCTCCAGCGCCAGCGAGGCGGAACGCACTTTGACCGGCGTCAGCGACGAGGTCGCCAAGAGCTTCATCAGCCGCGCCGAGGAGATCGCCGCCACCGTCTCCAAGCGCACCGACGAGATGAGCGCCATCCTGTCCGACAAGAGCGGCGGCGTGCTGCACGCCATCGCCGAGAAGGGCGAGAAATTCGCCGCCGACATCACAAAGGCGGCCGATACCGCGATTGCCTCGATCGAGGAAAAGGGTCTGGTGTTCAGCCGTTCGGTCGTCGACAACGGCGCCGAGATCACCCGCATGATCAACACCGCCGGCGAAACCGCCGCCAACTCGGTCACCCGCACGCTCACCGATTTGCAGGACACCGCGTTTAAAGCGATCGAGAAGTCGAAGGAAACCGCGACCGCGACCGTCACCGAGATGATGGACACGCACAACATGCTGCGCGCCGACACCACCTCGCTGTTCGAGCGCCTGCGCGAAGCCAACATCATGCTGCAGGAGGTGCTGTCCGGCTCGCACGAGAACATGAGCGCGCTGGAAAATACCCTGATGCTGCGCGTCTCGGAATTCGTCGCCGCCATGCACGAGGTGACCGGCACGACCAACACCGCCACCGACCGGGTCGAAAGCACGATTACCAACTTCCGCGACGTCACCACCCATGTGGTGGCCGATCTCGGCCATCTCGCCAGCCAGTTCGAGGCGCATGGCCGCGATCTCACCAAGGCCGCCGAACTGGTCGACCGTTCCAACCAGCACACCGAGGCAACCGTCGTCGAGCGCCGCGTCCAGCTCGACTCGCTGGTCGCCACGCTCGACATCCGCACCGAGGACATCGAGCAGCGCCTCAAGCGCTTCTCCGGCCTGCTCGACGAGTCGCTCGAAGCCGCTTCCACCCGCGCCCGAGAGGTTGCCCGGCTGGTGTCCGAATCCAGCGCCGACGGCACCCGCGCCATCAGCGAGCAGTACGAAAGCGTCCGCGAAAAGGCCGCCCAGGAAAAGTCGCGCACGCTCGAGAGCATGCGTGAAATCCACGAGCAGGTCGCCGGCGAGACCCAGACGATTTTCCGCGACGCCAGCCTGCGCTTCGCCGAGACGGTGCAGGACATGAAGCAGATGGCCGCCGAGATGCAGCGCGAACTCGACGCCACCCGCTCGGAACTGCGCCGCGGCGTGTTCGAGCTGCCGCAGGAAACCGCCGAAGGCGCCGCGCAGATGCGCCGCGTCATCGTCGACCAGATCGAGGCGCTCGCCGAATTGAACCGCATCGTCGCCCGCCACGGCCGCAACCTCGACGCCGTCGAGCCGGTGCAGCAGCCGCGCCGCCTGCGCGAGGAGCCGACGCTCGCCGTGATCGGCGGCCGCAACGACCTCCTGCGCAACGATGCGCCGCCGCCGCGTCCGGAAGTCGCCAGCTTCGCGCCGGCGCCGCGCCGCGCCGAAGCGCCGTCGCTGTCGCCGACGCAACCGGCCAATCCCGGCCGCGGCTGGCTCAGCGATCTGTTGACCCGCGCCTCGCGCGATGAAGTCGAGCCGGCGCGGGAATTTCCGCGCGAGCCGGTACGCGAGCCGATGCGCGAGCCGGCCCGCGCCGATGCCGAACGTCCGGCGCGTCATTCGATCGAGTCGCTCGATTCACTTTCGGTCGATATTGCCCGCATGATCGACCATGACGCCGCCGCCGATCTGTGGGATCGCTACAAGCGCGGCGAACGCAATGTGTTCACCCGCCGGCTCTACACCTTGCAGGGCCAGCAGGCATTCGACGAAATCCGCAAGAAGTATCGCGCCGACCGCGAGTTCAAACAGACCGTCGACCGCTACATCAGCGAATTCGAGCGGCTTCTGGAAGAAGTCTCGCGCGACGACCGCGGGCAGATGGTGGCGCGCACCTACCTCACCTCGGAAACCGGCAAGGTCTATACCATGCTGGCGCATGCCGCCGGACGTTTCGACAACGCCTGAGCGACAGTCGCCGCCGAAGAATAAAAACGGGCGCCCTCACAGGCGCCCGTTTTTTATTGTGACCACTTCTCGACCGCCGCTGGTCCGCCGGCGTCCGCCTACCGGCGCTTGGCCGCCGCCGGGCTGGTGTCCTTGGCCGGTGCCGGCGGCGGGCCGCCGAAAATGATGCGGCTCGGATTGGCGTCGAAGTTTTTCGCCGCCTTGTCGATCGTCGACAGCGTGCGCGTGCCGCTATTGGCCAGTTTCAAGATGCCGACGGTCAGTTCGGCGGTACGCTTGTCGAGATTCTCCGCCAGCGCCTTGATCGAGCGCGCCGCCTCGTTGATGTCGCCGCCCTTGCCGTCGGCGCCGCCGGTCAGGTTCTCGAGCCCGGCGGCAATATGATCGACGCGCTCGGAATTACGCGCCAGCGCCGCGGAAAAGGCATCGACATTGGCCAGTGCACTCTTGAATGTCTTCTGATTGTCCTCGATGAATTCCTGGACCTTGCGCAGCGCATCGCGGGCGGCCTGCGTCACGTCCTGGGTGGCGCCGGGCGGCGCGGTGAGAAGCGGCCCGTCGTCCTTGACGTTCACGGCGCCAACCAGCGGCGGCTTGTTCGGATCGCCGCCCTTGAGCGACAGCGCCGAAATGCCGGTCAGCCCCTGGAATTCGAGGCCGATTTCGGTGTCGGCGCGAATGGCCACGCCCTTGTCGACCGAGATGCGGGCGACCACCTGCTTCGGCCGCTTGGGGTCGAGCGACAGGCCGGTCACCTCGCCGACGCGGATGCCGTTGAACAAGACCGAGGCGCCGGTGCGCAGGCCCGACACCGAGCCGTCGAACACAACGCGATAGAATGCGCGCTCGCCGGTGCCGCCAATGTTCTGGAACCAATAGACGAAGCCGAACACGCCAACGATCACAGCCAGCGTGAAGGCGCCGATCAATACATAGTTCGCTCTCGTTTCCATCCGCCAACTCCGGGACCGAACCCTATGCGGGTCCGGCCGCCTCCTGTATCGAATCCAACGTCACGTCGCCGCCTTGCCCTGCGGTTGATAGCCCGCCCGCGACCGCTTGCCACGGAAATACGACTTCAGCCACGGATGCTCCGACGCCAGCATGGTCTCCATGGTTCCCGCGGCGATCACCTTGCCCTCGGCGAGGACCGCGATGCGGTCGCAGACCGTGTGCAGGCTGTCGAGGTCGTGGGTTACCATGAAAACGGTCAGGCCTAAAGTCCTCTGCAGCGTGGCAATCAGGGTATCGAAATCGCCTGCCCCGATCGGATCAAGGCCGGAGGTCGGCTCATCGAGGAAGACGATTTCCGGGTCGAGGGCCAGCGCCCGCGCCAGCGCCACGCGCTTGGTCATGCCGCCGGACAGTTCCGACGGGAATTTTTGACAGACCGAGGCATCGAGCCCGACCATTTCCAGTTTGGCGATGGCCAGTTCGTCGAGCAGGCGCTGCGACAAATTGAGATATTCGCGCACCGGAAACTGCAGGTTCTCCATCACCGTCAGCGACGAAAACAGCGCGCCTTGCTGGAATAAAACGCCCCAGCGCCGCTCCACCGCGCGGCGCTCGCTGTCGGTTGCCTCGCCCATATCGACGCCGAACACCTTGATGGTGCCGGCGCGCTTGGGGATCAGCCCGATGATCGTGCGCATCAGCACCGATTTGCCGGCGCCGGAACCGCCGACGAAGCCGAGGATCTCGCCGCGATAGACGTCGAGATCGGTGTGGTCGAGGACAAGATGGTTGCCGAAGCCGACGACGATGTCGCGCGCTTCGATGACGACTTCTCTTTTGCCGTTCATGGGCGCGGGTGCCATCGCCTACATCCCGATCGAGGCAAAGAAGATGGCGAAGATGCCGTCCATCACGATCACCAGAAAGATCGACTCCACCACCGAGGCGGTGGTCTGGCGGCCGAGCGATTCCGCCGAGCCCTTCACCGCGAGGCCTTCGACGCAGGCGACCGCGCCGATCACCAGCGCCATGAACGGCGCCTTGATCATGCCGACCTCGAAAGTGTTGAGTGCGATGGCTTCCTTGAGCCGGGACAGGAAAATGTCCGGATCGATGCCGCCATAAAGCCAGCACACCAGGCCGCCGCCATAAAGCGCCGCCATCGAGCCGAGAAACGTCAGGATCGGCACGCCGATGATCAGCGCCAGGATACGCGGCAGGATCAGAACCTCGACCGGGTCGAAGCCCATGGTCCGCAGCGCGTCGATTTCCTCGCGCATCTTCATCGAGCCGAGTTCGGCGGTGTAGGCCGAGCCGGAACGGCCGGCCACCATGATGCAGACGATCAGCACGCCGAGTTCACGCAGGACCAGAATGCCGACCATATCCACGACATAGACGTCGGCGCCGAATTTGCGGAAATGGAACAGACCCTGTTGCGCGATGATGCAGCCGATCAGAAAGGTGATCAGAAGAATGATCGGCACCGCCCGCCACGCCACGTTGTCGAGCTGATGCACCAGCGAGGTCATACGGAAGGTGCGCGGCCGCGTTGCCACGCGCAGCCAGGCCACGACGAGTGCGCCGAGCATGTTGACGATGGCCGCGAACGAATTGCCGACCGAGGCGATATTCTCGCCGATTGAATGCAGCGCGTAGCTGAAGGCCTGGCCGCCGATGCGCGGCGGCTCTTCCAGTTTGACGTTGCCCAGTTCGTCGATCAGCGCCTTGTAGTCATCCTTCAGGCCAATGACCGTAGTTTCACAGCCGCGCGCCTTGAAGGCCCGCACCAGCCGCTCCAGCAGCCAGGCGCCGAATGTGTCGAGGCGCTCGACATGGTCCATGTCGATGGCGACTTTTTTGACCGAGGGATATTTGGCAATCAGCGTCTGGATCGAGGCTTCCAGGCCGCGCGCATTGATCGCGATCCACGCGCCGGCGCCGACGAGAGCGAGGTTGCTGCCTTGCACACTGTCGTCGAGCAATATCTCGTCACCCACGCTGCCGACCACCCTGCCGCTCCGCCTCGGAAATCATTCAAAAATCAGGCGATTTCGCTGTCCGATTCCGCCGTGCTTGCCTTGTAGGCCGGTCCGGCGTTTGACCGCAGCGGCCAAGGCCGGATATCCCCAGTCTCGTCGCCGCGCAGGTTCGGTCGCGGCGCCCGCAAGGTCAATGTGCATTGCCGTCCTCCCCCCACATAACCCTTAAAGTCGAGGCCGAAAGGTGGCCGATCGCCGGTACTTTCACGATCAGCCGAGGCGCCAAAACCGAGGCCCTGGTGGTGGTGGCGGAACTCGGTGACAGTCATGTGACCGGGCGCGGCGAATGCGTGCCTTATGCCCGCTACGGCGAGAGCGCCGACAGCGTCATCGCGGCGATCGAGGCGATGCGCGGCCCGCTTGCCGCCGGCCTCGACCGTGCCGGCCTGCAAAAGGCGATGCCGGCCGGCGCCGCCCGCAATGCGCTGGATTGTGCGTTTTGGGACCTTGCGGCCAAGCAAAACCGCCGTCCGGCGTATGAACTGGCCGGCCTGCCGGCGCCACAGCCGCTCACTACCGCCTTCACGATCTCGCTCGGCAGCCCGGCCGCCATGGCCGAGGCGACGGCGAAGGCAGCGGGGCGGCCACTGCTGAAGATCAAGCTCGGCGGCAGCGCCGACGATGGCGGCGACGCCGCCCGCATTGCCGCGGTGCGCGCCGCGGCGCCCAAGGCGACCCTGATTGTCGATGCCAATGAGGGCTGGTCCGAGGACACTCTCGCCGCCCATCTCGAGGCCTGCGCCACAGCCGGCGTCATCCTGGTCGAGCAGCCTTTGCCGGAAGGCCGCGACCAGGCGCTTGCCGGCCTGCGCCGGCCGATACCCGTTTGCGCCGACGAAAGCGTGCATGACCGCGCCTCGCTGGCCGCGCTGGCGGGAAAGTATGACGCGGTCAATATCAAGCTCGACAAGGCCGGCGGCCTGACCGAGGCGCTGGCAATGGCGGATGCGGCGACGGCCCGGGGTTACGCCATCTTCGCCGGCTGCATGGTGGCAACGTCGCTGTCGATGGCGCCGGCCATGCTGCTGGCGCAGGCGGCCCGCTTTGCCGATCTCGACGGACCGCTGCTGCTGGCCAAGGACCGCGTCCCTGGCCTGCGCTACGACGGCAGCCTGATCTATCCGCCCGAACCGGCTCTGTGGGGCTGATCCACAGGGACGAAACTTCTGCCGCCGTCTTTTTACATAACCTATTGTAATACCTATATAGTTTATCCAACCCTTTTGGTTAACCAAAGCTTTCCGTCGCCCTCGCAAAGGGGCTAGACTTCGACTCGGTGGGTCTGCTGTGCCGGTTGGCAACGGTGATGGGGGTTGGCGGAATGAGAATTCGGGGCCTGCTGCTCGTAACTGCACTTTTGGTGACGGCAATGGCGTCGGCGACGACGTCAGCGCAAGCCACGATGCGTATCGCCGAGGATCGCGGCGGCCAGATCGGCCATTATCTGCGGGCCTTCGCGGTGATGCGCTCCTCCGGCGAAAATATCGTGGTCGACGGCAATTGCCTGTCGGCCTGCACACTGGTTCTCGGTCTAATCCCGAAAAACAGAATCTGCGCGACCCCGCGCGCCCGCTTCGGCTTTCACGCCGCCTGGATGCCGGATGAAGAAGGCCGGCCGGTGACCAGCCCGATGGGCACCGCCGCCTTGTGGAATATCTATCCCACCGCGGTAAAGCGCTGGATCAGCAGGCACGGCGGCCTGTCGCGCAAGATGATCTACATGCAAGGGCGCGACATGCAGGGCATCGTCTCCGGTTGCGGTGAAGCGACGCGGCAGGTCAATGCGCAATCAGAGCGTCGCATCGCGGCTCGCCCGGTGCGCTACGGCGGCGCAAATGCCGCCAGCGACCGCCGCTAGCGCCATCGCCGCATAGGCGCGCGCGCCGTAAGCGCCATAGAGCACGCCCGACAGCGCCATGACCGCCGTCATCGCCACGCCGATGGCGATCGCCAGATAGCCTTGCGCGCGCGCCGCCTGCCCTTGCGGCGCATGCCGCGCCACGAACATCAAGGCGCCGAGATGGGTCGCGCCGAAGGTCAGCCCATGCAGCAATTGCAGCACCGGCAGCGCGGCCGCCGGCGGATCGAACGCCATGGCGCCCCAGCGCAGCACGCCGGCAAGCGCGCCGATCATCAGCATCACACTCGGCTGAAAGAACGGCGGCAAGCGCGCCGACAATGCAAACAGCACGATCTCGGCGATCACGCCGATTCCCCACAGCGCGGCGATCGTGCCGCCGTCCAATCCGGCGCCGCGCCACTCCACCGCCGAGAAACCGTAGAACACCGCGTGGCTGGCCTGAATCAAGCTCGCCGCCGCCACGACGGCGAGGAAGGCCTTGTCGCGCAACAAGGGCGTTGACGTTGCCGGTCTGGATTGATCGGCCGCGCTCACTGTTGATAGCGGCGCCAAAGTCATCGCCGCCAGCGCAGCGATGGCGCTGGCTGCCACGATCAGCCAGATCAGATGCCGCGGCGGAATCAAATCGGCGGCAAAGCCTGCGATAAAAGTGCCGAGGATGAAGGCCAGCGATCCCCACAGCCGGACGGGACCATAGGCGCGGCCGCGCGCCGACAGGCCGCGCAGCGCATAGGTTTCGGTCAGCGGCATCACCGGCGTCATCGTCAGCGAGACAAAGGTGCACATCAGAAGAATGGCCAGGAAGCCATCGGACATTCCGACCAGCGCATAGCCGGCAACGCTGAGCACCGAGGCCAGCACGATGGCGCCGCGCAGCGCATCGTGGCGGTCGGCGCTTTGCGTCACCCATGGCAAGGCGACGACGCGGGCGACGATCGGCGCGGCCAGCACCAGCCCGATCATGTCCGGGTCGAGGCCCTTGGCCTTCAGCCAGACCGGGAAAAACGGCAACTGGATGCCGGCCATGACGAAGAGCGCCGCGTAGAGCCAGGCCAGGCGCGCCGCGAAGCCGGCGTCCCGCGCCGCGGCCTTTGGATTGGACCTGTCCGACAGAAAACCCCCCATTCCGGCAGCGCCTTATACCGCCTAATCGCAGTCACCTGCCGCGCAAGCGGCTGGCCGAATCAGGCCAGTTGACCGATAAACTATCCCTTGGGGAAAGCACATGGCGCGCGCACATGGCCTTTGAATCGCACCTGGCCAAAAATCTGGCCCAAAATCTGACCCAAGACCTGGCGGACAGTCTGGCTCAGGATTTGGCCAAGGATTTTGTCAAGGATCTGGGCTCCGATGATTCCGCGCTGCGCGCGGAGCCGCGGCAAAGCCGCGTCGACGAGGACGACTATCTGTCGTTCAGCGCGGCGCTCGGCAGCAGCGCGCGCGGCCGCGCCTTCCTCCAGGAATATGCGCGGCGCAACCGCCATGCCGATACCGAAGTGGTGCTCGAAGCGCTGTTCCGCCTGGAAAAAGTCGCCCATACGCAAAAGACCGAGCCGGAAGCGGCGCGCATCCGCCAGGATTTGCGCGCGCTGCTCGACACCATCCGCGCCGCCCGGCCGCAGATCGACCAGTCTCCCGGCGCAATCAAGGCGGCGACTTTATCGGCGCTGATCGAATTCATGCAGGCGCGGATCGAGGCTCTGGTGACGCCGACGGGCTTGCCGGGCGCGGTCGGTTTCCTGTCGCCGGTGCCGCCGTCCGAACAGCCGGAACTGCCGATGCCGCATCCGGGTTCGAGCGCGCTGCGCAGCATCGCTCTGGTGCAGCCGATCGCACCGCCGGTCGGTGAGGCGGCGCGGCCGGCGCCCGATCCCTTCGTGCTGTCGCTCGATCCGCGCGTCGGCCCGGTGTTCGGCCAGGAGCCGGGCTACGTACAGCCCGCGCCGCCGCGCGCGACCGAGATCATTCCGGAAATTAATTTCATCGACTCGCTGTTCGACCGGATCGATGCGCAAGCCGCGCGCCAGGCTGAGCCCGACGACGACGCCGCGGCGATGGTGCTGGCGCCGGCCAATGTCGCGAACGCCAATATCCCGCCCGTGGCCGCACCGGCCGCGGAAAATGCGGCCGCGCCATCCTTGGCGGCCGAGACGGCAGCCGTCGCCGTCGCCATGGCGGCGATTGCCGCCGAATCGAAACCAGCTCCGTCGCCGTCGCGCGCCATCCTGCCGCCGCTCGACTTGCAGCCCTTCGAGTTGCAGCCGTTCGAGGCGCCGTCAGCGGAGCTGCCGTCCGTCGAACCGCCGAACCGCGCATTCCAGCCGCTCGACAATCGCCCGCTCGACGTGCAACCGGCCGGCTTCGAGCCGCTCGAACTACCGGTCGCGGGTCAGACAGTCGCCGAGACCATCACCGTCGGCGAGATCGTCGAACTGAGCGACAGCGGCGCCGACAGCAAAGACCGCGTCGTCGCCCGGACGCAGGCAACGCTCGCCACCGCGGCGGCCATCGACGATATCGTCGTCGCCGCCAAGCTGGCGCTGGCCGAAGCGGCGTTTGTCGATACCGGCGCGGCATCGCCCGGCGGCGGAAACGCCCCTGCACCCGCCGCGTTGGCTCCCGCCGCACCGGCGCAGAACAATATCGGCAGCACAACGCGCAATGACCCGGCACGCAACGACCCGGCGCGCAAAGATCTGGCGGCATTTGCCGTCGCCAGCGTGGTTGCAGATCCGTCGCAGCAGGTTTGGGACAGTGCGCTGGCCGCCATCATGGCGCTGAGCGACGAGGAACGGCTGGCGCTTTTTACCTGAACGACGACGCGGTTCAGCTCGCGATCAATTTCGCGAACATCTCGACGTCGACATTGCCGCCCGACAGAATCGCCACCACGACCTTGCCGCGCATGTCGCACAGGCCGTCGAGTTTGCCGGCCAGAAGCGCCGCCAGACCGATGGCGCCGCCCGGCTCGACCACCAGCTTCAGCTCCTCGAAGGCGTAGCGCACCGCGCGCGCGACATCGGCATCGCTCGCCGTGATGCCCTGCCCGATCAGCGCCTGCGTGATCGGGAAGGTCCACTCGCCCGGCGTATTGCTCATCAGCGCGTCGCAGATCGAGCCGCTGACTTTGGCGTTCGCTTCGCGGTGGCCGCTCTTGAACGACCGCAACGTGTCGTCGAAGTCTTCCGGCTCGGCGGTGAACATGATGGCGTCCGGCACGCGCGATTTGACGCCGAGCGAAATGCCGGCGGCCAGTCCGCCGCCCGACGCGCCGACGACGACGATGTCCGGTCTCACACCAAGCTTGGCCAGATCCTCGACGATCTCCGTGCCGATGGTGCCCTGACCGGCGATGATCAAAGGATCGTCGTAAGGCGGCACCAGCGTTGCGCCGCGTTCCTTGACGATCTTCATCGCGATCGCCGCGCGGTCCTCGCCGGCGTCGCGGTCGTAAGGCACCACTTCGGCGCCGAGCGCGAGCGTGCGGTTGCGCTTGGCCATGGGCGCATCGGCCGGCATGACGATGGTAGCCCTCATGCCCAGAAGCTTCGCCGCCGCGGCGACGCCCTGCGCGTGATTGCCGGACGAGTAGGCGACGACGCCGGCGGCGCGCCGCTCCGGCGGGATCGACGACACTTTGTTGTAGGCGCCGCGGAATTTGAACGAGCCGGTGCGCTGCAAGGTTTCCACTTTCAGGAACACCCGCGCGCCGAGCCGCTCGTCGAGCACCGGAAAATTGACCAAAGGCGTGCGCACGGCGACGCCGGACAGGCGCGTGGCGGCGGCCGCGATGTCGGCGGCGGTCGGCAGCAGGTTCTTATCGATGATGCCCATGCGCAAGCGTAACGCCGGAGCCGCGCGCGCCGCAAGAGCCGCTTACAGCCTTAAGCCGCCGCCCTGCCGCCACGCCGTTGCGCGCGCGAACGGGCAGCCGCGAACAACGTCTTGAGCCGCTCTTTTCGGGTTCGTTTTTCCCGCCAGGCGCGCGCGCCTTCGGTGACAAGGTCGAGAAAGCTCTGCGCGCAGGCTCGCCAGGTCAGTTTCTCGGCGAAATCGCGGCAGGCGGCGCGATCGAGTTCCAGCGCGCCGAGACAGGCCAACCGCAAATCCTCATCGAGCACGCCGACAGCGGCGTCACCGATCACGTCGCGCGGCGCGTCGGCGGGAAACGCAGCCACAGGAACGCCGCTCGCCAAGGCTTCCAGCAGCACCAGCCCGAACGTGTCGGTGAGACTTGGAAACACAAAAACATCCGCGGACGCATAGAGGTTCGCCAGTTCCTCGCCCTGCTTAGCGCCGACGAATACCGCGTCGGGATAGGCCTTCGCCAAAGCGCTGCGCGCCGGACCGTCGCCGACGACCAGTTTGGTGCCGGGCAAATCGAGTTCGAGAAACGCCGCGACATTTTTTTCCACCGCGACCCGGCCGACGGTGAGAAAGACCGGCCGTGCTAATTGACGGCTGTCGATCTCGTCCCGCCGCCGATCCGGCCGGAACATCTGCGCGTCGACGCCGCGCGACCACAGCTTCACATTATTAAAGCCGCGCGCGATGAGTTCGCGCTGCAAGGTCGGCGTCGCCACCAGCACCGCCGCGCTCGGCGCATGAAAGCGGCGCAGCCAGGCCCAGGCCAGCTCGGCGGTCCAGCGCTTCGGCAAAGGCAAGCGCTCGGCGAGATAATCAGGAAAGCGCGTATGCAGGCTGGTGGTGAACGGCATGCCGCGCTTGATGCAGACGCGGCGCACCGCATGACCGATCGGACCCTCGGTCGCTATATGCACGCAGTCGGCGCGGGTGCGATCGAGCCGCCGTTCGATATCGCCTGGTCCGGTCAGCGACAGCCGTATTTCCGGATAGCCCGGCATCGGCAGCGTCCAGAAACCTTGCGGCGTCAGAAATTCCAGATCGGTGCCGAGCGCGCTCGCCTCATGCGCCACCTGCCCGAGCGTTCGCACCACGCCATTGACCTGCGGGTGCCAGGCGTCGGTCGCGACCAGAATTTTCATTGCAAACTCCTTGTCCCTCATGGTGAGGAGCGCCACGCTGTGGCGCGTCTCGAACCATGAGGCCCCATCCTTCGAGACGCCGCGCATTCGCGCGGCTCCTCAGGATGAGGTCTATGGGTTCAAACGCGCTGTTACGCCGCCTGCGCCTGCGCTTCGGGCTCGGCGCTTTCCAGGCCGTCGCCGGAATGCGTCCAGGTGATGATCTCGAACGTGCCGTCCAGGTTTTCCGCCGCCGCGGTGCAGCTCTCGACCCAGTCGCCGCAATTGATGTAGCGCAGGCCGAAATCGTCATGCAGCGCCGCGGTGTGGATGTGGCCGCAGATCACGCCGTCGGCCTCATGGTGCTTGGCCTCGGTGGCGAGCGCCTTCTCGAAGGCGCCGATGAAGTTGACGGCGTTTTTCACCTTCATCTTCGCCCATTTCGACAGCGACCAGTAGGGCCGGCCAAAAACGCGCAACAGCAAATTGAAGATGCGGTTCGCCGAGATCGCCAAATCGTAGGCCTTGTCGCCGAGCAGCGCGAGCCAGCGCGCCTGCGTCACGATCAGGTCGAACATGTCGCCATGCACGACCAGGTAGCGTTTGCCGTCGGCGCTTTCGTGGATGATGTTTTCCACCACCTCGATGCCGCCGAAATGCGTACCGTAATAGTTGCGCAGGAATTCGTCGTGATTGCCGGGGATATAGATCAGCCGCGCGCCCTTGCGCGCTTGCCGCAACAGCTTCTGCACCACGTCGTTATGCGGCTGCGGCCAATACCAGCTCGAACGCAGCGCCCAGCCATCGACAATGTCGCCAACCAGATAGATCGTGTCGGCTTCGTGATAGCGCAGGAAGTCGAGCAATTTGTCGGCCTGACAGCCGCGCGTTCCGAGATGCACATCGGAAATGAAAAGTGCGCGATAGCGCCGCGTGGCGATTTCCGTCACGACGCGCCCTTCTCCAGTTCATTCTTCATGCTGCATTGCATTATCACCCCCCGATGACAGGTATATGACAGCGCTATTAACCCTGTGACGCCGACGCAACAGCGATGGACCAACTCACGCCGCGACTTTTTGCGCCTCGACGCGGCGAAAGCGCACCAAAGTGTAAACGCCGAACGGCTTGACCTTGCGCCGCTCGATCAACTCGGCGCCGCCATGGTTCTCGGCCCAATCCTGCAACCGCTGAAATGGAAACTCGGGACGCAAACCGAGACCGCGCGCCTTTTGCGCCAGCAAGCGCTCGACCGCCGCCGCCAGGCCGCGCTCCGAATAGAGATGATTGACCAGGATGATCTGGCCGCCCGGCCGCAGCACGCGGGCGCATTCCGACAGCACCTTTTCCGGATCGTCGACCAAAGTGATGACGAACTGCCCGACCACGCAATCGAACGAGGCATCGGGATAATCGAGCGCGCAGGCGTCCATCACCCGCAATTCCTTGACGTAAGGATAGCGCCCGCTATTCAGCCGTTCGCGGGCCCGCGCGATCATCGGTTCGGAAATGTCGATGCCGGTGATTTCGGTCGAGGCGTCGTAATCGTCGAAGGACAGGCCAGTGCCGACGCCGATTTCGAGAATGCGGCCGCCGACCTCATGCGCGGCCTTGGCCGCGGCGCGGCGGCCGTTGAGAAACACCGGGCCGCACAACACGTCATAGACCGGCGCCCAGCGGGCATAGGCCTTTTCCATCACTTCCTTGGCGGGATCGCGCTGCATTTTTGCCCCTCTCGAATCAAAACTCTGATTTCGGCTTTTGAGGTAGCAAGCGACTGCGACAGTCAGGCGACACTCTTGACCTCCCCGCCCCACGCCCTAACACTCCAGGCGAAAACGTCATGTCGCACCAATGGGGACTGCCATGGATCTGGGAATCGCCGGCCGCAAGGCCATCGTCTGCGCGTCGAGCCGGGGCTTGGGCAAAGCCTGCGCGCGGGCTCTGGCCGAGGCCGGCTGCGAGGTCGTCATCAATGGCCGCGACGCCAAGACGCTCAATGCCACCGCCACCGAGCTTGCCAACATCACCGGCGGCAAGATCATCGCCGTGGTCGCCGACGTGTCGACGGCGGAGGGCCAGAAGGCGCTGTTCGCCGCCTGCCCGCAGCCGGACATTCTGGTCAACAACAATGCCGGTCCGCCGTTGCGCGATTTTCGCGAATTGTCGCGGCAGATGATGCTGGAGGGCGTCACCGCCAATATGGTGGTGGCGATCGAGCTTATTCAGAAGGCGATCGAACCGATGATGCACCGCAAGTTCGGCCGCATCGTCAACATCACCTCGGGCGCGGTGAAGGCGCCGATCGCCGGCCTCGATCTGTCGTCGGGTGCGCGCGCCGGCCTCACGGCATTCGTTGCCGGCGTGGCGCGCACCGTCGCCGACAAGAATGTCACCATCAACTCGATCCTGCCGGGCGCCTTCGACACCGACCGGTTGCGCGGCACTTTGTCCAAGGCGGCGGAGAAGAGCGGCAAGAGCATTACTCAGGTCGCCGCCGACCGCATGAGCGGCATTCCGGCGCGGCGCTTCGGCGAGCCGGCTGAGTTCGGCGCCGCCTGCGCGTTCCTGTGCTCGTCGCAGGCCGGCTACATCACTGGACAGAATCTGCTGATCGACGGCGGCTTTTTCCCCGGCGCGTTCTAGACGGCCACTTTCGCAACAAAACGAGCGCAACAAAAAAGGCCGGCGTCACCGCCGGCCTTTTCGTTTGTTATTTCAGCCGCGCCTACTTGGCGTAGCGCTGCCTGGTCACCGGGGCCGGGTCGGCATCCCACTGATAGCGAACACCGACCGAAACGATGTTGATGGTCGACTTGACCGAGCCGATATAGGTCGAAGCACCCGACCACGGATTGGTCGGACAGCCCGAAGCGGCGCCCATACAAATCGACGCACTCTTCACATCGATGAAGGAGTATCCCACATCGAGGTTGAGACCCTTGATGCTTGCCGGCTTGTAGCTGGCGCCGACCGAATACCACATGCGGTCATTGTCAGGAATGCGCACGGTACGGACATCGTCGGAGATCGGGGTCCGCTCAAAGGCGATACCGGCTCGCACGGTCCAGGCCGGGTCGAGTTTGTATTCGCCGCCGAGCGAGTAGTACCAGCCATCCCGGTAGTTGAACGGAAAGGCAAGCGCAGCGCCGCCAAGGGTCGCCGCCGCGCCATTGGCCTGCAGCACGGGGACCCGGCCGATACGGCTCCAGTTCGCCCATTCGACGCCAGCCAACAATGTGAAGCGTTCGCCGATACCCTGACGCAAACCGACGGTAAGTGTGTCGGGCAGCGGCAGCGTCAAGTTGACAGAACCCGGAGTGGAGCCGCCAACGCCGTTCGTTACCAAAGTGCCGTTGACCTTCTGATCGATCGCCGAGCGATAACCAAGGCCGATCGTCGTCTTCGGCAAGGGGGTCAAGGTGACGCCTGCGGTCCAGCCATAGCTCCAGCCGCCGCCGTTGAGAGAGCCAATGAGCGGCGCTGCGCCGAGATAGATATCATAGGACGCCTTCAGGTATTGCGCCTGCAACCCGACGGCGACGCTGACCATATCGTTGATCTTGTAGGCGATCGTCGGCGAGAAATTGTAGGTATCGACTTTCGCGCTGTTGGCGCTGCCGCCGCTGGATGCGACGTTAACTTGCGGGAAATGAACGCCCAGCCCAAACGGCGCGTTCACCGCCATGCCCAGCCAAATCTTGTCGTTAACTTGCCAGGACGAATAGCCTGCCGGCACCAGCGCGGCGATACCCTGGCTGCCCGGATCGCCAAATGTCGACGACGAACCGGTGGCGGCGGTGGTTGTGTGCGATGAATGCGGCATAACGCCAGTCGCAACCTGCTCAATGGTCTTGCCGTTGAACTGGGTAATGGTCGCCGGGTTCCAGAACATCGACGACAGCGCGCCGCCCGCAGCGATGCCGGCGAATGACGAGCCCTGTCCGTAAGCGCTCTGTTCGCGCAGCGCGAACGAGCCCGCATTGGCCGCGGCGGTCGCCACCAGCAAGATACCAACGCTCGTGCAACCGAGCAGAATTGATTTAACGCGCCCCCGAAGCGTTTTCATTCCCCTTATCTAAAACCCTGCCGCGCTTTTGCTCTTATGGCGCGATCCTGGGCACCATCGTGCCGAGTCTTCAGGCGGTAGGCAACGCAAGGCTGCACGCAAAACCGACTTCCCGGTGGGATTCATGACATTTTCGCAATGTGTTGCATTCGCGTCACAAACCGGCAACCGCCGGTAAACAGCGGGCAAGCGGCAATACTTTTGCAAATTCAACAAAATAGAGCGGCCGGCCGGGTCGCGCGCCGGTTTTGTGCCGCTAATTTGCAACCTTTTCAGGTGGAATAGAGCGCGGCCGCAGGGGCTGCGCGGCGTCCCGCCGGGGGTCCCACGGCCCTGAATCCGCC
>CAIMEA010000107.1 GCA_903839845.1 uncultured Hyphomicrobiales bacterium
AAAACCCGCGCCCCTGCGGTACTCAGCGGATGCTTACCTGTCAACTTTCGAGCAAGTTTACAGTTCCCGACTGATTTCGAGTGGGAAATGGCTGCGATTGGCCCCGAAAACATTATACCAAAGCTCTGCTTTGCAGTTTATGGCGAGTTGTCACCGGACACCCGACAAACTCTCAGGCGAGGGCTTTCTAGGCTCGCAGAAGCATTGCGAAAAGGTGGCAAAGCCTCCGTAACAAGACAGGCAGTCCACAAACTTTTTGACGGGGCGCTCCCCAGTCGAGAAGGGACGTACCAACTTATCTTCCAGTTTGCGAAATCGATTGCTGCAGACAAAGAGTTTTACGACATCTTGACCAATGAACGAAAAATTGTCCTAGGGCAAATTTTAACCTTTTGTAGAAGGCGGCAGCGAACTGAAGCGGAACTTGAAGTTTATGGAGTATCGTCGGGGCATATTACAATTCGTCAAGAGCGCATCTATTCCTCTCGCCAATACTCCGCCGAAGCTGATTACTACGTGGGTACATATCAAATTTTCAAGAAAAGACTTTCCAATAACGATGACAAGCCAATCTCCCAGGAAATATTGGAAATTTACAAAGGCGAAACTCACTTGTACGGGCGTTGGTGGATTTTGCTAGACGGACAAAAAGTCGTTACCTACGATGGCACGGTTGTTCTTGTCGGGACTAGTCTTTTGCTCTTGCTCTACAACGCCTCACTTGCGGGACGATTCCGAGTTTTAAATGTTACGAAAACAGGTTGGGGACGCACACCGATTCAGTTTCATAGTGGAGTGCTTTTGAGTACGACTCCGCATCATCACAACCCAACACCAACTGCCTGTCGCGTATTCATTGAAAAAATCAATTCGATTGACGAAGATAAAATTCGAAAGAAACTGCGTCATCTGCATGCATCCGAACTAAATCATGCAAATAAGGATCTCATCCTTCGCTTAATCTCCAATGACGAAACCCCGCACGGTAGATTGGATGCTTTTGACGACGTCATCAGGTCCATCACCCCATTCCTAGGGGTATCTAAGTCTATGCCCTCCAAGTAAGCGATATACTTCTTTACAATATCTGGCGGAAACCTACTCCCTCATCCTCTCCACTTCCTCCACCGTCCTTCCTTCCCTTGCCCGGTACACCGGCAGCGACCAGCGGTCTGCCTACTCCTCCCCCAACACCTCTTTCACAAACTCCTCCGGCCCCGCGCAAAAATCCCGCAGCGTCTTGAAATGCGCGGTCTCCTCCACGCGCACGGGCTGCAACCCGCCGCGCGTCAGCGATAAAAGGCGCGCGCCGGGATAGGCCATCAGCAGCGGCGCATGCGTCGCCATGATCACCTGGCAAATGCCAGACCGCTCCATCGCCCGCAGCAGCTTGAGGAACTCGATCTGCCGTGACGGCGACAAGGCCGCCTCCGGTTCGTCGAAGATAAACAGGCCCTGCCGCTGACAGCGTTCCTCGAAGAAGCGCAGGAAGCCCTCGCCGTGCGAATGCGACAGGAAGTCGGCATAAGGACTGCCGGCTTCGTCGAGATAGCGCGCCACGGTGAAGAAGCTCTCGGCGCGGAAAAACCAGCCATTGGTGATCTTCGGCAGCCAGCTGGCGCGCAGCGCCTTCGACAAAGCGCCGCCCATCTTTTCGCGCGCATGCGCATGATCGACCGGCCTATATCCCTTGCCGCCGCCGGCTTCGTCATAGCCGGCGAGCGCGGCGATGCCTTCCAGCAATGTCGATTTGCCGGTGCCGTTCTCGCCGACGATGATGGTGATGGCGGTGTCGAACGTCAGCTCGAAATCGTCGTGCAGGAATGGCAGGCTGAACGGATAGACGTCGCGGTCGGCGACATTCGCCGGCTCCAGCCAGACACGCTTGAGATAGGGCGCCGGCAGATCGATTGGACGATTTTTCCGCGCCATATGCAGCCCCGAGGAAACAGGCCAACTATAGCCGCTCAACCGCTGGTCGTCATCTCGTCGCGAGCAATTGCTGGACGCCCGCCGGAGCCTGTCATCAGGCCGTGCTTCGGGCGGTTGGCGAGCATGACGGGCTCGGCCCTACCCCACATTCACCCGCTTGAACCGGTTCCACAGCGCGGTGCCGGCGCCGGACATCAGCACCTTCACGTAACGCTGCTGCTGGTATTCGCCATTGACCGAAATGCGCGGCAGCGCGGTGAGATGATCGGCATGCGCCGGAAACAAAACGCCCGGCCGCGTCGTTACCGCGGTCTTGAAGCCCAGCTCCCTGGCGATACGAAATTCGCGCGGGCCCGCCGATGTCACGTCGCCGACCGGATAGGCCAGATGCTCAGGGCGCTTGCCGATCGCCGCCTCGATCACCGAGCGGCTCATGTCCATCTCGGCGCGCACCGTCGCCTCGCTCGCCACTTTGGTCAGCATCATGTGGTTGACCGTGTGCGCGCCGATCGTCACCAGCGGATCTTCCGCCAACTGGCCGATCTCTTCCCAATCCATGCACAGATCGCGGCACAGCTGCGGAATGTCGACGTGATAGGTCGCGGCGAGGTCGCGCACGGTCTTGCGCACCTCCTCCTCGGTCTTCATGCTGCGCAGATATTGATAGATGCCGTCATACAGTTCGCGCTTCTCGCGCAAGGTGCGGGATTCGAAATACTCGTGCTCGCCATTGACCAGCATGCCGATGCGGCTGTTCTGCGCGATCACCATTTCCAGCGCCAGCCACCACAATTCGCCGAGCCGGTCGGGAAAGCTGGTCGGGATATACAGCGCATAAGGCAGTTCGTATTTTTTCAGCAGCGGGTGCGCGTATTGCGCAGTATCCTTGTAGCCGTCGTCGAAAGTGATGCAGACGAAACGGCGCTTGAAGTCGTTTTCGATGAAGCGCCGGTGCATCTCGTCGAGCGTGATGACATCGAGGCGGCTGCGCTTGAGCCGTCGCAGCAGGCCTTCGAGAAACGACGGCGTCACTTCCAAAAGCCGGTTCGGCTGGAACGCGCCTTTGCGCGCCGGACGGACGTGATGCAGCATCAGGATCGAGCCGACGCCGCCGACCAGCGGCCGCATCCAGTGATGCAGCCCGCTGAAATACAGCGTCTCAAGCCCCGTCCGGATGATGGTTTTCTTCATATCAACCAAGTTTGTGGCTCATGGCGCAAGGACGGGTGGTTCGACGAACCTAAAGCAATATTCCAACCCTTTATTGATAATTCTTTGCGAACCTGTAACCCGCCGCGCTTAAGGCGTCATCATGGCGTAAATAGCGCCGAATTGGTGCGAACCAGGCAATGAACGTCGTCGCGCTACGATCGCTTAACCACGCTGCCGCCGCCGTTCCGGCGATCGACGCGCGAATTGCGCGTGTCGCCGTTTATGACGATTTCGCCGCGGCCGAACCGGCCTGGCGCGCGCTCGAGCATTCCGCCCGGCTCACCACCCCCTATCAGGGCTACGACTTCCTGCGCCTGTGGCACCGCCATATCGGCGCCGCGTCCGGCGTCACGCCCTGCATTGTCGCGGCTTTCAATGCCAAGGGCACGCCGCTGTTTCTGTGGCCGTTCGGCCGTCGCAGTATCGGCGGGCTCAAGGTGGTCGAGTTCCTCGGCGGCAAGCACGCCAATTTCAACATGGCTTTGTGGCAACGCGACGTTGCCGAGCAGATCGGCGCCGACGACCTGCGCAGCGTGCTGGCGCAGCTGGCCGCACGGGCCGACCTGGTCATGCTGGTCAACCAGCCTTTGACCTGGGCCGGCGCCACCAATCCCTTCGCGCTGTTGCCGCAGCAGCGCTCCGCCAATTTCGGATTCTCCGGCGCGCTGATCCCCGACTTCGACGCTTTGTTTCGCGCCCGAACCAATGCCGCCGCGCGCAAGAAAATGCGCAAGAAGACGAATGCGCTGGCCTCCTACGGCACGGTGCGCTTTGCCCGCGCCGAGGGCACCGCTGAAATTCGCCATGTGCTCGACGCCTTCTTCAAGCAGAAAGCCGTGCGCATGCGTGCCCAGGGGCTACCCGATGTTTTCGCAGCGCCCGACGTGCGGCGCTTCATCGAGGCGGCGTCGGTTGCCGGCATGCCGGACGGCGCGCCATTGATCGAGCTTTATGCGCTGTCGGTCGACGACATCGTCGTCGCCACCATGGGCGGCATTACCGGCGGCGGCCGCTACTGCGCCATGTTCAATTCAATTCAGGCCGGGCGTTATGCGGTCGAAAGTCCGGGCGAACAATTGCTGGTCAATGTGGTGCGGCAGTGCTGCGAACGCGGCTTCGACACCTTCGATCTCGGCATCGGCGAGGCGCATTACAAAGGTCTGTTCTGCGGCGACGCCGAACCCTTGTTCGACAGCTACTGGCCGCTCAGCGCCTCGGGCCGGCGCGTCGCCTTTGTGTTTCGCCTGGCCGCGGCGGCCAAGCGCGGTCAAGGCGCATCGCACATTATGGTCAGTGGTGCGGATGGCGCGCCGGTTGCGCGCCTGGTGGTCGGCCGTCTGATCAGGCGGCGGCGCTTTGCGCCGCGCCGGCGACCAGAGTCACATCGGCGAAGCCCGCCATGAGCAAACGCTCCTGCGCGAACCGTGTGGCCGGATCGGCCGGATTGGCGGCGACCAGCACGGCACGCCGCGCCAGAGGCGCGAAGCGCTCGACCGCGACATCGGCGGCGGAGCCGACATCGATCACCACATGATTATAGCTTTGCGCCAGGGCCTCGATCACGGTCGCGATCATCGGCGACAGCATCAAGGTGGCCGCGTCAGTGCCGACATTGCCGGTCGCGACGATGTGCACGGCTGAGAATTGATCGCGCGTGATGATATCGCCGAACGACGCCGTGCCGCGCACCAGTTCGGCGATGCCGGGTGCCTTCGGGTCGGTCGACACCACCGACAGATTGGGTGCGCCGAAGGCCAGATCGACCAGCACGACATTGCCCTGCTGCGCCAGCGCGCGCGCCAAGGCGATAGCGGCGTAAGTGGTGCCGGCGTTGCGGGCGTTGCCGATGACCGCGACGCGGCGGCCCGCTTCGCCCGATTGGCGCAGGCTCTGCGCCAGTTGCTCGATACTGCTGACCGGCAAGGACATCAACGGTGGCGGCGCCACGACCGGCTGCATAACAGGGACAATGGGCGGTGACACCATATGCGGCAACGTCGTCGGCAGAGCCTGCGCGCGCGTGGGCGACACGAAAGCCGGTTGCGCCGCTGCGTAAGTTTCCGGCGCATAGCCGTAACCGTAGGATGCGGGAGCTTGCGGCGCCGCCAGCAAGGCGCCGGTGACGATAAAGCCGGCCGACAGCGCGAAGGCGGCAAAGGCGGCGATCAACACGGTCGGCGTCTTTTTCGGATAAGCGGGCTTGGCGGCCGGCGTCGCCCGCGAAATGATGCGCGCCTCCGGCGGCGCGGCATTGACGTTATCGCGCGCCGATGCCTCGCTGTATTTGACGAGATAGGATTCCAGGATATCGCGTTGCGATTTGGCGTCGCGTTCAAGTGCGCGCAACTGCACGTCCTGTTCGTTGCTTTGCGACGCGAGCTTTTTGACCTGATCGAGGCTCGCGGTCAAAGTCTGCAGACGGTCGCCGGCGACCTTGGCGTCATTGTCGAGCTGACGCGCCAGCCTTTCGCCCTCGGTGCGCTTGGCGCGCTCGATCTCGGCGATCTGCGCGCGCAGTTCCTTGATGCGCGGATGCTGGTCCATCAACGTCGTCGACTGTTCGGCCAGTTGCGAGCGCAGCGCATTGCCCTGTTCGGTCAGTCGGCGCATCGATTCCGAATTGGCGATATCGGAGGAGTCGACCGGCTGGCCGGAGCGCACCAGTTCGCGCAACTGCCGCGCCCTCGCCTCGAGATCGGCCTTCTGGCCGCGCGCGGCGGCGATCTGCGAGTTGATCTCGGTGAGTTGCTGGTTCGGCAGCGAACTGTTGTTGGAGCCGACGAAAAGGTTCGACTGCGAGCGATATTCCTCGACCTTGGCTTCGGCGGTCGCGACCTTGGTCCGCATTTTCTCGATCTCGGTTGCCAGCCAGGTGCTGGCGGCGCGGGTCTGGTCGGTCTTGGCCGATTGCTGCAGGCCGAGATAGGCTTCGGCGACGGAATTGGAGACGCGCGCGGCAAGTTCCGGATTGGCCGAGGCGAAATCGATGCCGATGACACGCGACTTCTCGATTGCATAGACGTTGATGCGGTCGTAGTAGGCTTCCAGCGTTCGCTCTTCCGGCGACAGCGCATTGACATCGCGCGCCAGGCCGAACAGTCCGAGGATCGTGCGCAACGGCGTCATGCCGCCGATCGTCGGGTCGAATTCCGGATTGGCATCGAGCTTTTCTTTTTTGATCACGGCGAGCGCGAGATCGCGCGACAGCACCAGCTGAATCTGGCTGGTCACGGCTTCCGGATCGAGATTGGCGCGCTCGCTGGCGCCCTTGTCGGCTTCGGCGCGCATGAACACGCTCTCGCGCGCTTCCAGCAGCAGCCGTGACTCGGAGCGATAGCGCGGTGTGATCGCGTTGACGACGACAAAAGCCAGGCCGGCGGCGACCAAGGTGAAAACAACGATGGTCGATTTTTTGCGCCATAACGCGCGGCCGAGCCCGCGCAAATCCGGCTCGCCGACAGGCTGCATGACCGGTATCGCCGGAACGGCCACGGGCGCAGCTTTGGCTTTTTTACGGATGAACATCGCTACTCCAACGCACGACTCTACGACTTGGCTCCGATATCACCCCATTATGGTTGCCACCGCGTTAATCGCGCTGCGGCACTTTCGCCGCCGCAAGGTTTTGTTAACCGCGCCGTCCCCTAATCGAGTACGTTAATACCTTGGGACAGCGAAACCGGCGGCGGCAAACGCGATGACGCCCTTGAATATCCTGCACGTCTTTCGCAGTCCGGTTGGCGGGCTGTTCCGTCATGTCGCCGACCTCGCCCGCGAACAGGCGGCGCGCGGCCACCGCGTCGGCCTGATTGCCGATAGCAGTACGGGTGGCGACAGCGCCGACGCGACGTTTGAGGCGCTTCGTCAGTCGCTTGCTTTGGGGCTCACCCGCATTCCAATGTCGCGCCATTTGGGTCGGCGCGACGTCGGGGCCGTGGCGCATGTCATGCGGCGCGCCGCCGAGACCAAAGCGGATATTTTGCACGGCCATGGCGCCAAAGGCGGCGCCTATGCGCGGCTCGCCTTCGGCAACAACCGCGCGGTCCGCGCCTACACGCCACACGGCGGCAGCCTGCTGATTGGCCACAATACCCTGGCCGGAAAGTTCTATCTGGCGAGCGAGCGTCTGCTGATGCGGCGCGGCGATTTGTTTCTGTTCGAAAGCGAATTTTCCGCCGTGGCTTTCCGCAACATTATCGGTCTGCCCGGCGGGCTGATCCGGGTCGCACGGAACGGCGTCTCGCGCCGCGAATTCGAACCCGTCGCCGCCCGGCCGGACGCGACCGATCTCGTCTTTCTGGGCGAATTGCGGCACATCAAGGGGATCGACGTCCTTATCGACGCGATCGGCCAGCTGCGGCGCGACGGCCGTGCGGTGAGCGCCACCTTGGTCGGGTCGGGCCCGGATCGCGATGTCCTTCAGGCGCAGGTCGCCACGCTCGGCCTTGCCGATCTCATCCGCTTCAAACCGGCCATGCCGGGCCGCGAGGCCCTCAGTCTGGGCCGCATCATGGTGGTGCCATCGCGCGCCGAATCCCTGCCCTATGTGGTGCTCGAAGCCGCCGCGGCTTCGGTGCCGCTGATCGCCACCGCGGTCGGCGGCGTTGGCGAAATTTTCGGACCGCAGGCGGCGGCCTTGCTGCCGGCCGGCGATGCCGGCGTGCTGGCGCGAGCAATCGCCAGCACGCTCGACGATCGCGCGGCAGCGGCCGAATCCGCAAGCCGCTTGCGCGAGCGGGTCGCGGCGACCTTCTCGATCGAGACCATGGTCGATGGCGTCCTCGGCGCCTATGCCAGCGCGCTTGAACGCTTGCGCCAAAGCGGGCGCCGTTAATAAATTTTACCCCGTCCGATAAGTCTTTATTGAGACTCTTTGCCTACAAATTTACCTGAATTAACGCTCCTCCGGCGGCCGCGCACCCGTGCTCGGCCGGTCAAGTAATGGCGTCACCATGATCGATTCAGACACCCGGCCCAATCTCAGCGCGGCGAATGCAGCCGCGGTCTTCGACCGCCTGCGCGAGGGCGTCAAGCCGCGACAGGAAACCACGCCGCTCTCCGATCGCGCGCTCGCCATTGCCAACAGGCCGACGCCGGCGCCGATATCGCCGATCGTGTTGGCCGGCATCGTACGCATGGCCGAATTCGTCATGATCGTCATGGTCGGCCTGGCGATCTTCGCCACCTATATCCGGCCAGTCGATGGACTGTTCCTGCAATATCTCGCCGCCGTCGTCGCCATTGCCTCACTGTCGACATTGGCGTTCCAGACCGCCGATATTTATCAGGTGCACGCTTTCCGCGGCCACGAAAAGCAATACATGCGCCTCGCCTCGGCCTGGTCGGTGGTGTTTCTCATCGCCATCGGCGCTTCGTTCTTCATCAAGGCCGGCGAGATGTATTCGCGCGTCTGGCTCGGTTCGTTCTATGTCGGTGGACTGGCGGCGCTGATCTTCGGTCGCCGCATGCTGTTCTTCGCCGTCCGCAAATGGACCCGCGAAGGCCGGCTGACGCGGCGCACCGTCATTGTCGGCGGCGGCGAACCGGGCGAACGGGTGATCGCCGAACTGCGCAAGCAGAAGGACACCGGCATCGAAATCATCGGCTGGTTCGACGACCGCACCGGCGACCGCGGCGGCACCGATTGCGCCGGCGAGCAGAAGCTCGGCAATGTCGACGACCTCGTCGAATTCGGCCGCCGCACCCGCGTCGATCTGGTGATCTTCTCGCTGCCGATTTCGGCCGAAAACCGCATTCTGCAAATGCTGAAGAAGCTCTGGGTGCTGCCGCTCGACATCCGTCTGGCCGCTCACACCAACAAACTGCAATTTCGTCCGCGCTCCTATTCCTACATCGGCAAGGTACCGGTGATCGACGTGTTCGATCGCCCGATCGCCGATTGGGACGTCGTGATGAAATGGCTGTTCGACAAAACTATCGGCACAATCCTGCTGATCGCCGCTTTGCCGTTGCTGGCGCTGGTCGCCCTCGCCATCAAGCTCGACAGCCGCGGCCCGGTGCTGTTCAAGCAAAAGCGCTACGGCTTCAACAACGATCTGGTCGAGGTCTATAAGTTCCGCTCGATGTACACGGATATGGCCGACGCCGGCGCCAGCAAGCTCGTCACCAAGGACGATCCGCGCGTCACCCGCGTCGGCCGCATCATCCGCAAGGCCAGCCTCGACGAACTGCCGCAGCTGTTCAACGTGGTGTTCAACGGCAATCTGTCGCTGGTCGGGCCGCGCCCGCACGCGGTCAACGCCAAGGCCGAAGCGCGGCTTTACGCCGAAGCGGTCGACGGCTATTTCGCCCGTCACCGCGTCAAACCCGGCATCACCGGCTGGGCGCAGATCAACGGCTGGCGGGGTGAAACCGATACCCATGACAAGATCCAGAACCGCGTCGAGCACGATCTCTATTACATCGAGAACTGGTCGGTGCTACTCGATCTTTACATTTTGGCGCGCACGCCGTTCGCGCTGCTCAAGACCGAGAATGCCTATTGATCACCGCTCACGATATGGCCAGTCCAATGGCCATACCGGCGACGGTTTACGCACCGTCCGCGCCCGCTTACGTTCAATCGGCGGCGGTTCCGTTCCGCGAGCGGCTATTGCTCGGGGTGCTTTATCTGACCGTTTTGTTGAGTTCGGTAGCATTCATCGAGCCATCGCCGCATGACGTGCTGATGGGCTTACTCGCCGTCGCCGGCCTTGCCGCCGGCATTCGCTTCCACCGCCTTCTCGTCCTGCCGTTTCTGTTGCTGCTGGCCTGGAACATCGCCGGCATGATGGCGCTGATGCATGTGCCGGAGCAGGAAAAGACCATCCAATACACGGCGACCTCGGTCTATCTGGCGATCGCGGCCCTGCTGTTCGCGATGTTATTCGCGCAGAACACGATGGCCCGGCTCGCCACCATGCGCAGCGCCTACATCCTCACCGCGGCGATCATCGCCATCGTCGGCGCCGCCGGTTACTTTCATGCTTTTCCGGGCGCGGAAATGTTCACCCGCAACGACCGCGCCCTCGGCGCCTTCAAGGACCCCAATGTCTACGGCCCGTTCCTGATCCTGCCGGCGATGATGCTGCTGGAGCGGATGATCCGCCAGCGCATCGAGCTGAGCGGCTTGATGTTTCTCGGCCTCATCCTGTTCGGCGAATTGTTGAGCTTTTCGCGCGGCGCCTGGTTTCACTTCGCGGTGTCGCTGTTCGTCGTCATCGTCATGGCACTGCTGACAGCGCCGACGCCGAAAGCGCGCATGCGCGTCATCAGCATGACAATCGCCGGGATCGGCGCCATGGCGGTGATGCTGATTATTCTGTTGTCGATCGATTCAATCGGCAACATGTTCAAGGACCGCGCCCAGCTCATCCAGTCCTACGACGTCGGCCAGGGCGGCCGTTTCCTGCTGCAGGAAAAGGCGCTCGCCTCGGTGCTGGATTTCCCGAACGGCATGGGCCCGTTCGAATTCGCCCGCGTCCACGGCCTGCAGCAGCACAATGTCTATCTGCAAGCCTTCCTGGTGTATGGCTGGGCCGGCGCCATGTCCTATTTCATGTTGCTCATCTCGACCGTCCTGATCGGCTTTCGCACCGCCTTGATACGGACGCCGTGGCAGGGCTACGCCATCGCCGCGCTCGGCGCCTTCGTCGGCGAAATGGCCGAAGGCTTCATCATCGACACCGACCACTGGCGCCACTTTTTCCTGATCCTCGGCATTATCTGGGGTCTGGCCGCGGCCACCCGCACCGCGCAAACGCAAAAGGCGCCGCCTGTGACAGCGGCGCCCGCGCAACTTTAAACCGGTTTCTATTTCTTGCAGAGCAGGATCGGCTGATGCTGGGCGCCGCCCGGCATGTGCACGATCTCACAGTCCTTGAAGCCAACGGCGCGGCAGACCTTGAACAGGTAATCCGTACGATAGGCGACCGCCGCCTCCGGCTGCTCCATCGACTCGACGCGGGCATTGCCAATCGTGTGCTGGAAGGTGTGCCGCGTGCCGTAGGTCGCCGGCGGGTAATCGAGATTGAAATGCGAGTGCATGATCGCGCCGCCTGACTTCAGCAGCCGGTAGCTTTCATTGATGTAGTTTTCGAGTTCCGCTTCCAGCACATGTGTCAGCAACGAGTTGGACACGACCAGATCGACGGTGCCGTCGGCTTCCGGAACGGCGTAATGCGACGTCGCCTCGCCGGCCTGGTTATACGAGACGCTGGCATGGCTCGAATGGTGAAAGCGGAAACGCTCGGCGTCGAAATTCTGTTCGCACCAGGCGATCGCCTCGGCATCGATATCGACGCCGATATAGCGGCCGGTGAAGGTGCGGCCGCGGAAGTTATAGTCGCGCAGCCAGTGCGCCCAGCGGCCGCAACCCGAGCCGATATCGACGACGGTCGATTTGGCGTCGGCCAGTCTCTCGGTGAAGACGAACATCCAGAAATCGCGCGCATGCGTCAGGTAGTGGACCTGATTGTTCAGGATGCGATTGCCGACGCCGATGCGAATGCGCAAATGGTTCGGCGGCAGCCCGCGAAACTCCGGAAACACCAGGCGCGGCAACACATCGAAGGCATTGACCGTCGCCTTGAACAGCGGATTGAAGGTCAATTTCGAGGTCGACGGAAAAATCTTGCGGATGGCGCGGTCGAAGCTCATGCCCTTGACCGGCGCGGGCGCAACGGCGTGCTCGGGAGTCGTCGAAGAATAAGCCATGATGGTCATCACCGATCGGTTGCGATTAAACTGCGGCAAAAACGGCTGAATGCACGTCTTTCCTAGTGTTTTCCGTTTAAGATTGCGTTACGCGACGGCGCTCCGCCGCCGGCCGGATAGGCCGGCCGGTGCCCGCCGAGCAGATGGCGCTGGCGGCGCAGCGCAATCAGGGTCGAGAAAAAACCGTCCGGCAAAAGCACCGCCATCAGGTAGGCGATCGCTGCTTTCATCACCGAGACCTGGCCCGGATCGTCACGGCCCGAGCCATCGCGGCTTTGCCGCCACAGCCGCAGCATGGCCAGCGGCCGATAGGCCGCGGCATGCTTCCGCCGGATGCGGCGCCAAATCGCGGCGTGCTTGCCGGACGACTGATTGAACAGCATGCCTCCGCTGGAGACGTGATAGATCTTGTACGGCTTCGGGATTGTGACACCGCGATAGCCGCGCAGCATCAGGCGCAAATAGAATTCCCAGTCCTCATAGCCGTCGCGCATTGTCTCGTCATAGCCGCCAACCGCAAGCCATGCTGCCTTGCGCAGCAGCAACCCGGATGGGATCGGATTGGAAAATAGCAGATCGAAGCGATTGAAATGGCGTTCAAGAGGTCCGTTCGCCGCGCCAGCCAGCCGCATATGGCATAGCACCAGCGCCACATCCGCCGGCGCCGCGCGCATGATCGTCACGGCCTCAGCGAGGAACGGCGGCTCGAACATGTCGTCGCAATCGAGCGTCAGCACCAGATCGGCGGCGGCGGCGGCGATGCCGGCATTGCGCGCCGCTGACAGTCCCTTATTGGCCTGGCGAATGACGTGAACCGACGGATCGAGAGTGTCCAGCGCCTGCCGCGTCGCGGCATCGGTCGAACCATCGTCGACGATGATAATTTCAAAATCGCGAAAGGTCTGGCGCGCTAGCGAAGCGAGAAGCTGCGGCAAGAACCGCCCGCCATTATAGCACGGCACAATGACGCTGACCGACGGCGTCACGCCCGGCTGCATCTTTCCTCGCACGGTGCCGATTGAAGTCGTTAGCATCGAGCCGTCCTGCGCTGCCCAAAAACGGGCGCCCCTTGGCTGCACTATGCGGCAGGCCCGACCAAAATTGTCTTAAGCGGACTGCATCACTTCGTAGCAATCCGGGTGAGGGTTTGTTCACCATAATCTTTAAGCGAAAAGTCCCCGCCGCCGCTTATGGTCGCCGGATGAATTCGACCGCGACCGCCCTTGCTGCAAAGTCCGCTGGCTTCCGGCCGCTGCGCGCGCTCGCCGGACTGGTGTCGCTGCGCTATGTCGTGCTGCGCGCCTGCACCGCCGCCTTCGCGATCGCCGGCGGACTGGTGCAGACATTCGTGTTCGCCCGCGTGCTCGATCCGCGGGATTTTTCGATCTTCATCCTGATCGGCACCTTTGGCCTGTCGCTCTGGCTGTTCGATCTTGGCGCCGCGAAGATCCTTTATGTCCGGCAGCGGCAGCGCCATCTCGCCGGTAGCGCTGACCAAACGGTGCCGGCCCAATCGAGCGCCGTCACCCTCGCCTATGCGCTGATCGTCCTGACCGGCACGCTGCTCTGCTTCGCGGTGATGGCGGCGCGCCCTTCGGTCGGTCTTGCACGCGCGGTGGAATGCGCGCTGTTTTTCAGTTTCTCGGCGCTCAATCTGGTCTGGTTTCCGCTGCGAAATATCAGCAACGCGGTCGATGAGTTCATTTCGTTCGAGACTTTGGAGGCGGTGCGCCGCGTCGGCCATATCGCACTCATACTGGCGATGCTCATCGGGCTGCCGATCCTGATGTCCCTGCTGCTCGCCAATCTATTGTGGTTCGCGCTGCTCACCGCCTGCGTCGCGCGTCTGGCGCGCAAGGGCGCGCTGGCATTGCGGATGTCCGGCACATTCGCCGCCTTGACCGCCTTCTGGCGCGGCAATCGCGCCGAGATCCTGCGCAGCGGCAATTACGCCATGGCCGAACTCACCGTCTATAACTTCCCCTATCTGGTGGTGCCGATGATGTTCGGGCTTGGCGCGCCGACCATCATCCTCGACACCGTGTTCAAGATTTTCCGCGGCGCGACCTTGATCTACGCCGCCGGGCTCGACCCGCTGGTGCCGCGCCAGACCCGCGCCTTCGCCGAACGCGACGCCGCGACACTGAAAAAGGCAACCTGGATGGCGACCGTCCTGTGCGCGGTTCCGACGCTCGCGCTGTGCGCCTTGTTGTGGTTCGCCGGCGACCGCGTCTTCGCTTTGCTGCTGGGCCCCGCCGCCCTTGTGCCGGCCTCGGTCACGCCGGTCCTGATCGTGCTGCTGATCGCCAATATGATCCAGAATGTCGCCAGTTGCCTGTTGCAGCACACCGGCTTTTTCCGCGAGATCGCCCGGGTTGCAACCTTCATGGTGGTGGCGATGGCGGCGATGACGGCCGTAGTCTATGTCGCCCGCGCCGACATTGTCGGCTTTATCGGTGCCTATACGAGCGTCTATGTCGCTGGCGCGGTGCTTTACACAGCCTATGTCGTGCGAAAGCCGTTCCGGATCGCCGCTCTGGGCCCGCCCCAAAAGAGCGCCTGACGGTCCGCGAAAAACCCCGCCCAAAGGTTGCGCGGCGTTGGACGCGCCCCTATAACGCCGTCACGGTCGGGGCGTAGCGCAGCCCGGTTAGCGCACTTGTCTGGGAGACAAGGGGTCGTG
>CAIMEA010000108.1 GCA_903839845.1 uncultured Hyphomicrobiales bacterium
CGCCCTTACCGCATGGCGGCCGGGCCATTTGGCGGAATGCAGGCGAGGCGGCCCTGTTTCGGGCCAAATGCTGCGGCATTGCTGCACCCAGGTTGCAGCAATTATGCCCTCAACCATCGTTAACACTTTGTTAGTTATGCATTTTTCGCATGCGAGAGTCCCATTGGAACCCGCCCGCCGTCGCAATTTTGCTGCGTTGCACCATATAAAGGGTACAGGGAAACGCAGACAGGCTGGGCCGTTCGATTGGCTGATGAGGAATATGAGATGAGTGAATCCCTGCCCGGCGGCGGCACTGTCCGCAAATTGTGGATCGGCGAAACCGACGCCTATCGCGACCACCTGTTGCGCCTCGACCGCGACAGCCGCCACACCCGTTTTTCCGGTGCCGTGTCCGATGAATTCATCGCCCGCCACGCCGCGACCGCCACCGATCTCGGTGTCGTTGTGCACGGCTTTTTTGTCGACGGCGTGATGCGCGGCGCCGCCGAGCTGCGGCGCAATGGCTCACTGGTGGGCGCGATGCCGTCGAACGAAGCGGAAGCCGCCTTCAGCATCGAGCAGGAATGGCAGAGCCACGGCGTCGGTACGGTGCTTCTGGAACGCACGCTGTTGAGCGCGCGCAACCGCGGCATCACCCATTTGCGCATGGACTGTCTGGCCGACAACCGGCGCATGCAACAGCTCGCCCGCAAGTTCGAGGCCGGACTGACCTTCGACTTCGGCAGCGTGGTCGGCGAAGTCGATCCGCCGCGCTCGACGCCGTTGTCGCTGATGCGCGAGGCAATCGAGGACGCCCATGGCGTCGCCGCCAGAATGCTCGACGCGCAGTCGCGCATCCTCGGGACGGTCTAACCGATCAACGGATACAGCGCCTCGGCTACATAGGGCCCGCCCCCGGTCGAGGCGCGCGATGAAAACAGCACGAACCGCGACACCGTGAACGGCGCGGTGCGGAAATAACCGCGCGCCGACAGATAATCCGCAACGTCGAGGCTGGAGGAATTGCGCAGGCGCGCCAAAGTCACATGCGGAATGTATTTGCGCGGCTCGGGCGCGAGGCCGATGCGGCGCATCAAGCGCTCCTGCTCGGCCTGCAAATCGATCAAGGCCTGCTCGGCGGTCACGTTGGCGACCACGGCGCGCGGCTTGCGCCCGCCGAACGCGGCAAGCCCGTCGAAATGCAGATCGAAAGCTGGCCGCCTGACCTGGCCAAGGACGTAAGCCGCTTCCTGCGCGGCCACGTCATCGACATCGCCGATAAAGCGCAAAGTGACGTGATAGTTCTCGCGGTCGATCCAGCGCGCGCCCGGCAAGCCGCCGCGCAGCCTATCGAGCGCCTCGCCCACGCCGGCTGGAATCTCGATCCCGGTAAAAAGTCGCGGCATGACAATCCTAATGTGTCATGGCCGGGCTTGTCCCGGCCATCACGACCCGCGGGCGGATTTTGCCCGGGCAATCAGCTCTTCGACCTTCGGCATGATCCGGTCGACGATCACATCGACGCCCGCGGCGGTCGGATGCAGGCCGTCGCGTTGATTGAATTTTGTGTCGGTCGCGACGCCGTCGAGAAAAAATGGATAGAGGATGGCGTCGTAATCCTTGGCCAGCGCCGGATAGCTGCCGTTGAAGTCGCGCACATAGTCTGGCCCGAGGTTGGGAGCTGCAAACATCCCGGCCAGCAGAACGGCTATTTTACGCTCCTTCAGCTTTTTGAGAATGCCTTCGAGCGCCTGGCGGGTCACCTTCGGATCGATCCCGCGCAACATGTCATTGGCGCCCAGTTCGACGATCACGGCGTCGGTCCCGTCCGGCACCGACCAATCCAGCCGGCCGAGTCCGCCGGACGCCGTGTCGCCCGACACGCCGGCGTTGATAATTTCAACAGCAATGCCTTTGGCTTTGAGCGCCGCTGCCAATTTTGCCGGAAAGGCGTCCTGCCCCGGCAGACCATAACCGGCCGAGAGCGAATCGCCCAGCGCGACGATTTTCACCGGCGTATCGGCCGCCCACGCGGCATGAGGCGCAATTACGCAGGCTACGGCCAGCAATAAAGCGGCGAGGCGCTGGACCCGGGCCAATTTTTCCCCATATGACGGAAGTCGTGAAAAGCGGAGTCCCATGAAAGCACTTTCTCAGCCTGAGCCGGCCATCTCGCAGATCGCAATCGAACTTGGCGGCGTTAATCTGTCGCTCGGGCAAGGGGCCGCCCGCGTCCATATTCTCAAAGGCATCGACCTGAATATAGGCAAAGGAGAGGCGATTGGCCTCATCGGGCCTTCGGGGTCGGGAAAATCGACGCTGCTGATGGTGATGGCCGGACTGGAGCGGGCCGACAGCGGCACCGTCACGGTCGCCGGCGAAGAACTGGGACGCCTGAATGAAGACGCGCTGGCCCGCTTTCGCGGCCGTAATGTCGGCATCGTCTTTCAATCCTTTCACCTGATCCCGACCATGACCGCGCTGGAAAACGTCGCGGTGCCGCTCGAACTCGCCGGCGTTGCCGACGCCAACGAACGCGCGCAAGCCGAACTGGAGAGTGTCGGCCTCGGTCAGCGTATCCATCATTACCCGGCGCAATTGTCCGGCGGCGAACAGCAGCGCGTCGCGGTGGCGCGGGCGCTGGCGCCGCATCCGGCGATTCTCGTCGCCGACGAACCGACCGGAAATCTCGACGAAGACACCGGGCAGCAGATCGTCGATCTATTATTCGCCGGCCATGAGGAGCGCGGCACGACCCTGGTGCTGGTGACGCACGACGCCTCGCTGGCGCAGCGTTGCGGCCGCGTCGTGCGTTTGCGTTCCGGCCATGTCGTGGACGCGGCATGAGCGCCGTAGCGGCAAACGGACGCTGGCTACCGCTCCGCTACGCCCTGCGCGAGATGCGTGGGGGCTTAAGCGGCTTTTATGTTTTCGTCGCCTGCATCGCGCTCGGCTCGATGGCGATCGCCGGCGTCGGCTCGCTGGCCGCCAGCCTCGCCGACGGATTGTCGCGCGAGGGCCAGGTCATTCTCGGTGGCGACCTGTCCTTCACCTTGATCCAGCGCGAAATCGCCGACAATGAAAAGACTTTTCTTCAAGGCCGTGGCGCGCTGTCCAGCGCCGCCACCTTGCGGGCGATGGCGCGCAGTGAAGGCGGTGAAGCTACGCTGGTCGAACTCAAAGCCGTCGATGGCAATTATCCGCTTTATGGCGCGGTGACGCTCGATCCGCCGTCGCCGCTCACTGACGCGCTGGCGTTGAAAGGCGGCGTCTATGGCGCCGCCGCCGATCCGACGCTGCTGGCGCGGCTCGGCGTCAAGCCAGGCGCGCGCGTCACCATCGGCAATGCCGCGATTGAAATCCGCGCCGCGCTGACCAGCGAGCCGGACAAGCTCGCCGGCGGCATCGGCTTTGGTCCGCGTCTGCTGGTCAGCGAAGCGGCATTGCGCGCGACCGGACTGGTGCAGCCGGGCAGTCTGGTGCGCTGGAATTATCGGCTGCGTCTGGCGGCAAGCGACACCAGCGATGCGGCTGCGAAAGCTGTCACCGCGCAAGTGCGCGCCGCGCTGCCGGAAGCCGGCTGGGAAATCCGCAGCCGCACCAATGCCTCGCCGCAACTCGAACGCAATGTCGACCGCTTTACCCAGTTTCTCACCATTGTCGGACTGACCGCGCTGCTCGTTGGCGGCGTCGGCGTCGGCAATGCCGTGAAAAGCCATCTCGACCGGCGGCGCGACACCATCGCGACCATGAAGGCGCTGGGCGCCAGCGGCAGCCGCGTGTTTTCGATCTATCTGACGCAAGTGCTGCTGCTCGCCCTGATCGGCGGCGCGATTGGCGCGGTCCTCGGCGCGATCCTGCCATTCGTCATTTCCTGGACCTTTGGCGCGATCATTCCGCTGCCGCTGGTGCCGGCGCTGCATCCGGCCGAACTGATGCTGGCGATGGTCTACGGGCTGTTGACCGCGCTCGCTTTCGCGCTGTGGCCGCTCGGCCGCGCCCATGATGTGCCGGTCGGCGCGCTGTTTCGCGATGTCGTCGCGGCGCAGCCGCGCTTGCCGCGCCGGATCTATATCGTGTTCACGACTTTGGCCGTGCTGCTGCTCGGCAGCGTCGCGATCCTGCTGGCCTATGACCGCCGCGTCGCGCTGATTTATGTCGGCGTCGCCGCCGCCGTGTTCCTGTTGCTGCGGCTGGTCGGTTCGCTGTTGATGTCGGTCGCCCGCTACGCACCGCGCGTGCGTATGACCGGACTGCGCATGGCCATCGCCAACATCCACCGTCCTGGCGCGCTGACGCCGACCATCGTGCTGTCGTTGGGTCTCGGGATCGCGCTGCTGGTCACCGTCATCGAGATCGACGCAAACTTGCGCCAGCAATTCGCCAACGAACTGCCGGCCAAGGCGCCGTCATTCTACTTCCTCGATATTCCGGCCGATCAGGCAAAGCCGTTCGGCGACTTCGTCCGCGCGCAGGCACCGACTGCGAAGATCGAGGAAGTGCCGATGCTGCGCGGCCGTATTGTTTCCGCCAACGGCATCCGCGCCGAAGACCTCAAGCCGAAGGAGGAAGCAGCCTGGGTGCTGCAAAGCGACCGCGGCATTACCTATAGCGGCACGGTGCCGGACGGCTCGCGGCTGGTCGAAGGCCAATGGTGGGGCGAGGACTATAGCGGCCCGCCTCTGGTCTCGTTCGAGAAACGCATCGCCGACGGGCTCGGTCTCAAGCTAGGCGATCCGGTCACCGTCAATGTGCTCGGCCGCGACATCACCGTGAAGATCACCAATCTGCGCACGGTCGACTGGCAAAGCCTGGGCATCAATTTCGTCATGGTGTTCTCGCCGCATTCATTCGACGGCGCGCCGCACACGCATCTTGCCACACTGATCTATCCCGATGGCGGCACGCCGGCGCAGGAAGCGGCGATCATCCGTTCGGTCGCCGAGAAATATCCGATGGTCACCACGGTGCGGGTCAAGGATGCGCTCGACGCCATCGGCGCGCTGATCGGCAATCTGGTGCTGGCTATACGCGGCGCCTCGGCGCTGACGCTGCTGGTGGCGGCTTTGGTGCTCGGCGGCGCGCTGGCCGCCGGCCACCGCCACCGCGTCTATGACGCGGTAATCCTCAAGACGCTCGGCGCGACACGCCTGCGCCTGTTGGGCGCCTATGCCATCGAATATTTGCTGCTCGGTCTTGCCACCGCCGTGTTCGGCGTGCTCGCCGGATCGGCGGCCGGCTGGCTCATTGTCACCGAGTTGATGCACCTGAAATTTGCCTGGCAGCCGGTGCCGGCCATCGCCGCCACCGCCGCCGCTGTGCTGGTGACGGTCGCTCTTGGCCTCGCCGGCACCTTCTCGGCCCTCGGCCAGAAGCCGGCCCCGGTCCTGCGCAACCTGTAAACAGGCCGCCAAACCAGCGACATTCCGCCGCGTGGCCGGCTGCCGCCGGGAAAATGCGCCGGTTTGAGCCTGTTTTGACGCCCCGCCGGTGGATTAACCTTCCGCAATGAGGCTTGGTCATTACCTCGCCATCTCTGGCGCACAGGCTCGCCAGTCACTAGATTTGATCCACGAGCGCGACGGCAAAAGCCGGCGCGCCTGACGTGACCGGCAAAATGGCCGGAACATAGAGAGGGAAAGACTTCGATGTCGGACTTCGACCGTAATGTAGCCGCCCGCGGCTTCGGCGCCACTGGGACGGCAGCCGCGATCGATGTGGGCCTGCGCGCCTACATGATCCGCATCTACAACTATATGGCGGCAGGCGTCGCGCTGACCGGCGTGGTGTCGTGGTTCACCTTCAACGCCGCCACCACGACCAACGAAGCCGGCCGCCTGGTGCTGACCTCGTTCGGCCAGGCGATCTATAGCGGCCCGCTGACGATCATCCTGTTTCTCGGCACGCTCGGCATCGTGTTCTTCCTCAGCTTCCGCATCGACAAGCTGCAGGCCGGCACGGCGCTGATGCTGTTCATGGGCTACGCAGCCTTGCTCGGCCTGATGCTGTCTTCGGTGTTCCTGCAATACACCGGCGCGTCGATCACCCGCACCTTCTTCATCTCGGCGGCGTCGTTCGGTGCGTTGAGCCTGTACGGGTACACGACGCAGCGCGATCTTTCGCCGATCGGCTCGTTCCTGATCATGGGCCTGTTCGGCCTGATCCTGGCGATGGTCGTCAACATCTTCCTGAAAAGCTCGGGCCTCGACTTCGCCATCTCGGCGATCGGCGTCCTGATCTTCGCCGGGCTGACCGCCTGGGATACCCAGAAGATCAAGGAAATGTACGACAGCAATGACGACGGCACCGTCTCCGGCCGCAAGGCGGTGATGGGCGCGCTGACGCTCTATCTCGACTTCATCAACCTGTTCCTGTTCATGCTGCGGTTCATGGGCGAC
>CAIMEA010000109.1 GCA_903839845.1 uncultured Hyphomicrobiales bacterium
AAGCTGACCATGATCGGGCTCGAGGTCGAGCGCGTCGAGGACAAGGCCAAGGAATTCGAGGCCTTCAAGGTCGCGCAGATCATCACCGCCGAGCAGCATCCGAACGCCGACCGGCTGCGCGTCTGCACCGTCGACAACGGCACCGGCACGCCGCTGCAGATCGTCTGCGGCGCGCCGAACGCGCGCGCGGGTCTCAAGACCGTGCTCGGCCTGCCCGGCACCTATATTCCCGCCAAGGACATCACGCTCGCGGTCGGCAAGATTCGCGGCGTCGAGAGCCAAGGCATGATGATCTCCGGCGCCGAGATCGGTTTCTCGACCGATAGCGACGGCATCATCGAACTGCCGGCGGACGCGCCGATCGGCAAGCCCTTCGCCGAAGTGCTTGGCCTCAACGAGCCGGTGATCGAAATCAATCTGACGCCGAACCGTTCCGACTGCACGAGCGTCAACGGCATTGCCCGCGATCTCGGCGCCACCATGCTCGGCGACTACAAAGAGAACGCGCCGAAGCGCATCGCCGGTACGTTTCCTTGCCCGGTCAAGATCACGCTGGATTTCGGCGCGACGCATCCGCTGTGCCCGGCCTTCGGCCTGCGACTGGTGCGCGGCGTCAAGAACGGCCCATCGCCGGAATGGTTGCAAAAGCGGCTCACGGCCATTGGTCTTCGTCCGATCAACACGCTGGTCGACATTACCAATTACATCACCTTCGACCGCGGCCGTCCGCTGCATGTGTTCGATGCCAAAAAGGTCAAAGGCAATTTGACTGTGCGCCGCGCCGTCAATGGCGAGACCTTGCTGGCCCTCGACGGCAAGACCTATACGCTCGACGCCGCGATGTGCGTCATCGCCGACGAGAAGGGCGTCGAATCGCTCGCAGGCATCATGGGCGGCGAAGAATCCGGCTGCGACGAGACCACCACCGACGTCTTGATCGAGTCGGCTTTGTGGGACGAGGTCAACATCGCGCAAACCGGCCGCAAGCTCGGCATCAATACCGACGCGCGCTATCGTTTCGAGCGCGGCGTCGATCCGAATTTCATGATCCCCGGCCTCGACCTCGCGACGCAGATGGTCATCGACTTCTGCGGCGGCGAGCCGTCCGAAGCCGTAATCGCCGGCGATCCCGCGCCGAAGGAAGTCATCATCGACTATCCGGTCAGCGAATTGCCGCGCCTTGCCGGCATCAAGTTGTCGCAGGCCGAAATCCGCCGCACCTTGGAGCGCCTCGGCTTCTTTGTCGCCGGCCAGGGCGACCGCCTCAAGATCGCGGTGCCGTCATGGCGTCCGGACGTTCATGCCCGCGCCGATATCGTCGAAGAGCTGGTGCGCATCGTCGGCGTCGATTCTATCCCCTCGACACCGTTCCCGAGCAGCGACAATGCCCGCAAAGCCGTGCTGACGCCGATTCAGGTGCGCACCCGCAAGGCCAAGCGCGCGCTCGCCGCGCGCGGCCTGACAGAAGCTGTCACATGGTCTTTCATTTCCAGGCGCGAAGCCGAACTGTTCGGCGGCGGCAAGCCTGAACTCGCGTTGGCCAATCCGATCGCGGCCGAACTATCCGACATGCGGCCGAGCCTGCTTTCCGCTCTCATCACCTCGGCGCAACGCAACGCCGATCGCGGCACCGCCGACGTGGCGCTGTTCGAGGTCGGGCAAATATTCAAGGGCGACAAGCCCGAGGATCAATTCACCGCCGCCAGCGGCGTGCGCCGCGCGCTCGCCAAGGCCGACGGCATCGGCCGTCACTGGTCGGGCAAGCCATTGCCAGTCGATGTGTTCGACGCCAAGGCCGATGCGTTTGCCGTGCTCGCCGCCGCGGGCGCGCCGATACAGGCGCTGCAAGTGGTGCCGGGCGGACCCGTCTGGTTTCATCCCGGCCGATCCGGCACGATTCAGATCGGCCCGCAGAACATCATCGGCTATTTCGGGGAACTGCATCCGCGCATCCTGACGGCGCTGAAGGCCGACGGCCCGCTGGTCGGCTTTGAAGTCATTCTCGAAAATATCCCGGCCGCCAAGGCCAGGCCGACCCGCGCCAAGCCACTGCTCGAACTTTCGCCGTTCCAGCCGGTCGACCGCGATTTCGCTTTCGTGGTCGAGAACAAGGTCAAGGCCGCCGACATCGTCCGCGCCGCGCAGAACGTCGACAAGAAGCTGATCGTCGGCGTCACTGTGTTCGACGTTTATGAAGGCACGGGCATTGAGCCAGGCAGGAAGTCGGTCGCCATCGCGGTCACCATGCAGCCGCGCGACAAGACCATGACCGACCAGGAAATCGACGCGCTCGGTCAGAGGATCGTTGCCGAAGTTGGCAAGCGTACCGGCGGCGTGTTGCGGGGTTAAGCCTTCACCAAATCCGCATACGCATAGCCATCGCGTTCCACAACCTCGCCGACACTCACCGCGACGCGCCCCTTCATCATCGGCCCTGCCGCGACGAAGGTGTGAAACTCGCCATTCTCGCCGCACGGATCGACGTCCTCCGGCAGGTCGCGCAGCAACGCACGATCGAAGCGGCGGCCGGCGAATGAAGCCGGGAGCCTCTTTAGATTGACGGTGGCGATATAGGCTTCGACACAGCCTGAAATCATGTCCTTTGCCAGCGCGTCGGTCGGCAAATCCCACAATGGAAACACCGGCGTCACGCCGATCGGCTTGAGCTTCGTTTCACGATAGGCGCGGATGTCCTGCAAGAACAAATCGCCGAAGATGACATGCGTGACGCCGGCAGTGATGGCGCCCTGCATCGCCTTGGCCATGCGCTCTTCGTAAATCTCGTTGGTGCAGGGATAAGGAATGCGTACGATGGTCGCCGGCAGCCCGGCGGCGGCAAGCTGCGCCTTGAGCAATTCCTCGCGCACGCCGTGAATGCTCACGCGTCCGAAGGTCTCGGTCACCGTCGTCAGCGCGCCGACGATATCGTAGTTGCCGGCAAGCCGCGTCGCGTGCAGCGCCCAGGCCGAATCCTTGCCGCTCGACCAGGCGATCAAAGCCTTCGGACGCAAATCTTTCGGACCACTTATGCCATTACCGATCGTCATCCAGGCACCTCACCGACACCGCAACATGGTATCCGAAAGCTTTCTATCCGCATGTGGGAATGAGTGCGAATCCATAAGCTGCAACGGCTTTCGTGGCTAACGCAACGTGAATCGATACCGCGTCGGATGAACCAATTTGCAATGAGTCCTGCGTAGATTGAAGGCAACAAGGCGCGGAATAAAACTCCGCCGGACGAAGGGGTCGTCGAGACAAGCGTCGAGAACCGGCGCCATAAGGGCGGGACATGAGTTTCGTAGCGGATGGAATCGGGCGCGTCTTGGCCCGCTACCTGGAAAAGCCGGCGCAGGGGTATGAGCCCTTCACGCCGACCGATCCCACTGTGCTGCGCGACACGCTCAAACCCGGCGATGTCATTCTCGTCGAAGGCAACAATCACATATCCGGCGTCATCAAATATCTGACGCAATCGACCTGGTCGCATGCCGCGCTTTATGTCGGACCGATCGGCGACCGCTGCACGGCCGACGGCGAACCGCTGGTCCTGGTCGAGGCCAATATCGGCGAGGGCGTGGTGGCGGCACCGCTGTCGAAATATGCCCGCTTTCACACCCGCATTTGCCGGCCGATCGGTCTCCATGACGACGATCGCGCCCGCGTCTGCACCTATGCCTCCGAGCGCATCGGCTTCGATTACGATCTGAAAAACATCATCGACCTGATGCGCTATTTGTTGCCGCTGCCGATCCCGCAGCGCTGGCGCCGCCGCATGATGGCGCTCGGCTCCGGGCATCCGACGCGGATTATTTGCTCGGCACTGATCGCGCAGGCTTTTGAAAATGTCCGCTATCCGATCCTGCCGAAAGTGACGCTGCTGGAAAGCGAAAAGGCGCGCGAGGAAATCCTCGAAATCCGCCATTCGTCGCTTTATGCGCCGCGCGACTTCGATATCTCGCCTTACTTCGAGGTGGTCAAGCCGACCATCGTGCGCGGCTTCGACTACAAGGCGATGGCCTGGGCCGACCTGCCGGCCACCGATCCCGATTTGATGGTGTCGCTGGTCCCGGTGCAGGAGCCGGTCGAGGACGTAGCGCAGGTGGCCTGACCGGCCTCATGGTGAGGAGCGCTGCCACAAGCGCGTTTACGCGCGTCTTCGACGCGCTATGGCAGCGCGGCAGCGCGTCTCGAACCATGGGCCGCCCCATCCTTTGAGACGCATCGCTTTCGCGATGCTCCTCAGGATGAGGCGAAGAGAGGCCTTGCCCTCACTTGCAATCGCCCCTACCTCTTTCCCCATGCTCGACGCCGCCGCCAACGCCTTCGCCCAGATGCTGACCCCGCCCTTGCGCCGCGTGCTGTTGAAAGCCGTGGGCCTGGCGATTTTGTTCATCGTCATCATCGGCATTGCCATGCAACGCCTGCTGGCGCATCTCGCCGACAGCGGCGCGACCTGGGCCGAGCAAACATCCGGCTTCGCGCCGCATTCGGTCTGGGCGGCTTTGGCCTGGGTGCTGTCGATCATGGCGGGCCTCGGCATTGTTACCGGCGCCCTGTTCCTGATGCCGGCGGTGACCGCTTTTGTCGGCAGCTTTTTCGTCGATGAGGTCGCCGAACTGGTCGAGTGCGAATACTACCCGGCCGAGGCGCCCGGCCGGCCGTTGCCGGTGTTCCGCGCGCTGATCGAAGGCATCAAGATCACGCTCCTGGCGCTCGTCGTCTATTTGTTGGCACTGCCGTTCATTCTGTTTGCCGGCTTCGGCTTCCTGATCTTGTTTTTCGGCAACGCCTATCTTCTCGGCCGCGAGTATTTCGAACTCGCCGCCATGCGCTTTCATCCACCGGCCGAGGCCAAGGCGATGCGCAAGGCGCGCGCCGGTTATGTGTTTGCCGCCGGCATGGTGATCGCGGCCTTCGTGTCGATCCCTATCCTGAACTTTGCGACGCCGATTTTCGCCATGGCCTTCATGGTGCACATCCACAAGAAGATGGCCGGATCGCGCGCCGAATTGATCGAACCCGCGCGCTAGTTACGGCGGCGTATTGGCGGTCTTGCCCGGCCACTGGCACAGATCGGCGATGATGCATTTCTCGCATTGCGGCTTGCGCGCGAGGCAAATGTATCGCCCGTGCAGGATCAGCCAGTGATGTGCATGCAGCATGTATTTCGCCGGAATGACTTTCTCCAGCTCCAGCTCGACCGCTAAGGGATCCTTGCCAGGCGCCAGTCCGGTGCGGTTGCCGATACGGAAAATGTGCGTATCGACCGCCATGGTCGGCTGACCGAAGGCCATGTTCAAGACGACATTGGCGGTCTTGCGCCCGGCGCCCGGCAGCGTCACCAGTTCGTCGCGCGTCTTCGGCACCTCGCCGCCGAATTCCTCGACCAGCTTCTTTGCCAGCAAGAAGACATTCTTCGCCTTGGTGCGGAACAGCCCGATGGTCTTGATCAGATCGCGGATGCGATCCTCGCCGAGCGCCACCATTTTCTGCGGCGTATCGGCCAGCGCGAAAAGAGCCGGCGTCGCCTTGTTGACGCCGGCGTCGGTCGCCTGCGCCGACAGCACTACCGCTACCAATAACGTGAACGGATTGGTGTGCTTGAGTTCGCCCTTCGGCTCGGGCTCCTGCGCCTGAAAACGGCGGAAGGCTTCGTCGATCTGCGCCGCCGTCCAGCGTTTGGCGATGCCTGCGAAAGCTTCGGCATCGGCCTTTTTCTGTTTGGCGACCGGCTTCTTGTGGGCGGCCTTGCCCTGGGCTGCCTTGGTCAGCGCCTTTTTAACCGAGGGCTTCTTGGTCGATGCTGTGCTTTTGGGCGCTTTGCCAACGAGAGTTTTGCGGAGCGATTTTTTTGCCATGATTTCCGGTATACTCAGCGCCATGACCGTCGACAACACGATATCTGGCGAACTCGAACCGACGATTTTTTCCGCCACGATCACGCCGCACCGCTCGCTCGGCAATGCCGGCTTTCTGGTGCTGATGATTGTCTTCGGGGCGGTGAGCTTTTTATCGGGCATCGCCTTTCTGTTGATGGGCGCATGGCCGGTGTTCGGCTTTTTCGGTCTCGACGTGCTGCTGTTGTACTGGGCGTTACGGCTGAACTACCGGCACGCCGCAGCCTACGAGGAAATCAAGGTCACCGCCTCGGCCCTGACCGTGCGCAAGGTCAATCATCGCGGCCAGTCGCGCGAATGGCGGCTTAATCCGCTCTGGGTCAAGCTCGATACGGAATCGACCGAAGAATTCGGCATCGCGCGGCTGTTTCTGGTGACGCGGGGCAAGCAGTTGACGGTGGCGAGCTTTCTTGGTCCGGAGGAGCGGGAAGGCTTCGCGCGAGAGCTTGGCGACGCCCTCGCGCAAGCCAGGCGGGGGCCCGTGCGAACGGTTGTCGCGTAAAGTCAGAAATCGGGTGGTTCGCGGCTGCCGCGCGGCCTAAATCCGTGGCATGACAAACATGACAGCCGCGCAGAACATGACAGCCGCGCAGATTGCATCCATCATGCCGAAACCGACGCCGGAATTCATCGAGACATTTCCAAAACTCGCGCCATTGTCAAACGCGGCGGCGGACTACGACGCCGTGCGCCGCGCCATTGCGCATATTCGCGGCAATTGGCGCGACCAGCCGGAGATCGACATCATCGCCGATGCCGCCGGTGTCTCGGCCACCGATCTGCATCATCTGTTCCGCCGCTGGTGCGGATTGACTCCGAAGGCCTTCCTGCAGGCGCTCACCTTGGACAGCGCGCGCGAGCTGTTGCGCCAGTCGGCCAGCGTGCTGGACACGTCCTACGAGGTCGGCCTTTCCGGACCGGGACGTCTGCATGACCTGTTCGTCACCCACGAAGCCATGTCGCCGGGCGAATGGAAAGCTGGTGGCGAGGGCCTCACCATCACCTACGGCTTCCACCCGTGCCCGTTCGGCATGGCGCTGGTAATGATGACGCCGCGCGGGCTCGCAGGATTGGCGTTGGCCGATCCTGGCGAAGAGCGGGCGTCGCTCGATGACATGCGCGCGCGCTGGCCGAAGGCGAAATATGTCGAGGACTATGCGGCGACCGCCGCGACCGCGCGGCGTATTTTTGATTCCGCCTTGTGGAAGCCGGACCAGCCGTTGCGCGTCGTGCTCATCGGCACCGATTTCGAGATCCGCGTCTGGGAAAAGCTGCTGACCATTCCGATGGGCAGGCTTACGACCTATTCCGATCTCGCGCGCCGCGCCGGCGCGCCGAAAGCCGCGCGTGCGGTCGGCGCCGCGGTCGGCAAAAATCCGATCAGCTTCGTCGTGCCATGCCATCGCGTCGTCGGCAAAAACGGCGACATCACCGGCTATCACTGGGGCATCAGCCGCAAGCGCGCGATGCTCGGCTGGGAAGCCGGCATGACCACGATGTAAATCCGGTTGCGTGAACGCCTATTCAGCAAGGAACTTCGGCGAAACAAGTTGATAGCCGAAGTGAGGAAACCACCTCGCACCGTCTGCGTTGTTTTTCGATTCCCCCGCGTGCGGGGCATCGAACAGTGCAACGAAACGAGGAGGATTTTATGAAGATTCATATGCTCGCCACGGTGGCGATTCTGACTCTGGCCCCGGCGGCCGTATTTGCGCAGGGCTCGACTGTCGGCGGCGCCGTGGGCGGCGCGGCTGTAGGCGCCGTTGTCGGCGGCCCGGTAGGCGCCGTCGTTGGCGCCGGTGTTGGCGGCGTGGTCGGCAATGCGGCGGAGCCGCCGAAGGAAGTCGTGACCTATGTGGAACACGAAAACATCCCGTCGGTCGCGGTGCAGGATGAGGTCGTCGTTGGCCGGCCGCTGCCGGCCACCGTCGAATTGCGCCCCGTGCCGCAGCACACCGAGTTCCGTTATGCTTATGTCAACAACAGCCGCGTGATCGTCGACGCGCGCAGCGGCAAGGTCGTCAAGATCATCCGCTAATGTCTGAAGTCTGAACTGAAAAGGCCCCGCTGCAAGGCGGGGCCTTTTTTGTTGGCACGGGAACTACGCCGCGAGATCGAGCTTCGATGTCACCAGCGCGTCGGCGCCGAGGTGATAGATGATCGGTATGCCGGTGCCTATCTCGCGCTTGAGGATCTGCTCCGGCGATAATTTCTCCAGCACCATCACCAAAGCGCGCAGCGAGTTGCCATGCGCCGCGACCAGCACCCGCTCGCCACGCAGCACGCGCGGCAAAATCTCGGTCACGTAATAAGGCAGCGTGCGCGCCAAAGTATCCTTCAGACTTTCGCCACCCGGCGGGGCGATGTCGTAGGAGCGGCGCCAGATATGCACCTGCTCCTCGCCCCATTTCTTGCGGGCATCGTCCTTGTTCAGGCCAGAGAGGTCGCCATAGTCGCGCTCGTTGAGCGCCAGGTCTTTAACGATCGGCAGGCCGGTCTGGCCCATTTCCTCAAGCATCAGGTCGAGCGTGCGCTGCGCGCGCTTGAGCGCCGAGGTATAGGTGACATCGAAAGTCAGCCCCTGCGCCTTCAACTTGCGGCCAGCCTCGCGCGCTTCCGATACGCCCTGCTCGGTCAAATCGACGTCGCGCCAGCCGGTGAACAGGTTTTTCAGATTCCATTCGCTCTGGCCGTGACGGACGAGCACGAGAAGACGGTCGGACATTTCAAATTTCCCTATTTATTCGTCGTCATGCCCGGCCTTGTGCCGGGCATCCTCGTCTTCCTTATGAAAGAAAGTAAGACGTGGATGGCCGGGTCAAGTCCGGCCATGACGATGTATCAAAAATCCTGCAGTCCCAGCACGTCCATCATCGAATAGAGGCCGGGCTTTTGCTTGCGCGCCCACAACGCCGCGTGCAGCGCGCCATTGGCGAAGAGCATACGGTCCTGTGCCTTGTGCACGAGCTCGATGCGTTCGGCCGGACCGACAAACATCACCGTGTGTTCGCCGACCACGTTGCCGCCGCGCAACGTGGCAAAGCCGATGTCGCCGGAGCGGCGCGCGCCGGTGTGACCGTCGCGGCTGCGCACCGCGCTCTTGTCGAGGTCGATGCCACGGCCTTCCGCCGCGGCGCGCCCGAGCATCAGCGCGGTGCCGGACGGCGCGTCGATCTTCTGGTTGTGATGCATTTCGAGAACTTCGATATCGAACGAGGCATCGAGCGTCTTGGCGACGCGCTTGGTCAAGGCCGCCAGCAGATTGACGCCGAGACTCATATTGCCTGACTTGACGATCACCGCCGTCTTGGCGGCCTCGGCAATCTTGGCGTCCTCGGCCGCGCTCGTGCCCGTCGTGCCGATGATGTGCACCTTGCCGGCCTTGGCCGCGACCGCGGCGAGTTCAAGCGTCGCCTGCGGGATGGTGAAGTCGATTATGCCGTCGGCCGCGGCAATTACCTTGCCGGCGTCGCCAACTAGCTTGACGCCGTTCTCGCCGAGGCCCGCCAACTGCCCCGCATCCCAGCCGATCAGCGGCGAGCGCGCGTCTTCCAGTGCGCCGACGAGCTTGAAATTCTTGCTCTCGGCAATCGCCTTGATCAGCGTGCGGCCCATCCGCCCACCGGCGCCGGCGACAATCAAACGCATTTCGGCCATCGGAAGCTCCCGGACTTGACGCTGAGGGTATAGCGGGCTGACGCGGGCGCTGTCACCTGTCAGGGCTGCGGGCCGTCATAACCCTCGATAATCAGGATATCGGCCACCGAATGCGGCTGGCGGACCTTGATATTGGCCTGGTATTCCGGCGACCGGTAACAGGCCATAGCCGTGGCATAATCGGGAAACTCGATCACCACGTTGCGCGACCGAGCGCTGCCCTCCGGGCATCCAAAAGTGCCGCCGCGAACGACAAAGCGGCCGCCGAATTTCTTGAATATTCCGGCATTGGCCGCGGCATAGGGCTTGTAGCCCTCGTCGTTCTGCACATCGACCCGGCCAATCCAGTAACCCTTCGCCATCCTCGTTCCCCTCTACTTTTTTGCTTCTGCAATTTCAGCAATGATCGCGTCCGCCGCCGCTTTCGGATCGGCAGCTTCGACGATCGGCCGGCCGACGACAAGATAATCGGCGCCGGCGGCGATCGCCTTGGCCGGGGTCATGATGCGCTTCTGGTCGCCGGCGGCGCTTCCCGCGGGACGAATGCCCGGCGTCACCAGCGCCATGTTGCTGCCGACGATGCCGCGCAGATTGGCGGCTTCCTCCGGCGAACAGACCAGACCGTCGATGCCGATGTCGCGTGCCTGTTCGGCGCGGCGCGCCACCAGTTCGCTGACGCCGAGTTTGTAGCCGGCGGCCGCGAGGTCGTCGTTGTCGTAAGAAGTGAGCACCGTCACTGCCAGCACCTTGAGCTTGGAGCCGCGCGCGCCTTCGACCGCCGCCTTCATCGTCTGCGGATAGGCGTGCACGGTGAGAAACGTCGCGCCCATATTGGCGACGCTGGCGACGCCGTGCGTAATGGTGTTGCCGATATCGTGCAGCTTGAAATCGAGGAACACGTGCTTGCCGGCCGCGATCAAACCGGCGGCAAAGGGCAGTCCGCCGGCAAGGCCGAGCTGATAGCCGATTTTGTAAAAGCTCACCGAATTGCCCAGGCGCGTCACCATGGCTTCGGCGTCTTTCACCGACGGGACATCGAGTGCAACGATCAGGCGGTCACGCGCGTCCAAGGGCAAGGCAAGTCTCCGCGAATAAGATCTGGGCCGGTGCGTTCTAGACCATTTTCTCTTGTCGCATGATCTTTTCCGACCTTCCTTCGCCCGCCGAAGCGGGCTTTGCGAAGGCAGGAAACCGGTCCCCGCTTTTGGGGATCATGCGAGCAACCTTGCCATCTCCACCAGCCGCGCGAGCTGCGCGTGAAAAAGGTTGGCGGTGCGGGTATCGGTGAGCCGATCCATGTCGTCGAAGGCCTGATCGGCGCGCGCCACCGCGACCTGTTCGGGAATGACCAGCGCGCCGCAACCGACTTCGAGGATTTGGCGCAACGCCATCAGGCCGGGCAGGCCGCCATTCGCTTCGGGCGATGCCGACGCGATGGCAAAAATCCGCCCCTTGAAGGCGGCATAAAGCGGGTCGCCGCGTTCGCGCACGCGCGAAATCCAATCGATGGCATTCTTCAAGAGCGGCGAGACCGACGCCGAATAATCCGGGCTGGCGATGAACACGCCATGGTGCGAGGCGATCATCTGCTTGAGCTTGACGGCGTTGTCGGGCTGCCCGGTACGGGCGTCGCTGTCGGCGTCGTAAAGCGGCAGCGGATAATCGGCAAAGGAAATGCGCGTGACGTCGACATCGAGCAGCGTCAGCTCCTTGGCCGCCAGCGCCGCCAGCCGCGCGTTATGCGAGCCGGTGCGGGTCGACCCCGGCAGGACGAGAATTTTCGGCGTCGGCATCGGCGGCTCCGCAAGACCGCGGCATGTCTATCATGCCGCGTTTGCTGCCGTCATTGTCGAGCGAGCAGCGGTCTAGACGCCGCGATAGACCCAAACCCGCGCCGGCGGCAGGTTCATCCAGATCAGTTCGGACGATTCGCCCCGGATGCCCGACAAGGTCTTCGGAATCGGCGGGCCCATCGCATAGGTGAACTGGACGTAGGGCGCGCCGGGCTTCAGCAGGCCCATCGCGTCCGAGATCAGGCGCAGCCGCGTGCGCGGCGGCTTGGTGACCAGCGGCAGGCCGGAAACGATCGCGGCTGCCGGATCGCGCACGATGCCGTCCAGCAGGCGGCGCAGACGGTAGGCGTCGCCCTGCACCACGGTCGCGGCCGGGTAGCGGGTACGCAGCAGGCGGCAGAAATCGGGGTTGAATTCGACCAAGACGAGACGCGCCGGATCGACACCGCGCTGAACCAGCGCCTCGGTGACCGGGCCGGTGCCGGGTCCAAGTTCGATAACCGGGCCGGTGGATTGCGGATCGACGTAGCGGGCCATGACGCGCGCCAGCGCCTTGCCGGAGGGCATCACCGCGCCGGTGCGCAGCGGCTTTTCCATCCACGAGCGGATGAACTGCATCTCGTCATCGAGGCGCAGCGGCTTTTTTTCAACGCGGACGAATGTGTGCAAAGGCATTGCTACTCGGTCACGCGGGCGACGGGCCGGACTCTGGCCCAATGTTCACCGGTATAGCGCGCGGGGCACAGGGTCAAGATGGCTACTCGGTATTGCTGTTCTGATTTCCAAGACCGCCGAGGAATGCTTTGACCCGGCTGAGGAATCCGGAGGATTCAGGCTGAGTATCCTCGGAGGACAGCTTGTCGAACTCGGCGAGCAGTTCGCGCTGGCGCTTGGTCAGCTTTTGCGGGGTTTCGACCGCGACCTGAACATAAAGATCGCCGGTTTGCTTCGAGCGCAGCACCGGCATTCCTTTACCGGGCAGGCGGAAGCGGCCGCCCGTCTGGGTTCCCGCCGGTACCTTGACCTTGGCTTCGCTGCCGTCGATCGCCGGGACCGCTACTTCGCCGCCGAGCGCCGCCGTCACCATCGAAATCGGAACCCGGCAGTGCAGATCGGCGCCGTCGCGCTGGTACAGCTCATGCGGCTGTAACGACAGGAAAATATAAAGATCGCCGGCTGGCCCGCCGCGAACGCCAGCTTCGCCTTCGCCGGCAAGGCGGATTCGGGTGCCGTCCTCGACACCGGCCGGAATATTGACCGAGAGCATGCGTTCGCGCGTGACGCGACCGGCGCCTTCGCACGCGGCGCAGGGGTCGTCGATCACCTGACCGCGGCCGTGGCAGGACGGGCAGGTACGCTCGAGCGTGAAGAAGCCTTGCGCGTGGCGGACCTTGCCGGCGCCGCCGCAGGTGGCGCAGGTCTTCGGCTTGCTGCCGGCCTTGGCGCCGGAGCCGGAGCAGACTTCACAGGTGACAGAGGTCGGAATGCGCAACTGCGCTTCCTTGCCCTCGAAAGCCTCTTCGAGGCTGATTTCCATATTGTAGCGCAGATCCGAGCCGCGCTCGCGGGCTGAGCCACGGCCGCCGCGCCTTGCGCCGCCGCCGCCCATGCCGAACAGGTCCTCGAAAATATCGGAGAAGGTCGAGGCGAAATCCGCGCCGAAGCCATGCTGACCGCCGCCGCCGCCGCCCTGCTCGAAAGCGGCATGCCCGAAGCGGTCATAGGCGGCGCGCTTGTCGCCATCCTTGAGGACTTCGTAGGCCTCGTTGAGTTCGCGGAATTTGTGCTCGCATTCGGCGTCGCCCGGATTGCGATCCGGATGATGCTGCATGGCGAGCTTGCGGAATGCGCCCTTCAGCTCGACCTCGGTGCAGGTGCGCGTGACGCCGAGAACTTCGTAATAGTCGCGCTTAGACATGCCGATGTAGCCCCTGGCCTATCTCCTCATCCTGAGGAGCGATCCGAAGGATCGCGTCTCGAAGGACGAGGCCCCCATCCGATAGGCGCTCATAATCATGGCCCCCATCCTTCGAGACGCGCACCGCAAGTCGGCTATAGCCGACTTGCGTCATTTAGAAATGCCAATCCCGGGTATACCCGGGATTGGTGCGCTCCTCAGGATGAGGGCCATAGTGTGCTCCCGAACTTACGCCGACTTCTTGCCGCCTTTGTCGTCGTCTACTTCGGTGAACTCCGCATCGACAACGTCGTCTTTTTTCTCGCCGGAAGCGCCTTCGCCGCCAGCCGCGCCCTGCTGCTGGTTGTAGATGGCTTCGCCGAGCTTCATCGACGCCGTCGCCAACGCGTTGGTCTTGGCCTGGATGACTTCCGAGTCATCGCCCTTGAGCGCTTCTTTCAGATCGGCAATGGCGTCCTCGATCGCGGTGCGATCGCCGTCGCTGACTTTGGAGCCGTGCTCGGTGAGCGCCTTCTCGGTCGAGTGCACCAGCGCTTCGCCATGGTTCTTGGCTTCGACTTGGGCTTTGCGCTTCTTGTCCTCGTCGGCGTGCGCTTCCGCGTCCTTGACCATTTTTTCGATGTCGGCCTCGGACAGACCGCCCGACGCCTGGATGCGGATTTGCTGCTCTTTATTGGTCGCCTTGTCCTTGGCGTTCACATTGACGATGCCGTTGGCGTCGATGTCGAAGGTGACCTCGACCTGCGGCATGCCACGCGGCGCCGGCGGAATACCGACCAGATCGAAGTTGCCGAGCATCTTGTTGTCGGCCGCCATTTCGCGCTCGCCCTGGAACACGCGGATGGTCACCGCGTTCTGATTGTCCTCGGCGGTTGAGAAGACCTGGCTCTTCTTGGTCGGGATCGTCGTGTTGCGATCGATGATGCGGGTGAACACGCCGCCCAGCGTTTCGATGCCGAGCGAAAGCGGGGTCACGTCGAGCAACAGCACGTCCTTGACGTCGCCTTGCAGAACGCCGGCCTGAATGGCGGCGCCGATGGCGACGACCTCATCCGGGTTGACGCCCTTGTGCGGCTCCTTGCCGAAGAACTGCTTCACGACTTCCTGGACCTTCGGCATGCGCGTCATGCCGCCGACCAGAACGACTTCGCCGATTTCAGCGGCGGTGAGGCCGGCATCCTTGAGCGCCTTGCGGCACGGCTCGATGGTGCGCTGGATGAGATCGTCGACCAGCGCCTCGAACTTGGCGCGCGTCAGCTTCATCGTCAGATGCTTCGGACCGGACGCATCCGCCGTGATGAACGGCAGGTTGATTTCGGTCTGCGTCGTCGACGACAGCTCGATCTTGGCCTTTTCCGCCGATTCCTTCAGGCGCTGCAGCGCCAGCTTGTCCTTGCGCAGGTCGATGCCCTGCTCTTTCTGGAATTCGTCGGCGAGGTAGTTGACCAGACGCATGTCGAAGTCTTCGCCGCCGAGGAACGTGTCGCCGTTGGTCGACTTCACTTCGAAGACGCCGTCGCCGATTTCCAGGCAGGAGATGTCGAAGGTGCCGCCGCCGAGATCGTAGACGGCGATGATGCCCTGCTTGGCCTTGTCGAGGCCGTAGGCGAGCGCCGCCGCGGTCGGCTCGTTGATGATGCGGAGAACTTCAAGACCGGCAATTTTGCCCGCGTCTTTCGTCGCCTGGCGTTGCGCGTCGTTGAAATAGGCGGGAACGGTGATGACGGCCTGATCGACGGTCTGCCCGAGATAGGCTTCCGCGGTCTCCTTCATTTTCTGAAGCGTGAAGGCGGAGATCTGCGACGGCGAATAGGATTTGCCGTCGGCTTCGACCCAGGCGTCGCCATTGCCGGCCTTCGTAATCTTGTACGGGACGAGCTTCTTGTCCTTCTCGATGATCGGATCGTCGTAGCGGCGGCCGACGAGACGCTTGACCGCGAAGATGGTCTTTTCCGGATTGGTCACCGCCTGGCGCTTGGCTGGCTGTCCGACGAGACGTTCGTTGTCGTCCGTGAAGGCGACAATCGACGGCGTCGTGCGCGCGCCTTCGGCGTTCTCGATGACTTTCGGTGCTTTGCCTTCCATAACGGCAACGCACGAATTAGTGGTGCCGAGGTCGATCCCGATGACCTTGCCCATATCTGTCCCTCTTCAATTTGCGGCAGGCCAGCCGGGCCAAATTAGCGCCCGAAGAGAAGTCCGCGGCCAATCCGCAAACCCCCTGATCCAGCCCCCTGGATACGCGATTCACCGCTGTTTCGCGGCTCAAGGCTCATATAGGAGGGCCACCCCGCCCCGCAAGCCGGGCGGTCACGAAATCGCGATGAACGGCGTCCCAAGCCCGCTAAAATAGCCTGATTGTCGGCTTCCCATTGCCGTGTTCGGCCGCGCCGGTTAGGCAGGCCGGTCCTGTCAAAAACCAAAAGCAGTTAACCACATGCTCGCACGATGGCCGGTCGCACTGCTCACCCTCTGGGCCGTATCGATACTCCCGCTCCCGGTTGCCCTGGGCGCCGAGCCGATCTTCCCGCCCGGTTTGCGGATTGGCCTGGTGCCGCCCGGCGATTTCACGATCAGCAGCAGGCTGGCCGGTTTCGAGGATACCGGCCGCGGCGCCGTTATCACTATTCTCGACCTGCCGGCGCGCGCCTATGAGGACCTCGCGCGGTCGGCCTTCGCCGAGGGCCAGAAGGGAATCGCCAATCTCAAGCGCGAAAGCTTCCCGTTCGAAAACGGCATCGGCGTTCTGATAACCGGCACCGGTAACGAAGGCGGCGGTCCGGTTCACAAATGGTTTCTATTGGCGCAGGCGGTCAACGGCGTTCAGGACCTGGCCGCGCTGGTGCAGGTTGTGGTGCCGGATGCAGCGCTTCCGGTCTATTCCGACGCGGTGGTGCGCAAGGCGCTGGCCAGCGTCACGTTTCGGCCGATGCCGGTGAAGGAGCGGCTGGCCCTGCTGCCGTTCCAGCTCAATGAACTGGCCGGTTTCAGGGTCATGCAGGTCTTGCCGGCAGGCGGTGTCATCCTGACCGAGGGGCCGACCGACGATATTACCACGCAGCCTTACATGGTGATTGCCGTCGGCCCCGGCGCGCCCTCGGACCCCGGCCAACGCGGCCAGTTTGCCAACGACATGCTGGCCAACGCGCCGCTTGCCAATATCAAGGTGAAGCTGTCAGAGCCGATGCGGATCACGGGCGGACAGGGCTACGAGACGCGGGCGGACGCCATCGGCCCGCGCGGCAACGAGGTCGCGCTGGTGCAATGGCTCCGCTTCGGCGGCAGCGGGTTCCTTCGCATCATCGGCGTTGGCGCCAAGGACGACTGGGACGCCTTGTTCACCCGCTTCCGCGCGGTGCGCGACGGGATCGAAGCGCGCTAATTCGAGGCCGTCTTCGCCGCCGGCTTGGACACACCGACCAGGGCCGGGCGCAGCATGCGCTCGCCGATCATGTAGCCCGACTGGATGACCTGCGCGACATAGCCGGCGGGCACGTCGGAATTCGGCACCTCGTACATCGCCTGATGCAAATTCGGATCGAACTTCTCGCCCTGCGGCGTGAATTTCTTGACGCCGTGCTTTTCCAGCGTCTTGAGCAATTCGCGCTCGGTCAGCTCAACGCCTTCGATCAGCGAGATCAGCTTGGCATCGGCGGAGGCGCGAACCTCTTCATCGAGGGTGGCCAGAGCGCGGTGCATGTTGTCAGCGACCGCCAGCACGTCACCGGCGAAACGGGAAACGCCGTACTGCCGCGCGTCGGCGACTTCCTTCTCGGTGCGGCGGCGGAGATTTTCCATCTCGGCCAGCAGGCGCAGATGCTTGTCCTTGAATTCAGCGGCGGCTTCCAACGCTGCTGTGACCTGCGCGGCCGGCACCAATTCGGGCGCGGCGGCAGCCGCTTCGGCCTCGGGCAGGCCTTCCAGCTTGGCGGCGTCATCGTTCGCGGCGGGCTTATCCGTCATAGCTTTGGTCCGATCTTGGGCAGTTCTTGGGGGCAGTTCTGGAAAATGTCTGAATTCCCCGGATATCAGGGCTGGCGGCCAAAAAATCAAGCTTTCCGGGCGCCATCCCCGAAAAACATGCGTCCGGCAGACGTTTTAAAGGTCTCAGCCAGACAACAGCCGGCTGACCACCCGCGCGGTATAATCGACCATCGGAATGATGCGGGCGTAATTGAGCCGGGTCGGGCCGATGACACCGATGACGCCGACGATGCGGCCTTCATTGTCGCGATAGGGCGCGACGATGGTCGAGGAGCCGGACAGCGAGAACAATTTGTTCTCGGAGCCGATGAAGATGCGCACGCCGTCGGCACGCTCGGCGCGGCCGAGAAGGTCGATCACACCGCGCTTGGTTTCCAAGGCATCGAACAGCGAACGTACCCGCTCCAGGTCGTCGAGCGCGTGCAGTTCGTCGAGCAGATTGGCATGGCCGCGCACGATCAACTGCCGTTCGTCGCTATCGCCACCCGACCAGCTCGCCAGTCCGGCGGAAATTATTTTTTGCGTCAGTTGATCAAGCTCGGCCTTGCCGTCCGTCACCGCGGTTTCGATTTCGGTATGCAGCTCGGCCAATGTCTTGCCGCGAATGCGCGAATTGAGAAAATTCCCCGCTTCGGTCAGCGCCGAACTTGGCAGGCCGGCCGGCACATTGAGCACGCGATTTTCGACCTGGCCGTCTTCCGCCACCAGGACCGCCAGAGCGCGTTCCGGCTCCAGACGGACAAACTCGATATGCTTGAGCCGGACATTGACCTTGGCGGTCAGCACCACGCCGGCGGAACGGGTCAGGCCGGACAGCATCTGCGAGACTTCGGTGAGCACCGATTCGACCGACTTGTTGGCGCCGGCGACCGTCACCTGCGCTTCGATCGAGCGGCGGCTGTCTTCGGTCAGATCGCCGATTTGCATCAGGGCATCGACAAAAAACCGCAGGCCAAGCTCGGTCGGCAGACGGCCGGCCGAGGTATGCGGCGCGAAGATCAGGCCGAGCTGCTCGAGGTCCGACATGACGTTGCGGACCGACGCCGGCGACAAGGTGATCGGCAAAATGCGCGACAGATTGCGCGAGCCGACCGGCTCGCCGGTCGCCAGATAGCTTTCGACGATCGACTTGAAAATCTCGCGCGAGCGCTCATTGAGCGCGGCGAGGCTTACGTGGCTGGCGCCGATTGGAACATCGTGGGAAGCCAAAACTCATACTCCTGACAGTCGGATACAATGACGCCCGCCCGGGCGCGGTTCAAGCGGGTTCAGCCTTGTTCCGGCTTTGCATATGGCTATGGTGAGCCGCATTTACAAAACGAGGAATATGCCATGCGCCCTAGCGGCCGGGAAATCGACGAACTTCGTGCCGTGTCGCTTGAGCGCGGCGTGGTCAAATATGCCGAAGGCTCGTGTTTCGTGAAATTCGGCGATACCCATGTGCTGGTCACCGCCAGCCTTGAGGAGCGCCTGCCGCCTTGGCTCAAGGGGCAGGGGCGCGGCTGGGTGACCGCTGAATACGGCATGCTGCCGCGCGCCACCAATACCCGCACCCGCCGCGAGGCTGCTTCCGGTAAACAGGGCGGCCGCACCGTCGAGATCCAGCGCCTGATCGGCCGCAGCTTGCGCTCGGTCATCGACCTGCAGGCGCTCGGCGAGCGCCAGATCACCATCGATTGCGACGTGATCCAGGCCGACGGCGGCACCCGCACCGCCTCCATCACCGGCGCCTGGGTGGCCTTGTCGGATTGCCTGTCGTGGATGAAATCGCGCGACATGTTCAAGGCGCAGGGCAATGCCCCGGTGCTACGCGATCATCTCGCCGCCGTGTCGTGCGGCGTGTTCAAGGGCACCGCCGTGTGTGATCTCGATTATGCCGAGGATTCGGAAGCCGATACCGACGGCAATTTCGTCATGACCGGCAAGGGCAACATCGTCGAAATCCAGGCGACCGCCGAGAAGGACCCGTTCAGCGAAGAGCAGTTGCTCGCGCTCCTGGCGCTGGCGCGCAAGGGCATCGGCAAACTGGTCGAGCTGCAAAAGATCGCGGTGGCGTGATCTTGTCGTCGCACCGCCAGCTCACCGGCTCTGTCGTCATCGCCACGCATAATCCCGGCAAACTGGCCGAGATGACCGAATTGCTGGCGCCCTATGGCATCGCCACGCAATCGGCCGCGGAACTTGGGCTCGGCGAGCCGATTGAGACTGGCACGACATTCGCCGCCAATGCCCGCATCAAGGCGATGGCCGCGACGGCGGCGACGGAGCGCGCGGCTTTCGCCGACGATTCAGGCTTGGTGATCGAGGCCCTCGATGGCGAGCCGGGCATTCATTCGGCGCGCTGGGCCGGACCGAACAAGGACTTTCGCTTTGCGATGAATCGCATCCAGACGCTGCTGGTCGAACGCGGCGCAATAGCGCCCGATCAGCGCCGCGCGCATTTCATCGCGGCTTTGTGTCTCGCCTGGCCGGACGGGCACGTCGAGGAATTCGAAGGCCGCGTCGATGGCCACATCGTCTGGCCGCCGCGCGGCGACGCCGGTTTCGGCTATGATCCGTTGTTCCTGCCGGACGGATTCACCACCACCTTCGGCGAAATGACGGCGCTGGAAAAACATGGCCTGCCGCCTCTGGGCCTTGGCCTGTCGCATCGCGCCCGGGCTTTCGTCAAACTCGCGCAGGCCTGTCTGAAGCCCTGAAAGCCGAGTCAACGCGGGAAGAACGTTGTGTCCCGCGTGATCGGCGCTTTGTGGCCTGAAATCTGCCGGAGTATGGCTGTCAGCGCCGCCCATCTGTCCGCACTGCCGGGGTTGGCTTTGATGCGGCTCAGTTCAGCGAAGCTATAAACGGCGGCTTCGCGCGCCAGTTCACCCAATGTTTCGATGCGTCGCGGAATGTCCCGGAAGAACAAATACAAGAGCTGTCTTGCGAGCACCGCAACTAGCGGCACGCCGATCGCTGCCAGCCAAAATGAGCCGGCGGATCCGACGCCGAAGTATCGCGCTGCTGCAAATGCTCCAATCGCACCGCAAAACAAAGTCAGCTCGGCGAGCGGAATGCGAACGGAGCGAATCCGAAGCTGCGGGAGGCCGATTGGCATCTCAAGCGGCGGCAGCGTCAAACCCGTTTTGCTCGCGAGCTCACGCCACTTTTGGGCAATTGAGCGACCGGGCAAACTCCAAATCAAATCAATAGAAGTATCTGGGCGGATTTTTGCCTTGTCGCCTGAGGGAAGCGAGCAACGCAACCGATAGAATACAATCTGTGAGAAGCAGGCCTGCGTTCGCTCCGCGGTGCCGCATTTGGCAAGAATGAGGTCATAGAGGGCGCCGACCGTGATGGTCGATTCGGCTTCCGAATCCTCAATCTTAATCCCGAAGGCTTTCTCGACGTCATGCAAGATGTCGAGTTCGTCGCCATCGCCAACCATGTTCAGGCAAGTCTGCATAGGCCGCCCCACCGGGTCCGCAAGTAAGCCACATATTTCGACCGATTTTAGAGCCAATTTGTGAACTGGCACCCTAGCGGAATCATTACAATTGTAAGTACTTGTCCGCAGCAAAACGGCCGAAAAGCTGGCCGTTTTGAACGCGCGTGCCTATAGTCCTGAAATGTCATTAACCACGATCGCTCCCGAATTCGCCGTTTATGTGCACTGGCCGTTCTGCCTGTCGAAATGCCCGTATTGCGACTTCAACAGCCATGTCCGCCACGGCGGCTATGACGAGGCGCATTATGTGCGCGCCATTCAATCCGAGATCGCCGCCGCCGCAGAGCGCGCACCCGGCCGCATTGTGTCGACGATATTTTTCGGCGGCGGCACGCCGTCGCTGATGCAACCGCAAACCGTCGGCGCCATTCTCGATTCCGTTGGCAAACATTGGACGGTCGCCGGCAATGTCGAAGTATCGCTGGAGGCCAATCCGACCAGCGTCGAGGCGACGCGCTTTCGCGGCTACCGCGCGGCCGGCGTCAACCGGGTCTCTCTCGGCGTTCAAGCTCTCGACGATCAATCACTGAAAGAACTCGGCCGCTTGCACTCGGCGCAAGAAGCGCTCGACGCAATCTCTGTCGCACGCTCGATATTCGAGCGTTATTCGTTCGATCTGATTTACGCGCGGCCGCGCCAGACGCTCGAAGGTTGGAAGACCGAACTCAAGCAAGCGATCTCGGAAGCGGCCGAACATCTCTCACTTTATCAACTGACCATCGAGCCGGGCACGCCGTTCTTCGGCCTGCACAAGGCCGGCAAGTTGATCGTACCTAACGACGATCTCGGCCGCGATCTCTACGACCTCACGCAGCAAATCTGCGACGACGCCGGACTGCCGGCTTACGAAGTGTCCAATCACGCGCGGCCCGGCGCGGAGTGCCGGCACAATCTCGTCTACTGGCGCGGCCACGAATATGCCGGCGTCGGCCCCGGCGCGCACGGACGGCTCAACATTGACGGCCGCCGCTACGCGACTGAAACCGAGAAGAAGCCGGAAGCCTGGCTCGATCTGGTCGCGCGCAACGGCCACGGCCTCACCGTCGACGAGAAATTGCAGCCAAACGAAGTCGCCGATGAATTTCTGCTGATGGGGCTCAGACTCGCCGAAGGCATCGACCCGCAGCGCTTCACGTCGCTTTGCGGCCGCAGCCTCGATCCGGCGCGTGTGTCGTATCTGCGGGACGGCGGCGCGGTCGAGACCATGGACAACGGCCGCTTGCGCGTGACGCAGAGCGGCTTTCCGTTGCTCGACGCGGTGGTTGCGGATCTGGCGGCGTAGTCACCACTCCGCTCATCCCCGCGAAAGCGGGAATCCAGAGTCACAAATGACATAGGTGGATGTCGCCCTGGATCCCCGCTTTCGCGGGGGACAAACGGAGGCTTTGATTCAATAAGCCTGCTAGGTCCGCCTCTTGGCGCTCCGCTCAAGAAATTGGCGTAGGTCATCGGCAGAAAGCTTTTCTTCGTACGGCAGATTTAAGACTGACAAAGCAAAGCGGTTGCTCATTTCCCCGATCATGCGCTTCTGTGCCTCTGACATCGGGTCTGCTGGCTTTCCGGAGAGACCGTGCTTCTCAATAACTTCTTCGATAATGCCAAGGGCATTCTGCGACAACGATTCCTTTTGATGGTACTTCATCAACGCCGCCAGCCGCGTACGGGCTCGGGCGAGATCGTCGCCATAATAGTCAGGGCTAGTTAGCCAACCCCAGTCGATGGCAAGGCCCTCCGCGATTGTGTCGGACCATTCATTTGGCATTTCGGGATTCGATATGAGAGCAACCCTGCGGTTGGGGCTGCCGCCCCGATCCGCGAGGATGATCTGCCAGGCGATCAGATTGTATAGCGTGAAGTGGCCGACCACCCGGCCTGTTTCGTCACTTGCAACATAGATGAGATTGAAAAAGTCACCGAATTTTGCCGTCAACTCGTCGAGCATTGGGAGGTAGCGCGAGTCCAGTTCAATACGCGACGTGGCATAGGCTTCATCGCCGAGACGGACAAAACGGCGCGTATCCTCATAAGAGGCCGATAGAATTTCCTCATTGCCAACTTCGATAGCCCATAATTCAAGGCAAGACTTTACAATCGAGCGGTTGGCCAAAGGCCCGCCAAACGAAAGACTCTGCTGGATCACGCCGGGCCGCCTTGTGATTTGCGTCACGCCGCTAGCGTTGATCTGATCCATGATGTGCTGCTCGGTCGTTCCAAGCATGGCAGCGATATGCCGGATATTTTGCTCAAACTCCTCAGGAGAGTCTGCCTTGATCGATAGTGCATAAGTACCGTCAGCGTTACGTATCGCCTCGAAGGGCTTGCTTAGTTCAAGCGTTCCATCACCAAGAACGTTGATAACGTCGTCGCCTGCCTTCACCTTCTTCCGCATCGGCGCGGGACTACCATCGCCCGATTGAAGCCGGAGCAAACTTCGTACGAAGGCGACTTGATCCGTAAGTTCTTTGTCAACGACACTGCCAAGGTCGTTGTTGCACTCAGAGCACACGATCCTACGGCTGGTCTTTTTGCCACCCAACGCAGCGAGCAAGATGTGCTCAGGCTTGGTAGCGGGGAACAGTTCAGCTTCGCAAAAGATGCACTTCATGATGGGTGATGAATTTCGCCCTGGGTCCCCGCTTTCGCGGGGACGACCGGATAATTTTAAGTGCCCGGCGTAAACGACTTCGGCGCCGGGCTCACCACCTGTGCGCCGCCGGGCGCGGCCTTCAGCACGGCCAGTCCACGCTCATTGGTGCCGTCGGACTTGAAGCGGAAGATGCCATCGATGCCGGCAAAGCCGGACGATCCGGTCAGCACCTGTTCGCTGAAGCGCTGCTGACCTTGCGTTTTCACCAGCGCCGCCACCAGAGCGACCGCGTCATAGGCAAGCGTCGCCGTGCGCACCGGGTCCGCGCCATAGCGCGCGCGATACCGCGTAGCAAAACCGCGATAGCCGGCCGACTCCGGTGCGGCAAAGAGGCCGCCCGCCATCGACGGAATTTCGACGATGCGCGGATCGTCCCACAGCCCGGTGCCGAGCAGTTGCAGGCGCTTGAGATTGACGCGGTTAGCCTCCAGCTGCTGGATCACCTGCGGCACCGCATCGGCGCCGTCGGGCATGAACAGCGCGTCGGCGCTGGCCGCCGCTTGCGCGACCCGGCGAACGGCGTCGCCCATTTTGGCCGGATCCAGCGGATATTTTTCCAGCGCGACGACGCGGCCGCCGCGCCGCGCCACGGCCTGCTGGAACGCGGCTTCGACAACCGCGCCGTAGGCATTGTCCGGCAACAAGGCAGCGAAGGATCGTTTGCCGCGCGCAGCCGCATAGTCGACGATCCGCCGCACATCGGATTCCGGCAGGAAGCTCAGCAAATAGACGCCACGCGTGGCGACGCTGGCGTCGGTCGAGAAGGCAATCACTGGAATGCCGCGCGGGCGCGCGACGGCGCCGACCGCGCTGACCGATTGTGCGAACAGCGGGCCGATAATCATTTCGGCGCCTTCGTCGATTGCCTGCTGCGCGGCGCCCTGCGCGCCTTGCGGCGTGCCGGCGTCGTCCTTCACCAGAAGCTGGACGTTCGGTTCCTTGAATTCGGCCAGCGCCATGTCGGCGGCGTTTTTCATCGACAACGCGGCGATGCCGGCATTACCCGGCGCCGACAGCGGCAGGATCAAGGCGACACGGATTTGACCGGCGCCAATCGGGCCCTGCTGTAGCGGCGGGCCTTCGGCCTGCGGCGGCGGCGGTTCGGCGCCGAATCGGTCCAGGGAGCCGCCGGTGCAGGCGCCAAGCGCAAGCAACGCCGCGCCTACCGCAAGCGCGCCACACAGGCGCCTGCCAATCCGCAATCTATCAGCCTGCGTTCCCAAAAGGGCCGCTCCCCCACGCAACAATACTACGTAAGTCCTAGACGTTATCGGCTATTTTGTCCTGGAAAAGTTAAGGCAATGAAAAGATAAGAGAATTTGTCGTTCTCGGGTTGATCGCCCGGTTCTGTGGGCGCTTTGATCGCGTCCCTGCGGGCAACGGGATAGAGTGAAGTTATGACGAGCGACAAGACGATCCCGGCGGGTGACCGCAATACCGCCTATGCGGCATTAGGCCAGACGGTCGCCGCGCAGGTCTGCCAGCCCGGGCTCTATCTGGTGGCGACCCCGATCGGCAATCTGGGTGATATCAGCCTGCGCGCGCTGGAGACCCTGGCGGCGGCCGACTGCATTGCCTGCGAGGACACAAGAGTCACCCGCAAGCTGACCGAGCGTTATGGCATCGCCACGCCGCTGATGGCCTATCACGAGCACAACGCCGCCGAGGCGCTGCCGAAGATCATCGCCCGGCTCGGCGAGGGCCAGGCAGTGGCGCTGGTGTCGGATGCCGGCACGCCTTTGATTTCCGATCCGGGCTATCGGCTGGTGCGGGCGGCGGTCGAGGCGGGTCACGCGGTGACCGCGGTACCCGGCGCCTCGGCCGTGCTTGCGGCACTGTCGCTCGCCGCTTTGCCGACCGACCGGTTTTTCTTCGAGGGATTTCTGCCGCCCAAGCAAGGCGCGCGACAAAAACGTATTGCCGAACTTGCCTCGATCCCGGCGACCCTGGTGCTGTTCGAGAGCGGGCCACGATTGGGCGCGAGCCTCGCCGATCTGGCCGCCGGGCTTGGCCCGCGCTCAGCTTCAGTCTGCCGCGAACTGACCAAGCTTCACGAGGAAATCCGGCGCGGCGATCTGGCAACGCTCGCCGCTCACTATGCCGATGATGCCGAGACGCGCGGCGAGATCGTCATCGTCATCGCGCCGCCGGCCGATGTCGAAACCGCCGATACCGACGTCGATGAGTTGCTGCGCAATGCGCTCGTTCGCGTATCGGTGAAAGACGCTGTCGGCGAAGTCGCCTTGGCCACCGGCCGGGCGCGGCGCGACGTCTATCAGCGCGCGCTCGATCTGGCGAAAGGCGGCGATCATGGCGAAAAGTGACGGCTCGCTGCCGCCATTACCGCGTAGGCCGCGCGTCCCCGGATTAGGGTCGAAGGCCGCAAAGACCGAGCCAGATCCGGCCCGGCTGGCGGCGTTCAACCGCGGCATATCGGCGGAGAGTCGGGCCGCAGCCTGGTTGATCGGCAAGGGTTATCGCATTCTGGCGCGGCGATTTCGCTGCGCAGCGGGTGAGATCGATATCGTCGCCGGCCGGCGCCATACCGTGATCTTCGTCGAAGTGAAGGCGCGCGCATCGTTGGATGACGCGGCGGAATCGGTGACCGAGCGCCAGCGCGCCCGCATCGCCACGGCCGCTGAAATCTGGCTGGCCAACAATCCGACAATCAAATTTCAGGATTTGCGTTTCGACGCCATTCTGATCGCGCCGGGAAAACTGCCGCGGCATATTCCGGGCGCGTTCGAGATCTGAGAGACTACGCGCTCAGCCGATCGAAGAACTGATCGACCTGGCCCCGAATGCGGCCGGCGACCTGACCGAGATCGTCGGCCACAGTTTTTACCGCGTTGGCGCTGGCACGGGTCTCGGCCGTTGCCGAGCCGACCAGATTGACCTCGTTGGCGGTCTCGACCGTGCGCTGCGCGGCGATTTCAACGCTGCGGGCGATTTCGCTGGTGGCGGCGCCCTGCTCGGTCACGGCGGCGGCAATGGCGCTGCTGATATTGCCGATTTGCCGGATGGTGTTTTCGATCGCGCCGATCGCGGCGATCGACGTCGTCGTGGCACGCTGCATGCCGGCGATCTGGGCGCTGATTTCCTCGGTCGCGCGGCTGGTCTGGCCGGCCAGCGCTTTGACTTCGCCGGCGACCACGGCGAATCCGCGACCCGCTTCGCCGGCGCGCGCGGCTTCGATGGTCGCGTTGAGCGCCAAAAGATTTGTCTGCTCGGCAATGTCAGTGATGAGCTTGACAACGTCGCCGATGCGCGCGGCCGCCTCGCCCAATTCCTTGACCGCCAGATTGGTATGGCCCGCCTCGTTCACGGCCTTGGTGGCGATGGTGTTCGACTGTGCGACCTGGCGATCGATTTCGTTGACCGATGCCGAGAGCTCTTCGGCGGCGGAAGCGATGTTGCGCACATTGGAGGATGTCTCGGCCGAGGCGGCTTCCGCGCGCGCCGCCTTGGCCGACGCATTATCGGACGCGCCGGCAAGGTCGGTCGATGCGCTCAACATCTGGTCGGAAATCAGGCCGAGATCGGACAAGGTCGCCTCCACCTCGGCGGAGAAGCGGGCGATTTCCCGTGCCATCGTCTCCTGGCTCGCGCTGCGCATCGCGGCATCGTCGAGGACGGTGCGATTGAGCGCGTCGTTTTTCTGAATGGCCAACTGGAACACGCCGATGGAGCGCGCCAGCGCGCCGATCTCATCGCTTCGAGCGCGGAAAGGAATCGAAATATTATCGTCGCCTTTTGCGACAACTTCGGTGACGCGGGTGATCTCCGAAAGCGGCTTGACGACGCTGCGCGAGATCATCAGTACACCAATGCACGCCAGGATGGCGAGCGCGGCGAACAGGCTGAGCCAGACCTTGGTATTGTTAAGCCCGCCGTCGATATCCGCATAGGCTTGCGCCGCCCGCTTGGCATAAAGCGCGGTCAGCTGCTTCATGTCGGCGTTGAGGGCCAGACGCATTTGCCGACTGGATTCGCCCCATTCCCGGGCAATCGCCGGGCCGACGTCGTTTGCGATACGCGCCAGTTCACGGCGGTGATCGATGAACGCGGCAATGCGTTGCGCAAATGTATTGAACAATTCGGCGTCGTCGGCGCGGACCGATTTACGCCATTCGGCGACTGTCTTTTCCATCTGGGCGTTGAATTCACCGATGCCGTCGATGAATTTTTTTCGGCCCGCGGCGTCGGCCGTCATGTAGATGCCGCGCGATTCCGCGACGACGGCGTAGATCAGGCCGTCGATCCGCGCGGCATTCAACGTGCCGGTATTGGCGGATTCGAATGCGGTCGCGGAATCGGCATGCTGGCGGGCGCCGACCAGTATGACGATCGCCAGCGCCAGCGTCGTGGTGGCCATCAGCGCGAAGATGGCATAAAGCTTGGCGGCGATCGAAAGCTTCGGGAAGGTCACTTGCGGTCCCACTTTATCCGGCATAAGTGCGTTAAGCGCGCATAGTGCCGGTAATATGTTAACGATTTGTTTTCCTTAATCTTTGGCGTCGAAGGTGAGCATGGCCCTGACAGTCGCGGTGCAGATGGATCCGATCCAGCGGATCAACGTCAAAGGCGACTCGACTTTTGCCTTGTTGCTGGAAGCGCAGAAGCGCGGCCACGTTTTAAGCTACTACACGCCCGATCGCCTCGCCCAGCTCAATGGCCGCCTGTTCGCCGGCGTCGAAGCCCTGAGCGTGCGCGACCAGGCCGGCGACCATTTTACGCTCGGGGCGCCCGCGCGCGTCGCGCTGGCCGATTTCGACGTCGTGCTGCTGCGCCAGGACCCGCCGTTCGATCTGGCCTATATCACCAGCACGCATCTGCTCGAGCGCATTCATCCGAAAACGCTTGTCGTCAACGATCCGGCGCATGTGCGCAACGCGCCGGAAAAGATATTCGTCACCGATTTTCCCGATCTGATGCCGCCGACCCTGATCACGCGCGATCTCAGCGAGATCAAGGCGTTTCGCGCCGAGCACAATGACATCGTCATGAAACCGCTCTACGGCCACGGCGGCGGCGCGGTGTTTCGCATCACCCGCGACGATCTCAACTTCGGTTCGCTCTATGATATGTTCGCGGTGACGTTCCGCGAGCAATGGGTGATTCAGAAATTCCTGCCGGCGGTCAAGCACGGCGACAAGCGCATCCTGCTGGTCGATGGCGAATTCGCCGGCGCGGTCAACCGCGTACCGGCCGCCGACGATCTTCGCTCCAATATGGTGCGTGGTGGCTCGCCGGCAAAAACCGATCTGACGCCGCGCGAGCGGGAAATCTGCGAACGGCTCGGCCCGCATTTGCGCGAGCGCGGCATGATTTTCGTCGGTATCGACGTGATCGGCGACTGGCTGACCGAGATCAACGTCACGTCGCCGACCGGCATCCGCGCGGTGAAAAATCTCGGCGGGCCGGACGCGGCGGCCCTGGTCTGGGACGTGATCGAGAAGAAGCGCGCATGATCCCGAAAAGCGGGAATCGGTTTTCGGACAAGATCATGCGCAAAATAAAGGCTTCAGCGGCTTAAGCCGCCTCCTGCTCGAAACCGGCGATCGAGAACACGACACGCTGGCGCCCGAGCCGGACGTGCTGCAATTCCCAGAGCAATTCCTCGACATCGGAATTGGCGGCTTCGGCTTCCAGCCGCGCCATGCGCGCCTGGTGCAGGTCGTTTTCCATCGCTTTGCGGTCGATCATGGGGCCGGCTCCTGGTCCGTGCGGTGCCTAAATTTGTGATTCGACTATAGCCGACTTAATTTGTTCTGCAAATGTTCTTGTCGCTTTCCACAACTT
>CAIMEA010000110.1 GCA_903839845.1 uncultured Hyphomicrobiales bacterium
ACGCGCAGGCCGTGCTTGTCGGCGTACAAGGCGCCCATCGCCTCGCCGAAAGCCTTGCTGACGCCGTAGCGCGAATCCGGCCGCACGGTGACATCGACGCCGATCTTTTGGCTGCGCGGATAAAATCCGACGGCGTGGTTGGACGAAGCGAAGACCACGCGCTTGACGCCCGCGCGATAGGCGGCTTCATACATGTTGCGGCAGCCGATGATATTGGCGGCGAGGATGGTCTCCCACGAACCTTCGACCGAGAAGCCGCCGAAATGCACAATGGCGTCGACGCCTTTGCACAAAGCCTCGACCGCATCGAGCTTTGACAGATCGGCCTGCACGAATTCCTCGCCGGCTTTCAGATCGTCCGGCTTGCGGATGTCGCTCCATCGGATGTCGGGATAGATCGCCGGCAGCATTTGCCGCATGCGCGTGCCGATGCCGCCGGCAGCGCCGGTAACCAGAATCTTGCTCATGCTTTGCTCATTGCGATGCGCGACAATTGGCGCGGCGTTGTTACTTGCTCGCCATTTCGGTGGCGAGTTTCTGGTGACGCAGCCGGCTGTTTTCCAGATGGCTGCGCATCGCCGTGCGCGCCTTCTGCACGGCGCCGGCGCGGATCGCCGCGAGAATCTGTTCGTGCTCGCGCTGGAACGAGGTGAGATTGGTGCGGCCCAACAGCGGCGCCGAACGCCCCCACACGGTCTGGCGCGGGATGACGAAGCTGCCGAGATATTCGAGAAAGCCCTTGAACTGCGGATTGCCGGTGGCTTCGGCGATTTCGCAATGAAAGGCGAAGTCCTGATCGACCGCCGTCTCGCCGCGGTCGATGGCCGCCTGGATGGCGGATAGGCGCTCGGCGATTTTCCTGACCTGCGCCGGCGTGGCGCGTTCGGCGGCAAGCCCGGCCGCTTCGACTTCGGCGCCGGTGCGCAACTCCATCACGTTGAGGACATCGCGCAGCGACGATCTTTCGTCGAAGTCGACGCGGAACGGGCGGCGGATCTGCTCGGCGACGAAAGTGCCGATGCCCTGGCGGCTGACCACAAGCCGGTCGGCGCGCAAGGCGGCGACCGCCTCGCGGATGACGGTGCGGCTGACGCCGGTGGCGGCGATCATTTCCTGCTCGGTCGGCAGGCGCGAGCCAGGCAGCAATTTGCCGCTGATGATGTCGGCGGTGAGCCGGTCAACGATTTCGGAGGCCAGTCCGCGTGGCGCCTCGACCGGCCGAAGCGAGGAAAGATTTTTCGTCAAACGCCGATGCCCTGCCCTTGACCGGCGCCCGCCAGTCTTGTCATCATATCATGTGATGAATAACACGCGATATCCGGGCGATCAATACGTTGTTGATACGTAGAATTGCCGCGCCGCGGTTGGCAAAGTCTGCCGCGGTTTTAAAAAAAGCATAATAAGGGAGGACCAACCAATCATGACGACACGCAGAACAATTCTGGCCGCCGGCGTTCTAATGGCCGCGACCGCGTTTTCCGGCGGCGCCGCTTTCGCGCAAGCCAAGCTGGTGCTGAAGGCGTCCGACGTTCACCCGACCGGCTATCCGACCGTGACCGCCGTCGAGGACATCGGCAAGAAGCTCGACAAGGCCACCAATGGCCGCCTCAGCGTCGCGATGTATCCGGCGATGCAGCTTGGCGGCGAAAAGGAAGCCATCGAGCAGGCGCAGGTCGGCGCCATCGCCTTTGCCCGCGTCTCGGTCGGCGCGCTCGGCCCGGTGGTCGACCCGCTCAACGTGTTCAATTTGCCTTACGTGTTCCGCAACACCGAGCACATGCAGCACGTCATCGACGGGCCGATCGGCCAGGAACTGCTCGACGCCGTGACCAACAGCGGCAAGGGCCTCGTCGGTCTCGCCTGGATGGATGCCGGCGCGCGCAATTTCTACACGACCAAGAAAGCGGTTCGCAACATGGCCGACCTCAAGGGCCAGAAGATCCGCGTCATGGGCAATCCGATGTTCGTCGATATGGCGAACTCAATGGGCGCCAACGGCGTGCCGCTCGGCTACGACCAGGTGTTCTCGTCGCTGCAGACCGGCGTCATCGATGGCGCCGAGAATAACCCGCCGAGCTTCGTGTTCGACAACCACTTCCAGGTCGCCAAGTCCTACACCATCGACGAGCACTTGATCGTCCCGGAAATGGTGGTGTTCTCGAAGAAGATCTTCGACACTTTGTCCAAGGACGAGCAGGCGCTGCTGATCAAGTTCAGCAAGGAAGCCCAGCAGGAAGAGCGCAAGCTCTGGGACGTCTACGAGAAGCAGGCGATGGACAAGGCCAAGGCCGCCGGCATCGAAATCATCCAGGTTTCGGCCGAGGACAAGAAGGCCTTCCAGGCCGCGGTCAAGCCGGTGTGGGAAAAATACGGTCCGAAATACGCCGACATGGTCAAGCGTATCCAGGAAGTGAAATAGCCAACGCGAACGCGCCGCGCTTTTCCGGCAACGGAAGAACGCGGCGCGGCCGGTTTTAAACAGAGCTGGCCCAACCACAGGTCGGCCGCGGGGAGAAGCATGGCTGGAATTTACCGAAGGGCGATGGACCGGGCCTATCTCGTCTGCGTCGTCGTCGCCGGCGTCGCGCTGGTGCTGATATCGCTGATCATGCCGTGGGCGGTGTTCACCCGCTACGTTCTCAACAGCGCCGCGTCATGGCCGGAAACCGCGGCGGTCCTTCTCACCATCGTGCTGACGTTCTTCGGCGCCGCCGCCTGTTACCGGCTCGGCCTGCACATGAACGTCACCGTCGCCGCCGACCTGTTGCCGCCGCGGGCTCGGCGGCTGGCCGATCTGCTGGTCGAAATCCTGATGCTGATCGTGGCCGGGTTCATGGTCGTCTACGGCATCAAGCTGTGTCAGGCGACCTGGCAAAACTCGATCGCCGAATTTCCGTTCCTATCGGTCGGCCTGGTCTATTCGCCGATCCCGATCGGCGGCGTGTTCACGCTGCTGTTCATCATCGAGCATCTCACCATCGGGCGGCCCGCCGACGCCGGTCACGATCCGCATCTTCCGGTCGAATAGGCGCAGAGCACATGGACCTCTTCATCCTCCTCGGAACCTTGTTTCTGTGCTTCGGCATCGGCATGCCGATTTCCTATTCGCTCGGCTTCGGCGCGCTCGCCGGCGCACTGTGGATCGGCATTCCGGCCGAAGCGGTGATGCTGAAAATCTCCGACGGCGTCAGCAAGGTGGCGATGCTGACTATTCCATTCTTCGTGCTGGCCGGCGCCATCATGGCGGAAGGCGGCATGGCGCGGCGTCTCGTTGCGCTGGCGAATGTCATTGTCGGCGTCGTCCGGGTGCGTGGCGGCCTGTCGGCGGTGAACATTCTCGCCACGACGTTCCTGTCCGGTATTTCCGGCTCCTCGGTCGCCGATACCTCGGCGATCGGCTCGGTGCTGATCCCGCAGATGGAAAAAGTCGGCTATCCGCGCGTCTTCGCCACCAATGTCACCATCAGCGCGTCGCTGCAGGCGATCCTGGTGCCGCCGAGCCATAACGCGGTGATCTATTCGCTGGCGACCGGCGGCACGATCTCGATCATCAGCCTGTTCATGGCCGGTGTGGTGCCGGGCCTGCTGCTCGGCGTCGCGTTGATCGCGCTGGTCATCTTCGTCGGCTATCGCGACGGCCATCCCAAGGGCGAGTCGGTGCCGTTCGCCGAGGCGGTGAAAATTAGCATCGAGGCGCTGTGGGGCCTGATCACGGTCTTCATCATCATCGCCGGCATTCTGCTCGGCGTCTTCACCGCGATCGAAGCCGGCGCGGTGGCCTGCGTCTGGGCCTTCTGCGTGACGATGTTCATCTATCGCGATTACAAATGGAAGGACCTGCCGGGTCTGGTGCATCGCACGCTCAAGACCGTGGCGATGGTGATGACCCTGATCGCGATGGCCTCGAGCTTCGGCTACGTCATGGCCTTGATGCAGATGCCGGCCAAGATCACGGCGTTCTTCCTCACCGTGTCGGAGAACAAATACGTCATTCTGATGCTGATCAACTTCATGCTGTTGGTGCTCGGATGCCTGATGGACATGGCGCCGCTGATCCTGATCTGCACGCCGATCCTGTTGCCGGTGGTGATGAAGCTCGGCGTCGACCCGGTGCATTTCGGCATCATGATGCTGCTCAATCTCGGCATCGGCCTGCTGACGCCGCCGGTCGGCTCGGTGCTGTTCGTCGGCTGCGCCATCGGCAAGGTCAAGATCGAGGACGTGATGCGGGGCATCTGGCCGTTCTACGGCGTGATGTTCGCGGTGCTGATGCTGGTCACCTTCATTCCGGCTCTGTCGCTGTGGCTGCCGAGCGTGGTGATCAAGTAGCTTTCTTGCCCCGGACGCGGCGCAGCACAGAGTGATGCGCCGCAGATCCAGGGCCTTTCCACATTACGAGTCCGCGACGATCCCGGGTCTGCGGGGCAGCGTTCGCGATGCTCACGCTGCGCCGCGCCCGGGAAAGGATCAGAACGCCGCCGCCAGGTCCTTGGCGCCTTGCGACTGCGCGCCGCGCGCCATCTGGCTTTCCATGTCGGCGATCAGACCGGCGACAACGCCGGTGCGGCGCGCCACCGGGTTGCGGTCGTAGCCGCGCTGCTGGAAGAAGTTGGCGGTCGGCACCCGGGCGCGGAACGCGTGCGGCATCATCACCATATCGAGCCCGGTGGAGTCGCCGGTGAGATTCATCAATTCCAGTTCGGGCGCGGTCAGCGTCGCCGTGTAGCCTTTCATGCGCGCGAAATGCAGCGAAGCCGCCAGCTTCTGCACCTGCAACAGTGGCCCGATGTCGCGGTCGAGAATGGCGGCATGAATGCCGATGCCGGCCGGCGTCGTCTTGGCCATCTTGTCCCAGTCTACCCAGCGTTGCGGCCCGGTGCGGCTGTGCGCGACCATGCGCTTGAACGCCTCGATCTTGCGCTCCATCGACACCTTGGCCGGGCCGGTCATGGTCTTGGCCTTGGCGCGTAAGGTCGCGAGAATCTCGGCGCCGTGTTCGGCCAGGATCGACACGGTGTTGGTCGACAGCAACTGGTTGTAGCCAACCGCCGGCGAAATCGCGCGCGGCCGCGTCGGCGTGACGCCGGCCTGCATGTCATAGGTGCCGTTGCCGCCGGTTTCGAAAGCATAGACGCCGACGATCTGCTCCCGCGTCAGCCCGGCTTCGCTTGCCGCGCGCGCATAAGCGCGCTTGAACTCAAGCTCGCTTTGCGGCCGATCCGGCATGAAATCGAAAATCTGTTTCGCATTGGCCAGAAAATCAGCGAGCAGCGGGATCGGCGGCGCTTCGCCCGGCGCGGGGCCCGGCGGCGCGTTCGGATCGACCGGGCGTGGCGGCCCTGAATAGACCGGCGGCTGCTCGAGCACATAATCCTCAAGCAGGATCGGCTCACGCGCGCGGCGCTTGTCGTTGCGGATGCGGCGCTTGGAGGCGACTTCGTCCCAATAGGCGGTGGCCCGCTGCTCATAGGGTTCGCGCACCCGCAGGTAGGCGGCCAGTCGCGCCTGGTAATCCGATGATGCCGCCGTCGTGCCGAACGGCGCGCCTTGCGGCCGCGCCGGCGTAGCAGCCGCCAGCACGATGGCGAGCGACGGCAGCAGGACCTGGAGCAGGCGGTGGCGCGGCATGGCGGGGTTGGTTTCCGTCCGTTGGGGCAGGGTCGCGATTCGCTGGATGACATCACCCTGCGGCATTTGCCGGGCGATGCAAGGGCCGGCTCACCGGCGATGGGGCGGTCAATTGCCGCTGTCGCTGCCGACGCTTGCCTCGACTCAAAAAAAACGCGCCGAACTTCGGCGCGCCAGTCTGGGGGAGGCTCGAAAACTTTTAGCGAATGACGGTGCCGTCGCGAACGGTGAAGGCGACCGGAGCACCGGCCTTGTAAACAGTGGGGCCCTGCGCCGACATGATATCGACACCAAGATTGAGTTCGCGGGCCGAGATGCCGATGACGGCGATCAGCAGCGCGGCGCAAAGTCCAACCACCACGATCTTGAGATGCGTGGAGCGGTCGGCGGTGTACATCGACCAATTCATGGCATCCTCCAAGGGTCCGGTTCGGTCGCTCCGGCCTTGAGAAAGTTCAAATGTGTTCGTGGCGTTAACGTAAGGGCCCTGCCACAGTTCCATGAGGGGCCATCACGGAACGGTGAAACATCGTGAAAAACGCGTGCCGGGGCGCGCAGGCGGCAGCGCTATGGCGGCGGCGTGGCAAAACGTTCAGACGCTCAAGGCGTTGACATGCCCCGGCCGTTGCCGTGGCTAATCGACATGACGCTGGCCGGCTTTATTCGCTCTGGCTGAGCTGGTGCTCTTCGGCGATGCGCTCGAAATTCTCGGCCAGGCTCTTGATGCGATAGGACAGGCGGTTGTCGTTCTCGACCGGAAGCGGCCGCACCACCTTGTATTGCCCGCGCGCCGCCGCGTTGCCGAACGTCGGTTCGTAATAGACATCCTGGCCGCTGGCGAATTTGTGGGTCATGGGCGTGCTCGCATCCGTGGGTCTGGGGTCGCCATCAATAACGAAAACGCCCGGCGCAGGGCCGGGCGTTCCGCCAATTCATCAGCGACGAGAAGGTGCGCCGGTCAGGCGTTCTGCAGGTTGGACGCGGCCTGCTTGCCGCGCTCGGTGACGATTTCGTACGACAGGCGCTGGCCTTCGTTGAGGGTGCTCATGCCGGCGCGCTCGACGGCGCTGATGTGCACGAACACGTCCTTGGAGCCGTCGCTCGGAGTGATGAAGCCGAAACCCTTTTGGGTATTGAAGAACTTGACCGTACCTGTCGCCATCGTGGCACCTTTTTCGTTATGCGCTGCTTGCGTTGTGATGCGCCCAGGCGATGGTCGCCTGTGCGATCGAAACACCGGTTTTGGGGGTGCGTTGACAAGCGCCCAAACGGGCAGCGCAGCAAGGCCTAACCAAAAACTAAAGTTTCAACGGCTTTTTCATATACGAAACGGCGAAAACCGTCAAACCCCGCGCAATTGCGCGGGATTTCCGATTACAGCACTCAGGCGTCGACGGCGGCTTCGGCCGGCGCGGCGACGACCGCCTTCGGCAGCGGATAGCTGTCGCAATCGTACAGAGCGCGGATGTCCTTATGGCCGAGCCGGGCTTCGTTGATCTCGATATAGGCGCCGAGCAGCAGCGGCTCCGGCAGTTCCTCGACCGCAAAGCGGATGGCGTCGGCGGCGGTGTCGAAACGGCGATAGCGGACCTTGCTGGCGATCTTGCGATTGCGCGACGGAAATAACTCCGCCGGAGCGGAAAAATCGAATGGTTTCACGATTGAATCTCCGAAACACCCGGCGACCGGGCAGAATGAGGGGTTGCCTCTATATAGGCGCGAATTCGTGGCTTTACAGGGGCGGGCGCGAATATGCTTAAGCCCAGTCTACCGCATTCGATGGCCATTTGGCTACATTTCATGCGCTTCGGCCGCCTCGGCCAAGCGCAAGGCTGATCCCCGAAATCAGGCGCCGCCAGCGTCGGCGAGCAGCATATCGGCGCCCTTCTCGGCGATCATGATGGTGGCGGCATTGGTATTGCCCGAGACGATGGCCGGCATGATCGACGCATCGATGACCCGCAGCCCGGCAAAGCCGCGCACGCGCAGCCTTTCATCGACCACCGACATCGGATCCGGTCCCATGCGGCAGGTACTGACCGGATGATAGACGGTCGAGCCTCGCCGGCGGATGAAGTCGAGCAAGGCTTCGTCGGTATGGCAGTTCGGGCCTGGCTCTATCTCTTCGGCCATATGGCGGGAGAGCGCCGGTGAGCCGAAAATCCGCCGCAGCGCCCGGGCGCCGGCCACTAAAGTATCGCGGTCCTTGCTGGTGGCGAGATAGTTCGGATCGATCGCCGGCGCCTGGCGCGGGTCGCTCGATTTGATCCGCACCGAACCGCGGCTTTCCGGACGCAGCAGGGTGATAATGCCGCTGACGCCGGAAAAGGAATCCAGGTTGTCGCCAAGGTTGCGAATTGAATAAAGCGCGATGGAGAGCTGGATGTCGGGCGTCTCGGCCGATGGCAGCACACGGGCGAAGCAGCCGGCCGACAGCGCGGGGATAGCGAAATAGCCGCGGCGAAACAGCGCGTAGCGCAGCACCGCGGCGGCGCCGCGCCGCCAGTCGCGCACCGCGTCGTTGAGCGTGATCGGTTCATGGCAGCGATAGATCAGCCGGCCGAAATAATGATCGCTGAGGTTTTCGCCGACGCCGGGCAGGTCGGCGACGACCGGTATGCCGAGCGCGCGCAGGCGCTCGGCCGGACCGATGCCGGACAATTGCAGGAGCTGCGGCGAATTGAACGCGCCCGACGCGACGATGACCTCGCCGCCGGCGAAAGCCTGCTCCGTCTTGCCGCCGCGCAGATAGTCGACGCCGCTGGCGCGCTGGCCGTCGAACAGAATGCGGGTGGCGAGCGCCTCCGGCACGACGCGCAGGTTGGCGCGTCCGCGCGCCGGTTTGAGATAGGCGGCCGCGGTCGACGAGCGCACGCCGCCGCGCATCGTCGTCTGGTAATAGCCGGCGCCTTCCTGCGCCGCGCCGTTGAAATCGTCGTTGCGGCGATGACCGGCTTCGACGGCGGCGTCGATGAAGGCCTTGGCGAGCGGATGCTCGTCGCGCACGTTAGAGACGCCGAGCGGTCCGTCGCCGCCGTGGAATTCGTCGGCGCCGCGTTCGTTGCCCTCGGCCTTGCGGAAGTAGGGCAGCACATCCTCGAAGCTCCAGCCGGCATTGCCGAGCTGACGCCAGTGGTCGAAGTCGCCGGCCTGGCCGCGGATATAAATCAGCCCGTTGATCGAGCTTGAGCCGCCCAGCACCTTGCCGCGCGGCGCAATGACGTTGCGGCCGTGGCATTCAGCCTGCGGCTCGGTCTGGTAGCACCAGTTATAGCGCCGGTCGGTGAACAGTTTGCCGTAGCCGAGCGGGATGTGCAGCCAGGGATGCAGATTGCGCGGCCCGGCTTCCAGGAGCAGGACGCGATAACGTCCCGACGCGGTGAGCCGGTTTGCCAGCACGCAGCCGGCGCTGCCGGCGCCAACGACAATGTAATCGTAAGCCTCGGGATCGTTCGCCATCGCTGTGACTGTCCGTGCCCGGCGCCGAACGGCGCGGCGGAAATGAAGGGACCGGCAGCGTAGGGCGTGACCGCGACATTATCAAACCGCGCGTCAGGCCGTGCGCGCGGCCATCCTCAGCCGTGCGCGGCCATCGGCCGGCTGGTTTGCGCGACGGGCGGCTGTCCGCCGGTCAACTCGGCGTAACGCTCGATCGGGAACGGACGGCCGGCCAGATAACCCTGGATCTGGTCGCATCCCGCCGTCACAAGGAAGCCATGCTGGTATTCGGTCTCGACGCCTTCGGCGAGGATCGGAATCTGCAGGCTGTGACCGAGCCCGATGACGGCGCGAACGATCGCCATCGAATGGTGATTGTGTTCCAGATCGGAGATGAAGGCGCGATCGATCTTGATCTTGTCGAAGGCGAAGGCGTGCAGATAGGACAGCGACGAATAGCCGGTGCCGAAGTCGTCCAGCGCAATCTGCACGCCGAGCGCCTTGAGCCGGCGCAGGATCGACACCGCGCGCGAGAAGTCGTTGATCAGCACGCCCTCGGTTATTTCAAGCTCGAGCCGCGCCGGCGCCAGCCCGGTCTCCAGCAGGATGGCGTGAACGAGGCCCGGCAGATCGCCGTGATGGAACTGAATTGGCGAGACATTGACCGCGATGACCAGCGGCTCGGCCCAGGCCGCCGCCTCGCGGCACGCTTCGCGCAGCGCCCATTCGCCGAGGGGAATAATGAGGCCGCTTTCCTCGGCGATCGGGATGAAGGTCGAGGGCGGCACCATGCCGCGCGTCGGACTTTGCCAGCGGGCCAGCGCCTCGAAGCCGATGACTTCGCCGGCGATGTGGAATTGCGGCTGGTAGTGCAGCAGCAGTTCGCCCTGCGCGATCGCCTGCCGCAGGTCGAGCTGCAGATTGTGCCGCTCCTGCAGCTGCGCGCCCATTTCCGGCTGGAAGAACATCAGCGACGTCTGTGGCGCCGCCTTCGCCTGATAGAGCGCGGCGTCGGCATTGGCCATCAAGGTGTTGGCAGCCGTGCCGTCGGACGGATAGACGGCGCCGCCGATGCTCAGTCCGATCTGGATGGGCTTGCCGTCGATGACGAAGTCATCGGCAAAGGCGGCGAGCAGGCGCCTGGCGACGGCCGCCGCCGCTGCCGGCTGTTCGCCCGTGGTGATAATGAGCATGAATTCGTCGCCGCCGATGCGGGCGACGAAGGCGTCCGGCGCGGTGGCGAGCATGCGGCGGGCGACTTCCTGGAGCAGCATGTCGCCGGCGGAATGGCCGTAGACATCGTTGGCTTCCTTGAAGCGGTCGAGATCGATGCTGAGAACGGTAAACCGCCCGCCGTCCTTCGCCGCCCGCGCGATCGTGTTTGCGAAGTAGGCATTGAAGGCCGCCCGGTTCGGCAAATCCGTCAACGTGTCGTGATGCGCCATATGCGTGATGCGCTGCTCCGTGCCGCGCTTTTCGGTGACGTCTTCGAGAACGGTGAGCAGGTACAGCGCGGCGCCGTTGTCGTCGCGAATGACGACGCGCTCCGACGTCACGATTCGCACGCCATTTTTGGTCGTTAATGGATATTCGATCGGGACGGGCGGGGAGGTGGAACGCAGCGCATCGTCATCCAAGGCGGTTACAAGGTCCACGGACTCTCCCGCGTAGAATTCGCGCACGGATTTTCCGATCAGGCTTTCGCGCGAAAACCCGGAGAAGTCCTCATAGGCCTTGTTGATAAGCGTGAGTCGCCAGTCTTTGGCGCTTTGCGCCGACCCGTGCGGGGCTTTTACCAAGATCGGTAGAGGAATATGCTCAATAACGGTGTCGAGAAAGACCTTGGTGCGGGCCTCCACTTCTTTCGACCGGTGAAGCTTCCGGTTCAATTCGTCGATAGCGGCATGCTGGCCTTGCAGGGACTTCGCGGTGGCGTTGAGTTCCTGCATCAGCAGGCCCAGTTCGCCGCTCGGATACGGCGCCGGTATGCGCACGCCGAGATTACCGGCGCCGAGAGACTTGGCCATCGTCGCGATGCGGCCGACCTGGCGGCGGACGCCGATTTCCGCGAACAGCCAGACGCCGGCGAACAGCAGCAGCGCGACGATGCCGACGATCGCGAGGTCTTCGTACAGCCGCTTGTTCGCGGCGGCGACCAGGCCATCCTTCGGCATTCCGACCATGACATAGAGGCCGGCATCGCGGATGGCGGGAGTCTCGACGGCGGCCCAGAACTGTTGACTGCCGTCGATACCCGTCACTTCGCGGGCCTGGCCGCCGGATTGGCCGGACGCGAGCCGAAACAGATCGGAATCCGCGATCGACGTGCCATTGGGCCTGGTCCAGGTTTCGCTGTGTGGCGAAACCAGAACCGTGCCGGCTTTGTCGACCAGTAGAATATCCACGGTTCCAGACAAACGCAGGATATGAAAGTCGATGAATTTTTGCAGATTGAAGGACGCGAGCAGAACGAATTTCAATGCGCCGTCCGCTGCGCGCGCGGGATAGGCGACTTGCAGGACCGATATTCCAGTGAGCCGGCCGAAAGCCGGCTGAATCGTCACCGCGTCTTTCGTCAACAGAGCCCGCTTGAAATAGTCCCGATCGGTGAGATCAAGGTCGCGGTTGGTCTGTAGCGAGTCGCAGAACAGTCGCCCGCTCGGCGTGATCGTCAGGATGCCGGTATATTGCGCGTATTCTTCCCGCACCGCCGACAGGAATGCCGAGCACTCCGCCTGGTTTGCACCGTCGAGATTGACGGCCCGCGCCAAACCGAAGTGCAACTGCGCCGTGCCCTGAATTTTCTCGTCGAGATCGTAGCTGATGTTGTTGGCGAAAGTGGCCAGCCGCGCCGAAGCCGCGTCGATTTCCGCCGCGCGATTCTGAAAGAAGCGAATGCCCAACAGGATCGCCGGCACCAGCGTTGCCAGCGTCACGAGCAAGAGGAGGCGGGCGCGTAAACTCATTGGGCTGACGTACTGCCTGCGCTGCCGGCAAGGGACAAAGCCCTGGCCGGCACGCGGAAGCCATTCTTGGCCCCCGCTCCAGCCGCCATTCAAACAATTAAAGATAAAGGCCGCCTGTAGGAACGTGGTTACAAAAGCCCGCGCAAATACGGCTGGAAAGCACGTTAATCTGGATTAACTAAATATCGTTCGGCAGGACGTTGGTGGGGCGGTTTCGACGCCATAGGTATCTGGATGGCGACCGTGGCATCGCGGATCGGAGCACTATCCGGCGAAAGCCACCGTGAACCGCGTGCCGCGATCGTCATCGCCAGCCGAGAAACGCAACTGGCCGCCGATCTGGTGAACGAGCGACAGGATAATCCGCATCCCGAGACCTTTCGATTGGGCGGGATCGAAGCCTTTCGGCAATCCGGCGCCACAATCGGAGACCGAGACCGTGTTGCCGTCGCCGACATCCGCCGCCACGCGAACGATGATGGCGCCGGCCCCGTATTTGGCCGAATTCGTCACCATTTCGCTGACAATAAAGCCGAGTGGAATGCCGGTGGTGCTTGGAACTTTCAACGGCGTGCCTTCGACCGAGAGACTATTCCCGCCGCCTTCGCCGCCGCCCAGCATGCCGGCAATGTCCCGGCACAGGTCTTCAAGATAGGCGGTTAAATTCACGCTCTCGATGTGGTCCAAAGCGTGCAGGCTGCGGTGGACGCTGCCGATGGTGGCGACCCGGTTGGATGCGATCCGCAATTGCGCCGCCGCCTCTTTGTCCTGCGTGAGCCGGCTTTGCATCGACAGCAGGCTGGTGACCATTTGCAGGCCGTTCATCAGCCGGTGATCGGACTCGCGGCTCAGGAGGTCCTTATGACGGATCAGTTCGTCTTTTTGCTCCACCAGCAATCGCTCGCGTGCCAGTGACGCGGACAGGTCGGCTTCGGCCTGCTTGAGCCTTTTCAGTTCCACCGTATCGTTCCTCAGTGTGGCGCATGATTCGAGAGGGCAGTCCACTGGCTGGCGAAACATGGTCCCCGACATTGCGTCCGCTAGTTGATTGACGCGATCACTGAGCGAAAGGGCGTGCATGATGGCCTCCGACGCGTCGGCGTCCTCTGCGGAAAGGCTAGCAAGCGGCAAACGGCGAATCTGGTCTAAACAGGACACTTAGAAACAGCCGCGTCGAAGGGACTCGCCGTCGATGTGCCGGTGCCGTCGTCAGCGGATTGAACAAAGGCCACCTGTGCGGCGGCCTTTGTTGCTGCTTGTTTGTCCTTCCGGCCGCGTTTAGTTCGCGCGGTACCAGTGATGCCGGCGATGATGCCGCCGATGCCACCGCCTGTCGTCGTTTGTGGCGTAGGCCGGGTGTGCGACCGCCTGGACCACGAAACAGGTGGCGAGAACAGCGCCAACGACGATGGCCGCGACGACCAGACCGTTGGCGCGGCTCGGCGTCGGGGTAGCGATGGTGCCGAGCGTGATGACCGCCGCGGCGGCGAGCGCCAGGAATATTTTTTTCACTGTTTCCTCCAGTTAACACTGTTCTGAGGCGTCGAGGCTAAGGGAGGGGCCGGATCAATACTGTGCGATTTCGCTCACTTGTCGTTTTACGAGGTATTTGCTCGTCGATTGACAAAGAGCGTGTTGCTGCCGGAGGCGGGCGCTTACGGCCGCTATTCCACCGATCGTCCCTTGTCGGCCAGCACCACGGTTAGCAACGAGCTGTGCACGTCGATGTGTCCGTTGTAGTTGATGAAGCCGAGCTTGCGAAACTTGTTCATGAAATGACTGACGCGCGAGCGCGTTGTGCCGATCATTTCCGCCAGCGTCTCCTGGCTTATTTTGCCTATAATCGGCTCGGGCCGGCCGGCCTTGCCGAAATTCGCCAGAAGCAGCAGGACGCGCGCCAGCCGCTTTTCCGTCGAGTTGAAGAGCTGATCGACCAGGTCTTCCTGAATGCGTTCGTTGCGCGCCAGAATATGCGTGACGAACATTTGCGAAAAGGTAGCTTCGTCCTTCAGCACCCTTTGGATTTCCGCTTTGCCGACAAGCATGACCGTGCAATCGGTCATCGCCGAGGCTGTCGCCAGACGTTTTTGCTGGCCGATCAGACAACCTTCGCCGAGAAATTCATCGGCGCCCAGAATGGCAACGACGGCTTCGTTGCCCTCTGCCGATAGGACCGTCACCTTGACCTTGCCGGAACGGATATAAATGACGGAATCGGCATCGTCGCCCTGCTTGAAGATGATGCCCTTCTTTTTGTGCAGTAAGATCGTGCGGCCTTTGGCCACGGTCTCAAGATAATTCGCCGGATCGAACGGCGCGGCGTCGCCTGATTTGCGGCCTTTGCCCGGCGTGGGGGGGGCGATTTCGGGATGCGAGATGCCACGTTTCCGGATCCTTACGGATGGGAGCACAAAGCGTCTCTCAGTCACCGTGCCGGCCTTTGCGCCGCCGATGATTTCTAAGTGTACGACACCCGACATAGCGCGTCTATGCCAATGAAGCCGACGGCGCGGCTTCGCCCGCATGAACATCGTGCGGATTTCTGACGTCCCGAATGACGACTCGCTTCGTGCTTGCGGGTTGATGCATGTCAAAAGCTTGGGGCTGATTTGGAATTAGCCAAGTATCCTTAGGTTTGCAGCCCAGCCAAAACGCAATTGGCAAAATTGGAACTTGCCCAATGAAAGAATGGCCCGATTTCGTGAAGGAATTGACGGGGCCGCTGCGCAATCTTCGGGGCGGCGCTCCCGAAGTGATGAAGGCCTTTGCCGATATGGCTCAGGCCGCGCTGTCGGGCAAGGCCCTCGACAGCAAGACGAAGGAACTTATCGCACTCGCCATTTCAGTCGCGGTGAGATGCGATGATTGCATTGCGTTTCACGTCAAGGCTGCCTTCGAGCAAGGTGCCTCACGGGACGAAGTGGCCGAGGTTCTTGGCATGGCCATTTATATGGGTGCCGGGCCGTCGGCGATGTATGCGAGTCATGCGTTCGAGGCGTATTCGCAATTTGAAGCGCGGAAAGCAGCGTCTTCCGTGTCTACTGCGTAATGCGACAATTGCGAATCTAAAGTTAAATACTCCCCACCGTCTTTAACCGTGCGCGCGGGTGGATTTCCGACTGCGAGATCACCGGCGTTTGCGCGCGGAAGCGTTCGACGATGCCGCGCACGAACGGGCGGATGCTGGCCGAGGTGACCAGCACCGGCGCTTCGCCCTCGCGTGCCGCCGCCTCGAAGCGTTCGCGCACCGCGGTGATGAACTCCGACAGCCGCGATGGCTGCATCGCCAGATGGCGGTCGTCGCCCTGGCCGACGATCGACTCGGCGAAGGCCTGCTCCCATTTCGCCGACATGGCGATGAGCGGCAGATAACCGTTGTGGCTGGTGTATTGCGCGCAGATCTGGCGCGAGATACGGGCGCGGACGTGTTCGGCCAGAGTGGCCGGGTTGCGCGACGAGCCGGCGCCTTCGGCGATGCCTTCGAGGATGGTGGACAGATCGCGGATCGAGACGCGCTCGCCGAGCAGGATTTGCAGCACGCGCTGAATGCCCGAGGTGGTGATGAGCGTCGGCACCAGATCCTTGAGCAGTTCGCTTTGTTCCTTCGGCAGGTCCTTGAGCAGCTTCTGCACCTCGCCGTAGGACAAGAGATCCGACATATTGCCCTTGAGCAATTCGGTCAGATGCGTCGACAAAACGGTGGCGGCGTCGACCACGGTGTAGCCGCGCATCGCCGCTTCTTCCTTGATGCTGGCGTCGACCCAGGTCGCCGGCAATCCGAAGGTCGGCTCGGTGGTGTGCGTGCCCGGCAGGTTCACCTGTCCGCCGGCCGGGTCCATGACCATGTACTGGTTGGCCCAGATTTTCCCGCTGCCGGCTTCGACTTCCTTGATCTTGATGACGTATGAATTGGAATCGAGATTGACGTTGTCGAGGATGCGCACCGCCGGCATGACGAAGCCCATCTCGCCGGCGAGCGAACGGCGCAGCGCCTTGATCTGCTCGGTCAGGCGGTCCGAGCCGTCCGGCGAATTGACCAGCGGCAGCAGCGCGTAGCCGAGTTCGACCTTGAGATCGTCGATCTTGAGCGCGCTGGCGATCGGCTCTTCGGCCGCCGCCGCCGTCTTGGTTTCGGTCGCGGCCTTGCTGGCCTCGGTCGTCGCCGCTTCCTTGGCGCGCTTGTGGAAGACATAGGCCAGCGCCGAGGCGCCGCCGCCGAGAAAGACGAAGGGCAGAAACGGAATGCCGGGCAGAAGCGACATGATCAACATGACGCCGCCGGACATGCCGAGCGCCTTCGGATAGCCGGACAGTTGCTTCATCATCGCCTTGTCGGCCGAGCCGGCGATGCCAGCCTTCGACACCAAAAGGCCGGCGGCGGTCGAGACGATCAGCGCGGGGACCTGCGTCACCAGGCCGTCGCCGACGGTCAGCAGCGTGTAGGAGCGCGCGGCTTCGGCGAAGGGCAGGCCCTGTTGCGCCATGCCGATGATCATGCCGCCGATGACGTTGATGAACACGACCATCAGGCCGGCGATGGCGTCGCCGCGCACGAATTTGGAGGCGCCGTCCATGGCGCCGAAGAAGCCGCCTTCGGCTTCCAAAGTCTTGCGGCGGGCGCGGGCTTCCTTCTCGTCGATCAGGCCGGCCGACATGTCGGCGTCGATCGCCATCTGCTTGCCGGGCATGGCGTCGAGGTGGAAGCGCGCGGCGACTTCGGCGATACGGCCGGAGCCCTTGGTGATGACGACGAAGTTGACGATCACCAGGATGGTGAAAACGATGATGCCGATGACGAAATTGCCGCTCATCACGAAATTGCCGAAGGCCTCGATGACGTGGCCGGCGGCGGCGCCGCCTTCGTGACCGTGCGAGAGAATGAGACGGGTCGAGGCGAGGTTGAGCGACAGCCGCAACATGGTCGCGATCAGCAGGACGGTCGGGAAGGCGGAGAACTCCAGCGGCGTCTGAATGAACAAAGCCGTCATCAGGATCAGGATCGACAGGATGATCGACACCGCCAGCGCCATGTCGAGCAGAATCGGCGGCAACGGCAGGATCAGGATGACCAGAATGAGCAGGACCCCGACGGCCAGGCCCATGTCGCCCTTTCGGAGCGCCTCGCCCATCGCGCTGAGACTGGGGATCTTGAAGCCGCTGGACGCGGGGGCCGAAGCGGCGGAAATGTCGGTCATTGCTTACCCGGGTGTG
>CAIMEA010000111.1 GCA_903839845.1 uncultured Hyphomicrobiales bacterium
GGTCCTCTTGTCGAAAATCACCTTGACCAGACCCTGATCCTCGCCGAGCGCGATAGCCTTGCCATTGCCGGCGAAGGGAAAGCGGCCGACGCGGATGTCGAGTTTCTTCTCCTTGCAGGCCTGCTCGGTGAGGCCGACCGAAGCGATCTGCGGCGTGCAATAAGTGCAGCCGGGGATCATCAGCTTGTTCATCGGATGCGGATGCAGGCCCTTGATCGCCTCGATGCAGACGACGCCCTCATGCTCGGCCTTGTGCGCCAGCATCGGCGGACCGGCGACGTCGCCGATGGCGTAAATGCCCGGCACGTTGGTCTTGCTCAGACCGTCGGTGACAATACAGCCGCGTTCGGTTTTCACGCCCAGTTTTTCCAGGCCGAGGTTTTCGATATTGCCGACGACGCCGACCGCGGAGATGACGCGTTCGACGGTGATCAGTTGAGTCTTGCCGTCGGCCTCGATGGTGGCGGTGACGCTGCCGGCCTTTTTGTCGAGCTTGACGACCTTGGCGCCGGTCATGATCTTGATGCCCTGCTTCTCGAAGCTCTTGCGGGCAAACGTCTGTATGTCGTGGTCTTCCACCGGCAGAACCTGCGGCAGCACTTCGACTACGGTCACCTCGGCGCCGAAGGCGCGATAGAACGAGGCGAATTCGATGCCGATGGCGCCGGAGCCGACGACCAAGAGCGACTTCGGAATCGCCGGCGGCACCATGGCTTCAAAATAAGTCCACACCAGCTTCTTGTCCGGCTCGAGACCGGGCAGGACGCGGGGCCGCGCGCCGGTCGCGACGATGATGTGCTTGGCCTGATAGCTTCCCGGCCCGAGCGCGCCCTTGAGCGCTTCGGTCTTGGACGCCTTGACGGTGACCTTGCCGGGCGCATCGATCGAGGCATCGCCCCAGATGACCGTCACTTTGTTCTTCTTCATCAGGAAGCCGACGCCATCATTGAGCCGCTTCGACACGCCGCGCGAGCGCTTGACGATCTCTCCGGCGTCGTAGCCGACATTGTCGGCTTTCAGTCCGTAATTCTTGGCGTGCTGCATGTAGTGATAGATTTCGGCCGAACGCAGCAGCGCCTTGGTCGGAATGCAGCCCCAGTTGAGACAGATGCCGCCGAGATAATCGCGCTCGACAATCGCGACCTTGAAACCGAGTTGGGCAGCGCGGATGGCGGTGACATAGCCGCCCGGCCCGGAGCCGATGATGATGACGTCGAAGGAAGTGTCAGCCACTGAGCGTCTCCGTAGGCACGAACGTGTGCGCTCGGTGTCCCACAGGACCAAGCGCCAATCAAGCCACGCGAGCCCCCTATTGAAGCCGGCCCGAAACCGGAATCTAATCGGGACAACAAACAAGGCGAAACGGGGAGGAACAGCATGCGTGGTTTTAAAACGCCATTCGTCGGGCATCTGACGGCGGGCTTAGCCCTGCTCGTGGCGCAGGCCAGTCTTGCGTCGGCCAGCGAGATCAAGGTTTTCAGCACCATCGGCGTCCAGGCCGCGCTTGAAGAACTGGCGCCGAAGATCGAAGCGGCGACCGGCAACAAGCTTGCCATCACCTGGGGCACCGCCGCCATTCTGGTCCGGAAAATCCAGGCGGGCGAAACCGCCGATCTGTATGTGCTGACCGGGCAGGGTCTCGCCGACCTGATCAAGGAGAGCAAAGTCGCACCCGGTTCTGAGGCCGACATTGCCAGTTCCGGCATGGGCGTCGTCGTCAAACATGGCGCGCCACGGCCCGACATCTCGACACCGGAGACGTACAAGCAGACCTTGCTCAACGCCAAAGCTATCGCTTATTCCGACCCCGCCTCGGGCGGCGCCAGCGGCGTGTTCTTCGCCAAAACGCTGGAGCGCATGGGCATCGCCGACCAGATGAAGGCGAAGACCAAACATCCGCCGCCGAGCGGCAATTCCGCCAAACTCGTGGTCAGCGGCGAAGCCGAGTTGGCGGTCCAGCAGGAGCCGGAGGTGATTTCGGTGGAAGGCGTCGACATCATCGGCGCGCCGCCGGGCGATCTGAACAACATCACGTCTTATGCCGCCGGCATCAGCCCGAACGCCAAGGACCCGGACGCGGCCAAAGCCGTCATCAAGCTTCTGAAAACGCCGGAAGCTGCGGCGGTTTACAAGGCAAGAGGGTTAAAGCCGGCGTGACGATCTAGACGATCATCATGACCGGGTTTTCGATCAGTTTCTTGAATGCGCCGATAAGCTCCGCCCCGAGCGCGCCGTCGACCGAGCGATGATCGCACGACAACGTCACGCTCATGATGTGCGCCGGCACGATCTGGCCGTTCTTGACGATCGCCCTCTCCTCGCCGGCGCCGACGGCGAGAATGGTCGACTGCGGCGGGTTGATCACGGCGGTAAAATCCTTGATGCCGTACATGCCGAGGTTCGACACCGACGAGGTGCCGCCCTGGTATTCGTGCGGCTTCAATTTTTTGCCGCGCGCGCGCGCGATCAAGTCCTTGCCTTCGTTGGCGATGACCGACAGCGATTTGGATTCAGCCTGGCGGATGATCGGCGTGATCAGGCCACCGGGCAAAGCCACCGCGACGCCGATGTCGGAATGCCTGTGCTTGAGCATGCCGCCTTCCGACCAGGACACATTGGCTTCCGGGATGCGTTGCAGCGCCAGCGCCAAGGCCTTGATGACGAAGTCGTTGACGGAGAGCTTGTAGGCCGGCTTGCCGTCCTTGTCTTTGGGCGCAGCGGCGTTGATCTCTTCGCGCGCGCTCAAAAGCTTGCCGATGTTGCAGTCCATCGTCAGATAGAAATGCGGCACGGTCTGCGTCGATGCGGTCAGGCGTTGCGCGATGGTGCGGCGCATGCCGTCATGCGGCACCAGTTCGTAGGAGCCTTCCTCGTAAAGGCCGAGGATCTGCTTGTCGGACATGCTCGCGGCAACCGGCGCTCCGGCAGCGGCCGGTGCGCCAGCGGCGGCGGGCTTCATCGAGCCCTTGCCGGTCCTGGCGTCTTCAATATCGCGGGCAATGACGCGGCCATGCGGGCCGGAACCAGACACACGCGCGAGATCGACGCCGGCTTCCTTGGCCAGACGTTTGGCCAGCGGCGAAGCAAACACGCGCGCGCTCTGGTCGGCCGCTTTGGCAACCAGCGCAGCCGGTGTTGCGGCTTGCGGCGCGGCAGCCTTGGCAGGCGCAGCTTGTGGCGCCGATGATTTGTCCGGCGCTTTCGCCGGCTGCGCAGCGGCCTTGGGCGCCGCCGCACCGGCCGCCTTGGCGTCTTCGCCCTCCGCCACCATCACCGCGATCACCGCATTGACGGCAACATCCTGCGTGCCTTCCGGCACGACGATCTTGGCCAGCGTGCCCTCGTCGGTCGCCTCATATTCCATCGTCGCCTTGTCGGTCTCGATCTCGGCGATAACGTCGCCCGAC
>CAIMEA010000112.1 GCA_903839845.1 uncultured Hyphomicrobiales bacterium
AAGGCCTGGGGCGACAGGCAGGCTAAACCCCCAGCAACGCCGCGATCTCTTCCACCGCGAGCGTCGGCGCCAGTTTCCCCGCAGCCACCGCCGCCTCAGCCTGCTTGACCTTGGCGCGCACGGCGGGATCGCCGCGCAGCCCCGCGGTGAGGCGCTCTTCGAGCAGCGTCCACATCCATTTCACCTGCTGGGCGCGGCGCTGGTCGGCCAGTTCGCCGGTCGCGGTCATCTTCAACTTGTGATCGAGCACCTGCGCCCATAGGCCGTCAATGCCGTCGCCGGTCAGCGCCGAGAAGGTCACCACCGGCGGCGACCAGGTCAAGGTGCGGGGCGCGAGGATGTGCAGCGCCGATTTGAAATCGGCGGCGGCGATATTGGCGCGGGCGATATTGTCGCCATCGGCCTTGTTGACGGCGATCATGTCGGCAAGTTCGACGATGCCTTTCTTGATGCCCTGGAGTTCGTCACCGGAGCCGGCGACCATCAGCACCAGAAAGAAATCGGTCATGTCGGCGACCGCGGTTTCCGATTGGCCGACGCCGACGGTCTCGATGATGACGACGTCGTAACCGGCCGCCTCGCACAGCAGCATGGTCTCGCGCGTTTTCGCGGCGACGCCGCCGAGCGTACCGGAGGAGGGCGAGGGGCGGATGAAAGCATTCGGATCGACGGCGAGGCGCGCCATGCGTGTTTTATCGCCGAGGATCGAACCGCCGGTGCGGCTCGACGAGGGATCGACCGCCAGCACTGCGACCTTGTGGCCTTTGGCCGTGAGGGTCGCGCCGAGCGCATCGATGGTGGTGGATTTGCCGGCCCCCGGCGCGCCGGTAATACCGAGCCGCACGGCCTGGCCGGTGAACGGCAACAACTCCTGAACCAGGAGATGCGCGGTTTGGCGATGGTCGGCGCGCGTGCTCTCGATCAAAGTGATCGCGCGCGCGAGCGTGGCGCGGTCGCCGGCGTGTATGGCGGCGGCGAGCGAGATGGGATTGGCAAGGCGGGTGGACATGCGGCTATTGCCGCTCGTCGAATTTTGAATCGTCCGCTGGCCGCTGGCCGCCGAACAGTGCCGCGCCTCGTGGCGACAGCGCCTGACCAAACGCCGTCCACGGCACGTACACGACGTAGTCGCCCTCGGCGTATGGCCCAACGGCATAGGGCGAATAATAGACGAGGAAGCCGGAACTGCGGTTCTTCTCGGTCGACGGCGCGAGCGCGATGCCGCCGATGCCGCGGATCTTCGGCTCGACGTAAGTCAGCCATTGGTCGGTGGCGGGATCGACGATCTCGATGCCGCGCGCCTTTTTCTCTGCGGCGAGGGCCGACCGGATATGGCCCGCAATCAATTTCAGCGTTGGGCCGCCCTCGGCGAATTCGGCAAAGAATGGCTTGATGTTCATCAATCGCTTGTCTTGCGTCGTCCACAACAGCGTATCGACGACATAATTCGGATGCGCGCCGCCGGTGAATGTGGCTTCGGTTTCGACGACGCTGACATAAGGGCCGATGGCGCTCCGCAGCCTGTCGGTGCGCTTGAAATAATATTTTCGGCCGTCGGTGAAATCCTCCGGCGTATCCTTGAACGAAGCCGCCGCCATCGCGACGGCCTTGTTGTACTCACGCTTGCCGTCGGCGAGCAGGCGATCGTAGAGCCCTGGATAAGCCTTCAGCGCCGGGTCGATGACGATGCTCGCTTCGATCCACTTGTTATCGACCGACACGACGGCTTTCGGCTCGTCGGCGGCCCATGACAGAAATGGCAACAGAGCCAACAGGGCTGTGGCGGCGATCAGTCGAAACATCGTCATGGTGTCCGTACTTTTCGCCCGGCCGAAAAGATCTGGTTATTCAGCCGCCTGCTGATCGTGGCCGAGGCGATGATGCAAGGTCTTGAGCAGGTTTTCCGCCGCTTCGGCGATCACCGTGCCGGGCGGGAAGATCGCCTCGCAGCCGGCCTTGGTCAAAGCCTCGTAATCCTGCGGCGGCACGACGCCGCCGACCACGATCATGATGTCGTCGCGGCCCTGCGCGGCCAGTTGTTTCTTCAGTTCGGGCACCAGCGTGAGATGCGCGGCGGCGAGCGAGGAGACGCCGAGAATGTGCACATCGTTTTCCACCGCCTGGCGCGCGGCTTCCTCGGGCGTCGCAAACAACGGCCCGATATCGACGTCGAAGCCGAGATCGGCGAAGGCCGAGGCGATGACTTTCTGGCCGCGGTCATGGCCGTCCTGGCCGATCTTGGCGACCAGCAGACGCGGGCGGCGGCCTTCGGCGGCCTCGAATTTTTCGACCGCGACGCGCACCCGTTCGACCGCACTGTTCACGCCGACCTCCCGCTTGTAGACGCCGGTAATCGATTTGATCGAGGCGACGTGGCGGCCATAGACCTTCTCCAGCGCCATCGAAATCTCGCCGACCGTGGCCTTGGCGCGCGCCGCATCGACCGCGAGTTCGAGCAGATTGCCGTTGCCCTTGGCCGCACGGGTCAAAGCGTCGAGCGCTTCCTGCAGCGCCGCCGGATCGCGTTCGGCGCGCAGGCGCTTCAATTTGTCGAGCTGCATCTGCCGCACGGCGGTGTTGTCGATCTTGAGAACGTCGATCGGGTCCTCATCGGTCGGCTGGTACTTGTTGACGCCGATCACCGACTGCACACCGGCATCGATGCGGGCCTGCGTCTTGGCAGAAGCTTCCTCGATGCGCAGTTTGGGAATGCCGGCTTCGATCGCTTTCGTCATGCCGCCGAGCGCCTCGACTTCCTCGATATGCGCCCAGGCTTTCGCCGCGAGATCGTAGGTCAGTTTCTCGACGTAATAGGAGCCGCCCCAGGGATCGACGATGCGGGTGGCGTTGGCTTCCTGCTGCAAGACGATCTGCGTATTGCGGGCGACGCGGGCGGAAAAATCGGTCGGCAGGGCGAGGGCCTCGTCGAGCGCGTTGGTGTGCAGCGATTGCGTCTGGCCTTGGGTGGCCGCCATCGCCTCGATCATGGTGCGAGAGACGTTGTTGAACACGTCTTGAGCTGCGAGCGACCAGCCCGAGGTCTGGCAATGCGTGCGCAGCGACAGCGAGCGGGCGTCCGCCGGGTTGAACGGCTTGATGAGCTTCGCCCAGATCATGCGCGCGGCGCGCATCTTGGCGATTTCCATGAAGTAGTTCATGCCGATCGCCCAGAAGAACGACAGCCGCGGCGCGAACTGGTCAATGGTCAGCCCCGCCTTCAGGCCGGTGCGGACATATTCGACGCCGTCGGCGAGCGTATAAGCGAGTTCGAGGTCCTGTGTCGCGCCGGCTTCCTGCATGTGATAGCCGGAAATCGAAATCGAATTGAATTTCGGCATTTCCGCCGACGTATAGGCGAAGATATCGGAGATGATGCGCAACGACGCCGCCGGCGGGTAGATATAGGTGTTGCGCACCATGAATTCTTTGAGGATGTCGTTCTGGATCGTGCCCGATAATTTGGCGTGCGGCACGCCTTGCTCCTCGGCGGCGACGATATAGAGCGCCAGCACCGGCAGCACCGCGCCGTTCATGGTCATCGACACGCTCATCTTGTCGAGCGGGATGCCGGAGAACAACGTGCGCATGTCGTAGATCGAGTCGATGGCGACGCCGGCCATGCCGACATCGCCGGCGACGCGCGGATGATCGGAGTCATAGCCGCGATGGGTGGCGAGATCGAAGGCGATGGACAGGCCCTTCTGGCCGGCGGCGAGGTTGCGCCGGTAGAAGGCGTTGCTGTCTTCCGCTGTCGAGAAACCGGCATATTGCCGGATGGTCCAGGGCTGCGCCGCGTACATCGCGGGGTAGGGCCCGCGTAGAAACGGCGCCTTGCCGGGATAGGTGTCGAGGAAATCGATGCCTTTAAGTTCCGCTTCGCCATAGACCGGCTTCACCGGAATCGACTCCGGCGTGATCCACGGCGCGGTGGCGGCGTCGGCGCTCGACACCGGTGCGTCGGCGAAATCGATGGTGGCGAAGTTCGGAACGTGGCTCATGATGTCACCAGACTATCATGGGTCGCCTGCAAAATCGAAAGCACGTCGGCCCCCATAAACGCGAAGGTTTTCACGCCGGCGTCCTTGAGGGTGGCCTCTAGGTCGCCGGGGCGGCCGGCCAGATGCACGATGGCCCCGGCCTCGGACAAAGCCCTGGCGGCGGTCGCGCCTTGCTCGGCATAAGCGGCATCGGTGCCGCACAGGCAGGCGAGATCGGCGCCGGATTTTCGATACGCGGCGACCATCTCGGCCGGATCCTTGAAGCCGTCATGGGTCGGCGCCTCGATACCGCCGGCCTCGTAAAAATTCTTGGCGAACATCGCGCGCGGCGTGAAATCGGCGAGCTTGCCGAGCGTAGCGAGAAACACCTTCGGCCGCGTCCCGGTCTTGATCAAAGCCGCGTCGGATTTGTCGCGCAAAGCCTCGAACGGCTCGGCCAGCCGAATGGAAGGCAACGGCTCGACTTTGGCGATCGCCGCATGCTCTTTCGGGGGCGCGACGCGCGCGACATTCAACACCGCCGGGAATTTTTCGCCGAGGTTGGGATAATCGCTGGTGCCGATCAACGTGTCCTTGCGGCGCGCGACCGCCGCCTGCCGGGCGGCGCGGACGGTGGCTACGTTCTTCTGGATCAGGCCGCTTTCCAGCGCGGCCCAGGCGCCGCCGGCTTTGTCGATCTCCTGGAACCGCTTCCACGCAGCGTCGCAAAGCGATTGCGTCAGCGCCTCGATGGCGCCGGAGCCCGCCGCCGGATCGGCGACCTTGGCGAGATGCGATTCCTCGAGCAGCACCAGTTGCGTGTTGCGCGCCACGCGCCGGGCGAAAGCGTCCGGCAGGCCGAGCGCAAGCGTGTGCGGCAGCGCGACGATGTTGTCGGCGCCGCCAAGCCCGGCGGCGGCAATCGCGATGGTCGTGCGCAGCATGTTCACATTGGGGTCGCGTTTGGTCAGCATCCGCCACGCGGTCTCGGCGGCGACCGTCGTTTTCTTAGGCGCCAAACCGCAGGCCTGCTCGACGCGCGCCCACAATTTGCGAATTGCGCGGAATTTGGCCATGGTCAGGAACTGGTCGGCGTCGGCGGCGAGCCGGAAATAGATCATGCCCCGCGCGGCATCGAGCGTGACGCCGCCGGCTTCAAGCGCGCGCAGGCAATCGACCGCGGCGGCGAGCGCAAAAGCCAGCTCCTGCGCTTCCGATCCGCCGGCATTGTGAATGATGCGGCCGTCGGCAACGACGAAGGGCCCGGCGAAGCCTTGCTCGGCAAGGCCGCGCACAGCGGCGGCGAAGCCCTTCGACAGTTCGCTCCACGGCTTCGGGCTGGCGCCTGACGCGGCGAAGCCGCCGATCGGATTGAGGCTGCCGCGCAAATCGACCGACGACGGCGCATGACCGCGCGCCCTGATCAGCGCCACGACCTGATCGACGGCAGGGCGCGTCGCCGGGCTGAGATTGAAATCGATGGTGATGCCGGCGTCGAGTTCGACGCCGTCGAGCACGCGCTTGATGGTCTCGGGTGAGGCGTCGAGGCCGTAACCATTGGCGTTGAGCGATCCGGCAAAAACCAAAGTCAGCCCGGTCGCGCCGTTCTCGAGGTCGAGCAGCGCCTGCTTGTTGGCGGCGACGGCATCGGGATGATCGACCCGCTGCATGATGGTCCAGGGGCTGCCTGCCTTGCGGCCGGCGACCGGCTCGATTCCGGCGGCGCGCGCATAGAGCGGCTCGACCCGCAGGCCGTCATAGGTCTGGCTGACCAGCTTCTTGTCGAAGGAGGCCCCCTTGAGCGCCACATCGACCAGTTTGCGCCATTCGGCGGCGTCGGTGGCGGGGAATTCGGCGGCGAGCGCAAGGGGGTCGGTCATGGTGCCAAATTGCCATAGATGGCGGGGTCTCGCCATTGCGATAAAGCAAATTACATGCCCGGGGAGGGCAGAGGCGGTAAACGCTCAATTCCGTTGGCATCGACCTGGGCCAGTGCCTCGCGCACCTTTCGGCCGGCGATGACGCGGTCGCCGGCGATCTCGGCGAGCGGCAGCAGAACGAAGGCACGCTCGAATAGGCGCGGATGCGGCAGGATCAGGCCCGGGTCGTCGAGCGTCAGGTCGTCATAGGCGATGATGTCGATGTCGGCGGTGCGCGGTCCCCAGCGCTTTTCATGCGCCCGGTCGCGGCCGAGCTTGAGCTCGACCTCTTGCGCCCGCGCCAGCAGATCGCGCGGCGACAACGTGGTGTCGACGGCGATGCACAGGTTGATGAAGGGCGGCTGATACTTGAAGCCCCAGGGCGGCGTGAAGTAATCGGACGAGCGCGCGATCAGGCGAATTTGGCGGCCATCGCACAACAGTTGCACGGCCCGGTCGAGAATGGCCCGGCTGTTGCCGACATTGCCGCCAAGTGCCAGCAATGCGTCGCTCATGACGATGATTTTTGCCGGCCGCGCACCAAAGTGACGCCGACATCGTCGAAGGTGGCGGCGATCGGCGCGTGCGGCTTGTGGATCGTCACCGCCACCGACAGCACGCGCGGGAAGGCCGACAGAATCGCGTCGGCGACGCGGCCGGCGGCGGCCTCGATCAGCCGGAAGCGTTGCGAGTTGAAGGCCTCGGTGGCGCGCATCGCCACCTGATCGTACGAGACAGTGTCGCTGACCTTGTCGGAGCGGGCGGCATCGGACAGGTCGATGGCGAGATCGAGGTCGATGGTGAAGGTCTGGCCGACCTTGGCCTCGTGCGGCATCACCCCGTGATAGGCGTGCAGCGCCAGCCCCTTGATGAATATGCGATCGTTCATTGTCTGTCTTCTTTGCC
>CAIMEA010000113.1 GCA_903839845.1 uncultured Hyphomicrobiales bacterium
ATGGCGTTGCTCTCCTTTGTGGATTCGACACCCCGAGCCTACAGGCTCAAGGTGAGCAACGCCTGCCCTCCAATTTCAACATTGACCGGGACATCCCCCCGCAACGGTTGGCCAAGGGTTAAGTTATGACAATCAGCAAAGAGTTAAGCGAAAGCTAGATGAATCTAATCTCAGAACCGCAACCGCAATCGTCCTTAAAGAACGGTCTCTCGCTGCCCAAAGAGGGATACGATGAGGACGTATCTTATTTTGAATACCGTTATCGTTGGTCTATTTTTGTCTGGATCGTCGCGCGCACAAGATGGGGCTTGTCTTCGTGAGGCACTCACTCAATACAACCGAGCGAACCTGCTGATCATGCAAGAGGGCGGAATACCTATGTCGCCGACAGCAATCATTGCGCAACGGCGTCTTGAGGAAGCTTACTGTCACCGCTTGGCCTTCTGCATGATGGGAGAACCGCGAACTCCTGATCTACAAATTGGCTACGCAGCAGAATTTTCGAAATGTCTGCGCAATGAAGCTTTGGAAAAATACGAGGCAGTCCTAAAATAGAACGGCTCGGACTGCCATCTGAATCAAAAATGCATTGATCGTAGTGCTGTCTGGTTTTCGTTAACCGTGGTGCATCTTCAATGCAGCGTAGCCTTCCTTGCCAATCGCTTTGCAATCACCCGTGCCAGTTGCTCGTGATGTGTCGCCAGCTCGTGTCGTCCTGCTCGCCGCAGTTGCTCGGCTCGCAGCCGATGCTCCGACGGTCTCATAATGGAACGGCCGGAGTGCAACGGCTCGTAGTGCGGCGAGGATGTCAACGGCGGAGCAAAAGCAGGCCAGTGTGGCGGAGTAAAAGCAGGCCAGTGGCGTGAGGATGCGCCGACATGCAAAGGGGCCCGATTGGGCCCCTTTGCATGTCGGCGGCGAAAATTGTTTCGCAGCTAACGGACGGTAATTTCGCCAGTGCCTGGATCGACGGCCTCGACGGCGGACTGGTCGTTTGCGTCCGTGACGGCAAGTTTCCGGCTGCGTGCCGATTGCGTCAGGCGATAACTCTCACCATTCATCGATAGGATGTGGACATGGTGGGTCAGCCGGTCGAGAAGCGCGCCGGTCAAACGCTCCACGCCGAACACCGATGTCCATTCCTCGAATGGAAGGTTCGAAGTCACGATGGTCGAGCCGCGTTCGTAGCGCTGGCTGAACACCTCGAACAAGAGCTCAGCGCCAGTCGTCGAGAGCGGCACATAGCCGAGTTCGTCGATGATCAGGAGCTTTACCGCGGCCAAGTCGCGCTGCAGCTTCAGTAGCCGCCTCTCATCGCGGGCTTCCATGAGCTGGTGTACCAAACCCGCCGCCGTCGTGAAGGAGACCGAGAAGCCCTTCTGACAGGCCGCCAATCCGAGGCTCAGTCCAATATGCGTCTTGCCCGTGCCGGAATTGCCGAGCGCGATGATGTTGTCGCGGCGCAAGATGTATTCACAGCGGGCGAGTTCGAGGACCAGCATCTTGTTGAGGCTCGGGATCGCCGCGAAGTCGAACGTATCGAGGCTCTTTACCGCCGGGAAGCGCGCCTGACGGATGCGCCGTTCGACGACCCGCCGCTCCCGATCGATGAGTTCCAATTCGACCAGTCGTAACAGATAGGCTGTGTGATCGATCCCCTCGCGTGCCGCCTCCCGCGCGACCTTGTCATACTCGCGCAAAATCGTCGGCAGCCTGAGCTGCTTCAGGTGATGCGCGAGCAGGATCTGTGGCGTTCCGCTCGTCGTGCCCGAAGGCATCGTCTCCGCGGCGACAGGCTTGTCCGCCTTCTTCGCGGCGCTCATGCGAGGCTCCCGGACAGAAGCACGGCGTAATCGGTCGCCAACGTTGTCCTGACGCTCGTTTGCGGGAGATACGGATAGGCCGCCAGATCAAGACGCGCCGGTCGCTTCTCGATGCGAGCCAGAACGATCTGTTTAACCGCGTCAAAGCCAATCGCGCCAAGCCGGATCGCGTCGTTCACCGCAGCGGCCACGACTTCTTTCGGCGCCGCCTCCATCAAACGCAGAACCTGAATAAACTCGCGCTTGCCTCGATTGCCCATGCGGGCTTCCAGAAGA
>CAIMEA010000114.1 GCA_903839845.1 uncultured Hyphomicrobiales bacterium
CATCGGCTCATTGTCCAGCTTCGGTAGCGACCAGTTTCCAGTTCGGATCGCGCGACGACAGATCGCGCGCGAAAGTCCAGACATCGGTGACGTCGGTGACCTTGTCGGCGCTGCCGTCGATGACTGCGCCGGCCTTGTCGCGCGTCACCGACACCAGCTTGGACTGGAACCGCACGGTGAGCTGGGCGCTACGGCCGCGCAGTTCGGCGGCGGTGATCGTGGCGTTGTCGATCGAGACGAAACGGCTCTCGACCTGATCGCCGCGCTTCTCGCGCTCGACGATGGCCGCCTCGAAGCCGTCATAGACTTCGCGCGACAGAAGATTTTTCAGCGTCCGGCGGTCGCCTTCGGCATAGGCGTTGACGATCATTTCATAGGCCGCGCGCGCCCCCGCGATAAAATGCTTGGCGTCGAACTCGCGATCCGCGCCGGCCACCGCATCGAGCCCCAGAGCGAGCGGCGAGCCAGCATCGGCGATACCCTTCCAGCGCTCCACGGGGGCGGCGGATTCGGCCGGCTCGCCGGCTTTGCTCACCGTGGCTTCGGCGACGCGGTTCGGCAAGGAAACGACATTTTCGCCTGGCGGCCGAACCGGCTCGCGCGCCGCGTAGGGATCATAGGGCGGGCGTTCGCGACCGGTGCGTTGACCCAGCACGCTGCGCAAGCGCAGGAAAATGAACACTGCGAGAGCCAGGAAGATGATGGTGTAGATGTCGAACACGTCTTGCATTCTTTCGGCTACCGTTCCGGCAGATCGGCGTCCGGAGCGCGGTCGGATAGTTTGATCTGGCGTTGCCCGCTCGACGGCGCAGCGGTCGCGCCCGCCTCTAGAATCTGCTTGCTAGTATCTAAGCTGACGAAAGCGCCGATCCAGTGGCTTTACGACGATTTCTCCGCGCGATTTGCCACATCGGCGAACCTTAAACGATTGGCGCGGCGACGCCAACAAGAGCTGACTAATCAGAGAAATACCGATGAATGTGGCAAAATGGCTATTGCTCGGGGTGCTGGCGCTGCCGGTGGCCGAAGTCGCGGTGTTTATCGCGGTCGCCGCCGCCTATGGTTTCTTCCAGGCCATCGGCCTGCAAGCCTTGGCCACGCTCGGTGGAATCATGCTGCTGCGGCATGCCGGCGGTAACCACATTGCCCGCGTCCGGATGGCCATGAATGAGGGCGTCAACCAAAGCAGCTTTTCCGCCATGCAGGCTGACGGCACCGGCGGGCTGATCCTCTTGGCAGGAATTCTTCTTGTTATTCCAGGGTTTATTACCGATATCGCCGGTCTTTTGCTGCTGCTGGCGCCGCTCTGGCGAGCGGTCAACCGCAAGCTCGGCCGGGCTGCCCCGCCGGGCAGGACCGACGGCGTCGTCGATCTCGAGCCCGAACAATGGCACAGGGTGGACGATCCGGCCCTGCCCGGCCGGCGGCCGGACAAAGCCGACGGGCAAGGCTGAATCACCGCGCCTGAGGCAGCGTCTTTACCAAGGCGGCAGACAGACGCGGAGCGGCAGTACACCTTGCCGGCATATCCTTGTCCCCTTCCGGACCCTATGTTAGCCAACCGCCGCATTAGCGCGTGTTGCGGTGCCTAAGGAGAAGTCATGACGACCACAAATGGCGGCCAAGGTCAGGAACCGAGCCAAGAACTTGGCCAGGATCAGTTGCCGCAGCTCAGCGTGGTGGGCCAGTACATCAAGGACTTCTCGTTCGAAAATCCGAACGCGCCGAAGTCGCTGGCCGGCGGCCAGGAAGCGCCGCAGATCAACATCCAGATCAACGTCAACGCCGCGCCGCTGTCGGATACCGACATTGAAGTGGTTCTCATGGTCTCCGGCAAGGCGGAAGTCGCCGGCAGCCTGATGTTCAATTTCGAACTCGCCTTCGGCGGCGTGTTCCGCATCCGTAACGTGCCGCAGGAAAGCCTGAACGCGGTCGTCCTGATCGAATGCCCGCGCCTGCTGTTCCCCTTCGCGCGCGAGATCATCGCCACCACCGTGCGCAATGGCGGCTTCCCGCCGCTGCTGCTCGACCCGGTCGATTTCGTCGCGCTGTACCGGCAGAAAATGGCGCAGATGGCGCCGGTCGACGCGCCGGCGCAGTAACAGAGACTGTCATGGCCGGGCATCGACCCGGCCATCCCGCTTAGGGACGCAGTGCCCTCATCACCGGGACACGCGCCTTCGGCGCGGCCCGGTGATGACAACTAGAGGTAATTCCGCCAGATCGCGTTCTCGCCCAAAGTCGCGACGAACTGCGCATGCGCGGCGCGCTCGGCATCGGTGAGCGGCGACGTCAATGGCGCCGGCCGGGCACGGGCAACGGCGACGCCGTCAATGCCGACGCCGCGGGCGCCGACGCTTTCGGCCAGGCCGAACGAGGCTTGTCGGCCACCGAGCAATTCGAGGTAAACCTCGGCCAGAATTTCGGCATCGAGCAAGGCGCCGTGCTTGGTGCGCCGCGAGTTGTCGATGCCGTATTTGCCGCACAGCGCGTCGAGATTGTACGGGCCGGCCGAATGCTTGCGGCGCGCCAGCGCCAGGGTATCGACCAGCCGGTCGCGCGAAATCAGCGCGCGGTCGAGACGCTTAAGTTCGGCGCAGAGGAAGCCGTGATCGAAGCTGGCGTTGTGGATCACCAGCGGCGCATCGTCGCCGATGAAGGCGAGAAAATCGTCGACCACGTCGGCGAAACGCTTGTGCGTTTTCAGGAACTCGATCGACAGGCCGTGAATGGCGAAGGCTTCCGCCGGCATATCGCGATCGGGATTGAGATAGGCGTGAAACGTCGCCCCGGTCGGAATCCGGTTCAACAATTCGATGCAGCCGATTTCGACCAGACGATCGCCTTTGTTGGGATCGAGGCCGGTGGTTTCGGTATCGAGGACGATTTCGCGCATATCGTTTGGGCTTTTTGAAAAGCGACTCAGTGCCGCCGTTTCGGCATTGTAGCAACAGCCTTGAGTATTTCACGCACCTGTGCGCGAGCGAAATCGAATCCCTTGGACGTATCCACCACGAAATCGGCGCGGGCGCGCTTTTCCGCGTCCGGCATCTGCTTGGCCAGAATGGCCGAAAACTTGTCCTCGCTCATGCCGGGCCGCTCAAAGGCGCGGGCCCGCTGCACCTCCGCGGGCGCCGAGACCACGACCACCGCGTCGCAGCGTTTGTCGCCGCCGGTTTCGAACAGCAGCGGAACATCAAATACCGCGACTTTCGCGCCCTTGCGTTCGGCTTCTTCGACAAAGCGCTCGCGCGCCTTGGTCACCAGAGGGTGCACGATCTGCTCCAGCCGTGCGATCGCATCTTTGTTGCCGAGCACCCGCTGGCCGAGTTTGCCGCGATCGACGATTTCGCCGCTGGTCGTGCCCGGAAATGCCGCTTCGATCAAAGGCGTCGCCTCGCCCTCATAAAGCTTATGCACCACCGCGTCGGCGTCATGCACCGGCACGCCTTCGTCGGCGAACATCGCCGCCGTGGCGGTTTTACCCATGCCGATCGAGCCGGTCAGACCGAGGATGAACATGTTTCTTTCGCGTTTGGTTTAGCCGTCGACAAATCCGCGCTGGCGCAAGTACGCCAAGAGCGGCAGCAGCGGCAGGCCGAGAATGGTGAAGTAGTCGCCCTCGACCCGTTCGAAAAGATGGATGCCGATGCCCTCGAGTTGATAGCCGCCGACGCTGCCGAGCGCGGCATCGCCAGCCATGTCGAGATAATCGTCGAGAAAGCGATCGGAGAAATCGCGCATGGTCAGCCGCGCGGTATCGACCAGTTCAAACAGGACCTTGCCATCCTCGACCAGCGCCAAAGCAGAATGCAGCGCGTGCGTCTGGCCGCGCAGCGCCCGCAATTGCTGCGCCGCCGCCGTGCGATTGGCCGGCTTGCTGAAACGCGTGTCGCCCAGCGCCAGGGTCTGATCGGCGCCGAGCACGAGATGGCCGGTCTGCGTCGCCGCCACCGCGTTGGCCTTGGTGCGCGCCAAAAGCGCCGCCGCCTGCGCGGCATCGAGGCCGCCCGCTTTGGCCTCGGTGGCGCGCTCATCGATCTGCGCCGGCCGGATACCGAAGCGCAGGCCCGCCGCCGCGAGAATCTTGCCGCGGATATCGCTGCGCGACGCGAGCACGAGAGGTTGCGAGGCAATCCACAGCGGCATGAAAATCCTTTGAGCCGGACGATAATCTAGCTGATAATCGGCTGGCGACGGCGCTCGCCCAACAGCTTCATCACCGCCGCGGCGGTTTCCTCGATCGAGCGCCGGCTGACGTCGATCAGCGGCCAGTTATGCTTATTGCAAAGCCGGCGCGAATAAGCGACTTCCTCGGCGACCGCGGTCTTGTCGATATATTGATCGTCGTCGCGATGCGCATTCAGACCGAGCAGCCGGTTCTCGCGGATCTGCACGATGCGTTCCGGGCTGGCATAGAGCCCGATGACCAGGGGCCGCGTCAGTCTTTCCACTTCCGGCGCCAGCGGCACACCCGGTACCAGCGGTACATTGCCGGTCTTGACGCCACGGTTGGCGAGATAGATCGAGGTCGGCGTCTTCGAGGTGCGCGACACGCCAATCAAAACGACATCGGCATCCTCGAGCCCGGCGACGTGCTGGCCGTCGTCATGCATCATGCTGAAGTTGAGCGCGTCGATGCGGTGAAAATATTCGGCGTTGAGAACGTGCTGGGCGCCAGCGCGCAAGGTCGTCTCGGCGCCGAGATAGGATTGGAACAGCCGCAGGATCGGGCCGAGCACCGACATGCAGGGCAGGCCGAGTTCCCGGCATTTATCTTCCAGCAGCTGGATCAGGTCTTCTTCCAGCAGCGTATAGAGCACGAGACCCGGCGCATCGGTGATTTCGGCCAGCGCATGGTCGAGCTGTTTTTTCGAGCGGACCATCGGGTACAGGTGCTCGACCGGCGAAACATTGGCATATTGCGCGGCGGCGGCGCGCGCCACTGTGATCAGCGTTTCACCGGTGGCGTCGGAGACCAGATGCAGATGGAAATAGCCGGTGCCGGACATCTGTATAGCGACCGCGTGTTGTGTGGATAGCTGGGGACGAACCTGGCTTTGTTGCGGCCATGTAAGCGGGCACGGCCGGGGAGGTCAATTTTTGTCCACATGGCTGGGGCTGGGGTGACATCGTTGACGCCGGCAAGGCGACTGGGCCGGATTGTGGAAGCCGGGTTGGGGACAATGCGGGAAAAGCCGCTAAATCCCAGCAAAAAGCCGGCTTGTGCTGTGGACGGTGGGATGACGGAAATGGCGGGAAACTGGAGAGGACAATGACAACCGGTGGACAGACTGGTGATGCTAAGTCATGAGTCCAATCGACAGCCTAATAAACACTACAAAAAGAACTTAAAGAGTCTTTATGGAAGAAGCCCTTCAGAGCGCTGGCATGGGGATAAAGCCGCTTATTCGCGTGCTGCAAGGCCAGCGCGAAGAGATTCCGCCGGTCTGGATGATGCGACAGGCGGGCCGATATCTGCCGGAATACCGGCAGGTTCGTGAGAAGGCAGGCGGTTTTCTCGACCTTTGTTTTAATCCGGAACTCGCTGCCGAGGTAACGCTGCAACCGATCCGAAGGTTCGGCTTCGATGCGGCGATTTTGTTTTCCGATATTCTGATCCTGCCGCTGGCGCTCGGCCGCAAGGTTGAATTTCTGGCCGGTGAAGGTCCAAAGCTCGAGCCAATGCTCGATGGTGACGCACTCAAGGGCATGCGCGATAGCGTTGACGTCAATATTTTAGCGCCGATTTATGAGACCGTTAGCCGGGTCAAATCGGCGCTCGATAACAAGACAACGCTGATCGGCTTTTGCGGCGCGCCATGGACGGTCGCGACCTATATGGTTGCCGGCGAAGCAACGTCCGATCAGGCGCCGGCGCGGTTGTTTGCCTATCGCGATCCGGAGAGTTTTTCGCGACTGATCGAGCGCTTGGTGCGCGGTTCAATCGAATACTTGGTCGGTCAGTTGAAGGCCGGCGCCGAGGTCGTGCAGATTTTCGATACTTGGGCGGGCGTATTGCCGCCGGAGGAATTCGATCGCTGGTGTATCCAGCCGACCCAGAAAATCGTCGAGGGTGTCCGGGCACAGTTTCCAGGCGCGAAGATTATCGGCTTTCCACGCGGCGCCGGCGCCATGGCGCTGCCTTACGCCGAACTCACCGGCGTCGATGGGCTGGGCCTCGACTGGATGTTCCCGCGCAGCCTGGCGCGCGATATTTTGCAACCACATGTCGCCGTGCAGGGCAATGTCGATCCGCTGGCCTTGCTGGCCGGCGGCGCGGCCCTCGACCGCGAAGTGGACGACGTGATGACCCTTGCCGACGGCCCGCTGATCTTCAATCTTGGCCACGGTATTCTGCCGGCAACGCCGATCGAACATGTCGAACGGATGCTGAAGCGGGTGCGGGGGGGATAACCGATGTATCGCTGGATCGAAGCCTTACATATCATCGCCGTCATCTCATGGATGGCCGGGCTGCTCTATCTGCCGCGGCTGTTCGTTTATCACACCACCGCCGAGCCGGGGTCGACACAGGCCAAGACCTTTGAGGTGATGGAGCGTCGTTTGCTCACATACATCATGGGTCCGGCGATGGGTGTGAGCCTGATTTTAGGTTTTGTCCTGATGCTGCAGGGACAGTGGCTGAGCGCCGGCTGGCTTCACGCCAAGCTGCTGCTGGTCGCGGTGATGATCGTCATGCATGCCTTTATGGGGCGATGGGCGGCTGATTTCCGCATGAACCGCAATGCGCACAGCCAGAAATTCTATCGCATAATCAACGAAGTACCGACCCTGTTGATGATCGTCATCGTCATTCTGGTGGTGGTGAAACCGTTCTAGGCTGTCGTCGCGGCTGATCCGCGAAACCGGGCGCGGGCGTCGCAAAAACATCACGTCGGGCGCTGTTAACGGCGCTGTCGCAGCGACCCCTTGCGCGCAGGCGCAGGGTCTCTTATGTTGCAACCATCCCACCGAACGCAGGCGGATGCAGTCGCGTACCGGAGCCGAATCGTTCGGATCGGTAGAAAGCATCGGGCCCGGGACCTCTTCCCAAAGAGCCCCCAAGTCTAATCAGCCTAAGTCAATCCAGACCTGCGATCCCTACCTCTCTTTAGCCGGCCCCGGTCTTTTATTTTTATGGCCCCGCCGGATTCCCATAGGACCTAACCCGCATGCGGGAAATGAAACTCCAGGACCTCAAGTCCAAGACGCCTGCCGAGCTTTTATCCTTCGCCGAAGAGCACCAGGTCGAAAACGCCAGCACCTTGCGCAAGCAGGAGCTGATGTTCGCCATCCTGAAGCAGCTCGCGACCCAGGAAATCGACATCATCGGCGAAGGCGTCGTCGAAGTCCTCTCCGACGGTTTCGGCTTTTTGCGCTCGCCTGAATCGAACTACCTGTCCGGCCCCGACGATATTTATGTCAGCCCCTCACAGATCCGCCGCTTCGGCCTGCGCACCGGCGACACGGTCGAAGGCCAGATCCGCTCGCCCAAGGACGGCGAACGCTATTTCGCGCTGCTCAAGGTCAACACGATCAATTTCGAGGACCCCGAGAAGGCGCGCCACAAGATCAACTTCGACAATTTGACGCCGCTCTATCCCGATACGCGGCTGCGGATGGAACACGACGATCCGACCAAGAAGGATCTCTCCGCCCGCGTCATCGATATCGTCGCGCCGATCGGCAAGGGCCAGCGCGCACTGGTCGTCGCGCCGCCGCGCACCGGCAAGACCGTGCTGCTGCAGAATATCGCGCACGCCATCACCGCCAATCACCCGGAATGCTATCTGATCGTGCTTTTGATCGACGAACGTCCGGAAGAAGTCACAGATATGCAGCGTTCGGTAAAGGGCGAAGTCGTTTCCTCGACCTTCGATGAACCGGCGACGCGCCACGTTGCCGTCGCCGAAATGGTGATCGAAAAGGCCAAACGCCTGGTCGAACACGGCCGCGACGTCGTCATTCTGCTCGATTCGATCACGCGCCTCGGCCGCGCCTACAACACCGTGGTGCCGTCATCCGGCAAGGTGCTGACCGGCGGCGTCGACGCCAATGCGTTGCAGCGTCCGAAGCGCTTCTTCGGCGCCGCGCGCAATATCGAAGAAGGCGGCTCGCTGACCATCATCGCCACTGCGCTGATCGATACCGGCTCGCGGATGGACGAAGTGATTTTCGAAGAGTTCAAGGGCACCGGCAATTCCGAACTCATCCTCGACCGCAAGGTGGCCGACAAGCGCACCTTCCCGGCCATGGACATCACCCGCTCCGGAACCCGCAAGGAAGAGCTGCTCACGGAGCCTGCCGTGCTCAAGAAGATGTACGTGCTGCGCCGCATCCTCAATCCGATGGGCACGATGGATGCCATCGACTTCCTGCTCGACAAGCTGCGCAACACCAAGAGCAACGCCGAATTCTTCGAGAGCATGAATACGTAAGACGGCGAACCTCTGATTTTCACAATGAAAAGAGATCGCCCGCTTCACGCGGGCGATCTTTTTTTGTGTCTGAATGGATTACCGCCGAAAGCCCCAGCCGTCGTTATAGCTGCGTTCGGCGATTTCGCGCTCCAGGCTGTCGGTGAAGTTGCCGTCGTGCCAGCTGACCAGTCGATCGAGGTCGCGATCGGTCTGGTGTTGGCGGGATAACATCATGGCATCGAACAGGCGGCGCAGCAGGCTGGGCCGCTCCGGTTTTGGCTGGGATTGGGCTTTGCTGTCGATGAAGCCGGTATGCGCGGTGGCGGTGGCCATGGCCGTTCTCCTCGATATGTCCTATTGATTGTGAGGAAGTCTCACTCGTCACCGTCAAAATCCCTCTATTGGCGTGCTTTGACAAAGGATAAGCTTTCAGCCGATAGATGAGTAAATCTCATGCATAAGCCCGCTTATACGCCGATGCCGCCGCTGTCCGCGTTGCGCGCCTTCGAGGCCGCCGCGCGGCACCTCAGCCTGACCAGGGCGGCGGCAGAGCTGCACGTCACGCCCGGCGCGCTGAGCCACCAGATTCGCGGGCTCGAGGAATTGCTCGGTGTGAAGTTGTTCGAGCGCAAAGTGCGGGCGATCGCGCTGACCGCCGCGGGCCGGCAGCTTTATCCCGGCTTGCAAACCGGCTTCGGACAAATTCGTGACGCGGTCGCCAGCCTGGACGCCGTGAATGCGGGCAACATTCTGGTCGTCAGTACGTCGCCGGGCATGACGGCAAAGTGGCTGGCGCCGCGGCTCTATCGTTTCAGCGCCGACTACGCCGACATCGATGTGCGGATCACGTCGTCGCTCAATAATGCCAATTTCGAGACCGATGGCATCGACATCGCCGTGCGCAACATGCCGGCCGATCCGCCGCCCGATCCGGCGCTGCATTTCGAGAAGTTCGTCGATATTTCGCTGGTCGCGGTGTGCAGCCCGCGCTTGATCGAGAAGCACGGGCCGGTGCGGAGTGCGCGCGATCTGGCGCGCATGCCATTGATCCACGACGAGTCGCTTAGTCCGCGCGTGCGCGCACCGAACTGGAAGGAGTGGTTCGACGCCGCCGGTATCGCCGATGTCGATTTGCGGCGTGGCCTGCATTTCAACAGCGCCGACCACGCGCTCGATGCCGCCGGCGAAGGCGCCGGCGTTCTGCTCGCGCATGACCTCTTGGCTTATGACGACCTGCGCATCGGCCGCCTGGTCATCGCGGCGAAACAAGCTTTGCCATCCGGCCGTGCCTTTCATCTGGTCTGGCCGAAGGGACGCAAGCCGAGCGCGGCGGCCGAGGGCTTTCGCCGCTGGATGAAGAAAGAGGTGGCGGCAACGGACTGGACGATCATCAAGGGCCGGCGCGGCGACGCCAGCAAATAGCGCTTGTCACGAGCGCACATTCTTTGTGCGCGTTTGCCGTTTATTCATGCGGTGTTTTCGCAACCGCGAAAGGATTTGGAAACAAAATCCGAACAGTTTGGTGAAAGGTATTTTCCTCACCGAGTTTGCAATGTCAGCCGGGAACCGTCCTCGATTGCCGCGACCGGCGCTGTGGATCGCGGCGCCGGTTCTGATTGTTTGTGCCGCCGTCATTACGGCGCTTCAGCTTTCTGCCTCCGTGCCATTGGCTTTGGCCGTTGGTCTGGCCGGCGCCGTGGCGGTCGGCTGGCTCGCCGAATACAGGCTGGCGGCCATCATCGGCTCGATCGGCAAGATCGCTGCGGGCGACCGCTACACCACCCTGCCGAACCCTGGCGGCGACGGCGCGATCCGCCACTTCAACGACGCCGCGGCGAAAATCCGCGGCGCCTTGATCGAGGCCGATACATTGGCTGTTGATCAAGGGCGCCGCGAGACCGAAGCGCGCCTGCATCATGCCGGCCGCCGCTTCTTCACCGGCAACTTCCGGCAGGCGGTCGACGAGGTCGTCAATGCCTTTACCAATGCCGGCGAGCGTATTCGCGGCACCGCCGCCGAACTCGCCCAGACAAACCGGCAGATGGCGCAACAGGTGGCGACGTCGGCCGACGCAGCGACGCAGGCCGCGGCCGATGTTGCCGATGTCGCCGCGGCCGCGCGCGATGTGCAGACTCTGGTGATCGATTCAGGCCGCCAAGTGGATGAGGCGCGCGCCGCCACCGGCCGCACGGTCACGGAACTCGCCCGCGCCGACGAGACCATGCGTAACCTCGATGCCGCGGCTGGCCGGATCGAGCAGGTCATCAAGATGATCCAGGCGATCGCCGGCCAGACCTCGTTGCTGGCGCTCAACGCTGCGATCGAGGCGGCGCGCGCCGGTGAATCCGGCCGGGGCTTTGCCGTGGTGGCCGCGGAGGTCAAGGAACTGGCGCGCCGTACCGAAGCGGCGACGCGGGAAGTCGGCGCGCAGGTTCACGGCATTCAGGACGCGGTCAAGGAAGCCGCCGACGCCATTCTCGCCGTCGACAAAAGCGTCGCGGCGATGAGTAACGTCAATGATAACGTGACGCGGCTGATGGAGCGGCAGATCGTCAAGCTCGACCGCATCGGCACCGAGGCCAACAAGGTGGCCGCGACCGTCGGCGAGGCGCTGCCCGGCATTCGCGCGGTGGTCAGCGACGTCGCCCAGGCGGGTGACGCCGTGCTGGAAACGGCCGACGATCTGATCGCCCGCGCACAATCCTTGACCGCGTCGGTCAGCCGCTATTTCAGCAATCTCGATCATGGCTCGATCAAGGTCGGCATTCTGCATTCCTTGTCCGGAACATTGACCGGCAGTGAACGGCCGTTGCAGCAGATTCTGGTGATGCTGATCGAGAAATTGAATCAGGCCGGTGGCCTGCTGGGCCGGCCGGTCGAGGCGGCGATCATGGACCCGCGCTCCGATGTCGGCGCCTATGCGGGCCAGGCCGAGGCGCTGCTGCGCGATCACAAGGTCGCGGCCATCTTCGGCTGCTGGACCTCGGCCTCGCGCCAGCAGGTGCTGCCGGTGCTGGCGAAATATAACGGCCTGCTGTTTTATCCCAGCCAGTACGAAGGCGAGGAGCAATCGCCGCATGTGATCTATACAGGCGCCACGCCGCAGCAGCAGGCGCTGCCGGCGGTCGATCATCTCATCGGGCTCGGGAGGCGGCGGTTCTTTTTGCTCGGCACCGATTATGTCTATCCGCGCATCACCAATGCCATTATCCGAAATTATCTGATCAGCCGCGGCGTCGGCGCCGATGCGGTGGACGAGCTGTACGTGCCGTTCGGCGAAACGGCGTTTGGCGATACCGTGCAGCGCATTCGCAAATTCGCCGGGCGCGATGGCGCCATCATTGCGACATTGAGCGGCGACTCGAACGTGCATTTTTTCCGCGAGCGCGCCCGCCAGGGCCTCGATGCCGACATCCTGCCGGTGATGAGCCTGTCGCTCGGCGAAGCGGAATTGCCGGCCCTGGCCGAGCGAAATCTGGTCGGCCACATGGTGTCGTGGAATTATCTGCAGAATATCGACACGCCGGAAAACCGCGCTTTCGTTCAGGAGTGGCGCGACTTCACCGGCGATCCGCGCGCCATCACCAACGACCCGATGGAAGCAAGCTGGATCGGCTTCCAGCTTTGGGCGCAAAGCGTGGCGGCGGCCGGCACCACCGAAACGTCAGCCGTGCGGCGGGCGCTTGCCGGCCGTGGCATTCGCGCGCCGTCGGGTTTCGATGTGCGGCTCGACGCGGAGACCCAGCATCTGCACAAGCCGTCGGTTATCGGCCGCATGGATGCGCAGAATGCGATCTGGCCGGTACAAATCAGCGACGGCTTGATCACGCCGGCGCCGTGGAGCCGGTGGCTGGCGAAGGATGCCGGCGCGATGTGGCGGGCGATTTAAATTACGCCGCCGGTTCCATTGGCGCGGCGGAAATCGCCGCGTGAGCGCTGACCGCAAGATGCGGAACCCTCGCGGGCCGGCCGAGCCAGACCGCCGCGACGATCGTGCCCAGCGCCACGAAAAGTCCGCCGGCAATGTCGATGAAATAGTGCGCGCCTGTCATGGGTGTCGCGGCGATCAGCGCGAGGTTGAGCGCCAGCGCAAACCATCTGACGTAGCGCACATGCCACAAGCCCCAGATGAAAAGAACGGCGCCGACCGTGTGGAAGCTGGGGAAGCTGATCAAGCCCTCGATGGCATCGAGATCGATCCAGTAGGGTGAGCCGGAGCGCAAGGCCTGTAGCGTCGGCAAGGGCGTGTAACGATAGGCCGGAATTTCGGCGCCGACCGGCAGACCGAGATCGAGATAGATCGTCGTGATCGACGGCGTCAGGACCGAAATGGCGTCGGTCACCAAGAGCGCAAGGCCCGCGGCAAAGACGAACTGCTGCATGCGCGACGGTTGTTTGGCGAAAAACAGCACCAGCAGAACGACAACAAATTGCGGCATGAACGTAAAATAGGAGAGCGTCAGCGTGTTGAAGAGCCACGGCCGACTGTCGAAAAAGTCGATATAGGCACGGCGGTCGAAGCCCAAAGCGGTGTCGATGGCCAGGAGGGCGTCGTCGCGAAACGGAATGGGCGCGGCGGCGGCTGCGTAGCTTAGAAGTGTGCCGAACAGCAGCAACAATAGAATCTGCGCAAAGCACTCGGCCAGGGTTCGCAGCCGCGGATCGGGGCGCACATTGCGGTAGAACCACCAGATGGCGGCGAGCAAGCCGAACGGCGCCAACAGCGCCGGCTTGCTGAAGGGGTCGATGTGCAACCCGGTGAGCGCGAAACTCGCCACCGCGAGCGCCGCCATCGCAAGAATCAGCCACCATATGTGCCGCGCGTAAACGGTATTCATGGGCGCCTCGGAGGTACCGGGTGCAGGGCGTCCATGTTTACTAATGCGAGTAAATTAACGAGACGCTATTGATTTAGAGTGCAATGGACGCGTCTGGCGGCTCCGCAAGGCCAGCTCAAGCCTCTGAAATGACGTCGGAAAAAAGACCGAAACCGGGATTTGGAGCGCGTTTGGCGTGGTGCAATTTATTTTTTGTCGCGGGTGTCAGGGCCGCCCCATCGCCGCGACCGCCTGCGCAATGACCCCTGGCTCCGTGACTGGCAGCGAACAGCGTTCACCGACGCAGACGAAGGCGGCGCTGCCGGACGCGGCCTTGAGTTTTTCCTGCGCCGGATGCGTGGCCGGCAATTCGGCCGCGCCGCGGGCCCGCAAGACGATGCGGTCGACAAAGGGCAGCTTCAGTGCGGCCTGCGCGAACCGTTCGGCGTCCGGCCCGGTCGCCACGATCTCGGCGCCGCGCAGACGCAGATCGAGCGCGTTGAGCAGCGCGACATGGCCGAACAGATTGCGCTGGGCGATGGCGAGAATTCCCTCGAGCAAGCGGTCGGCCTGCACGCGCCATTTGTCGTCGCCGGTGAGCACGGCGAGCCGCACCAGGTTTTGCGCGGCCAGGGAATTCGGATTGGGCGTCGCGTCATCGGCGGTCGAATGCGGCCGTAGCAGCAGATCGGTGGCGTCGTCGGCCGACCAGTAATAACCGCCGGTTTCGGCGTCGGCGTAATGCGCATCGAGCGCGTTTTGCCATTTCACCGCCTGATCGAGAAAACGCCGCTCGCCGGTTGCTTCAAACAGGGCCAAAGCAGCGCGGATCATGGCGGCGAAGTCGGACGCCAGTCCGGGAAACAGCAATTGTCCATCGCGCCATGAATGACCGAGGCGGTCTCCCTTGGTCATCGACGCGGCGATGAAATCGAAAGCGCGCCTCGCCATGTCGCGCCATGACGGCTCGTCGAGAACGATCCCGGCATTGACCAGCGCCGCGATCGTCAGCCCGTTCCAGTCGGCCAGGATCTTGTCGTCCAGGCCGGGCCGCACCCGTGCGGCGCGCGCATCGAGCAGAATGTCGCGCAGCGCCTTCAGCCGCGCCTCGTCGGCATCGCTGCGCGGTGGCGCGGTCGAGCGATTGAGGATGTTGTGACCTTCGAAGTTGCCTTCGTCGCTGACATCGTAATGCCGCATGAAGAAGCCGCCGGCTTCCGGGCCAATCAGTTCGATGATTTCGTTTTTCGACCAGACATAGAACTTGCCCTCCTCGCCTTCCGAGTCGGCGTCGAGCGAGGCGGAAAACGCGCCCTGCGGCGTGGTCATTTCGCGCCGCAGCCATTGCACGGTTTCGCGTGCGCGCGTCGCAAACAGTGCGTTGCCGGACCCATAGGCGAGTGGAGCGATGCCGTCCTTAAGAGAACGTTGATAGGCCAGCGCCAGCAATTCGAGCAATTGCGCGTTGTCGTACAGCATCTTCTCGAAATGCGGCACCAGCCATTTGTCGTCGACCGAATAGCGCGAGTAGCCGCCGCCGAGATGATCGTAGATGCCGCCTTCGCTCATTCTCTCCAGCGTATGCTCGACGGTTTCAAAGAACCGCACATCGCCCGTCCGCAAGCCGGCGCGCCACAGCATTTCCAGCATCGAAGGTTGCGGAAACTTCGGCGCGCCGCGCAGGCCGCCATTGACGCTGTCGAAAGCGTTGCCAAGCTGCTTAGCGGCGCCGTCGAGTTCCTTGAGCCCGATGACGACCTTGCCTTCCGGCCGCGCCCGGTCGGCCAGCCGCGCCAGCAAGGCGGCGCGGTTCTGCTCGATCTTTTGCGGCTCGTCGCGAAACATGCGTGATACTTCGCGCAAGATGTCGGTAAAGGCCGGCCGGCCGAATTTCGATACGTTCGGAAAATAAGTGCCGCCCCACACCGGCTCGGCCGATGGCGTCAGAAACATGGTCAGAGGCCAGCCGCCCTGCTCGCCGAGCAGATGCAGCGCGTTCATGTAGATCTGATCGATATCCGGCCGTTCCTCGCGGTCGACTTTGATGTTGACGAACAGCTCGTTCATCACCGCGGCGGTCGCCTCGTCCTCGAAACTCTCGTGCGCCATCACGTGGCACCAGTGACAGGCGGCGTAGCCGATCGACAGCATGATCGGCCGGTTCGAGCGCTTGGCTTCCGCCAAAGCCTCCGGCCCCCATTGCCACCAGTCGACCGGGTTGTGTTGGTGCTGCAACAGATAAGGCGACGTCGCCTGCGCGAGACGATTGAGATGGGCGGTGTTGGGGGCGGAGGACATTACAAAAGCCGTCATGCCCGGGCTTGACCCGGGCATCCATGATGCATCGCCTCAGGATGAGGTGTTACGTAAGATCGGATTCGTCGAAAGTCA
>CAIMEA010000115.1 GCA_903839845.1 uncultured Hyphomicrobiales bacterium
CGGCTTCGGCATCGTCTCCGGGCTGGCGCGCGGCATCGATGCGGCGGCGCATCGCGCCTCTCTGCCGACCGGCACGGTGGCGGTGCTTGCCGGCGGGCATGAACGCATCTATCCGCACGATCATGTTGATCTCCTGAATGCGTTGCTCGCCGACGGCGCGGCGGTGTCGGAAATGCCGCTGACATGGGAGCCGCGCGCGCGCGACTTCCCGCGCCGCAACCGGCTGATCTCCGGCCTCGCGCTCGGCGTCGTCATCGTCGAGGCGGCGCGCCGTTCCGGTTCGCTGATTACCGCGCGGCTGGCCGGAGAACAGGGCCGCGAGGTCTTCGCCGTGCCCGGTTCGCCGCTCGATCCGCGCGCCGAAGGCACCAATGGCCTGCTCAAGCAGGGCGCGATTTTGGTGACCGAAGCCGCCGACGTCATCGCCGCGCTGGAGCCGATCCTTGGCCGCGGCTTCGATCTGCCCGCACAGGAGCCGGATGAAATCCCGCTGTCGGGCGACACCGAACCCGGCGACGACGAACGCAGCCGCATCGTCTCGCTGCTGGGACCGACGCCGTCGGCCATCGACGACCTGGTGCGCCTCTCACGTACCTCGCCGGCGATCGTGCGTACGGTCCTGCTGGAACTTGAACTGGCCGGCCGGTTGGAACGGCACGGCGGCGCGATGGTGTCCTTGGTGTAGACTGACCGCGACGAGTCGAAACCGGCCGGACCCCTTCATGATTTTCAAAAGCGCTGCATGGTTGCTCGGTTTTGTTTTGTTGGCCACGCCCGCGCTGGCGCAGAAGCAGGAACAAGCGCAATCCTTCTCAGCCTTCGTCAACGAATTGTGGCCGGATGCGCAGGCCAAGGGCATCACACGCGCCACCTTCGATACCGCCATGCAGGGCGTCACACCCGACCCGCGCGTCATCGCCGCCACCAAAAAACAACCCGAATACGGCAAACCGGTCGGCGCCTATATCGACGGCATCGTCACGCCGGGCCGTATCGCACGCGGCGGCGACAGAGCGCGCGAATGGGCGAGCACCCTCGATGGCGTCGAGAAGAATTTTGCCGTCGAGCGCTGGGTATTGCTGTCGTTGTGGGGCATGGAGTCGGACTTCGGCGCGGCCAAGGACAAATGGGACGTATTCCGTTCGCTCGCCTCGCTGGCTTACGTCAAATACCGCCACCCGTACTTTCGCAACGAACTGATCGTCGCCATGGGCATCATGCAGAAGCAGCGCTTCGGGCGCGACAAGATGGTCTCATCATGGGCCGGCGCCATGGGCCAGGCCCAGTTCATGCCGTCGAGCTATGTCGATTATGCCGCCGACTTTTCCGGCGATGGCCATCCCGATATCTGGACCAACGTCCCGGATGTGTTCGGCTCGATCGCTAACTATCTGCAAAAGTTCAAATGGCAACACGGCCTGCCCTGGGGCTTCGAGGTGATCGTGCCATCCGGCTTCGACACCATGAAGAGTCGTGCCACCTTTGCCGAATGGCAGAAGCTCGGCGTCCGCCGCGCCGACGGCAAAGCCTTTGCGCGCGAGGGCCAGGGCAACGTTCAAGGCATCATGTTCTTTCCCGCCGGCGCCAAAGGCCCGGCCTTCATCGTCACCGGCAATTTCGATGTGCTGAAGGCCTACAACAACTCCGACGCCTATGCGATTGCCGTCGGCCATCTCGCCGACCGCATGAACGGCGGCGGTCCGATCAAGGCCGCCTGGCCAGGCGATGATCGCCCGTTGCCGCGCGAAGCGCGCGTCGCGTTACAGAAACGGCTCGCCGCGCTCGGCTACAAGGTCAACGAATTCGAAGGCCACGTTGATTTCGATTTGCGGGACAATATCCGCACGGAACAGAAGAAGCTCGGTATGGTTCCGGATGGTAATCCGACGCTCGTCTTTTTGGAAAAGATCGGCGTAAAGTTGCGGTGAGCAATACGGCTCACCCGGAGCGCCGACCGTTCGTGCCGCTTTGCCGGATCTGGCTTTCGGCTTCCAGCCGCACCATTTCAAGGAGGTAGCCAAGGGTGTCGAGACCCGTACGCCGCGCCATCCCGGCCAGGTCGCTCGACAAAGACGCGACGTAACTTGCTACCGCTGACTGGCCGCTTGTCTCGTCCTTAGGTTCGGCCATTGTCTTCGTCCGCCGCGAAAGCACCGCATTGCTCGTGTCTTGATTAAAAATACACGGAACAATTCAAATAGTAATACCTATAATTGTGTTAATCATAAAATACATCTATTGGTTGTATTCGCGCGTATATCCAAACCATATCCAGAACCTTCATTTTTGCGCCGGAATTGGCTGGTCAAAAGCGCACCGAGGCCGCCATCGGAATGGCCCTGATTTGACAGCAACGGTCGCCTTCCCCATGTTCCCGGCAACGAGAGACGTCGATTCCGACCCGGTCCGGTGGTATCCGGGCGCATAACCCATTGGAATCTCATGAAAGTTGTCGTTGTCGAGTCGCCCTCCAAGGCGAAGACGATCAACAAGTATCTTGGTCCCGGCTACGAGGTTCTGGCCTCGTTCGGGCATATCCGCGACCTGCCGGCCAAGGATGGCTCGGTCGATCCGGACGCCGATTTCAAGATGCTTTGGGAGGTCGACCCGCAGTCGCAGAAGCGGGTCAACGATATTGCGCGCGCGCTCAAAGGCGCCGACACGCTTATTCTGGCAACCGACCCTGACCGCGAAGGCGAAGCCATCTCCTGGCACGTGCTGGAAGCGCTGAACGAAAAGAACGCGATAAAGAGCCAGAAGATCGAGCGCGTCGTGTTCAACGCCATCACCAAGCAGTCGGTCACCGAGGCGATGAAGCATCCGCGCGCCATCGATGGCGCGCTGGTCGATGCCTATCTCGCCCGCCGCGCCCTCGACTATCTCGTCGGCTTTACGCTGTCGCCGGTGCTGTGGCGCAAGTTGCCGGGCGCCCGCTCGGCCGGCCGTGTCCAATCGGTGGCGCTGCGGCTTGTGTGTGACCGCGAACTCGACATCGAGAAGTTCGTCGCCCGGGAGTACTGGTCGATCGTCGCCAAGTTGAAGACGCCGCGTAACGAAGAATTCGAGGCGCGCCTCACCGCCGTCGACGGCACAAAGATGCAGCGTCTGGACATTGGTACCGGTACGCAGGCCGAGGACATCAAACAGGCGCTCGAGGGCGCCAAGTTCACTGTCGCCTCGGTCGAGGCCAAGCCGGCGCGGCGTAACCCGCCACCACCGTTTACGACCTCGACAATGCAGCAGGAAGCCTCGCGCAAGCTCGGCTTCGCCCCCGCGATCGCCATGCGACTGGCGCAGCGCCTGTACGAAGGCGTCGAGATCGATGGCGAGACCACCGGCCTCATCACCTATATGCGTACCGATGGCATCGACATCGCGCCCGAGGCGATCGCCGAACTGCGCACGATGATCGGCAAGAATTACGGCAAGGAATACGTGCCGGGCTCGCCGCGCACCTATCAGAACAAGTCGAAAAACGCCCAGGAAGCGCATGAGGCCGTGCGCCCGACATCCGCCAGCCGCACGCCGCAGGAAGTCGCCAAATATGTCGACCGCGATCAGGCGCGTCTTTACGAACTGATCTGGAACAGAGCCGTCGCCAGTCAGATGGAATCGGCTGAACTCGAGCGCACCACGGTCGATATCGTCGCCAAGAACGGCGCGCGCACGATCGATTTGCGCGCCAGCGGCCAGGTGGTGAAGTTCGATGGCTTCCTGACGCTCTATCAGGAAGGCCAGGACGAGACTTCCGACGATGACGAGTCGAAGCGCCTTCCCGCCATGTCGGAAAGCGAAATTCTCGCCAAGCAATCAATCGAAGCCGCGCAGCATTTCACCGAACCGCCGCCGCGCTTTTCCGAAGCCGCTCTCGTCAAGCGCATGGAAGAACTCGGCATCGGCCGGCCGTCGACCTACGCCTCCATCCTGCAAGTGCTGCAGGACCGCGGCTATGTGCGCATCGACAAGAAGCGCCTCATTCCGGAAGACAAGGGCCGCGTCGTCGTCGGCTTTCTGGAAAGCTTCTTCCAGAAATATGTCGAATACGATTTCACCGCCGCGCTGGAAGAACAGCTCGACAAGGTGTCGAACAATGAGCTGAACTGGAAGACGGTCCTCCAGAATTTCTGGATCGACTTCATCGGCGCCGTCAACGACATCAAGGAACTGCGCATCACGCAGGTGCTCGACGCGCTCAACGAACTCTTGGGCGCGCACATCTTCCCGGCGCGCGAAGACGGCGGCGACGTGCGGCAGTGCCCGACCTGTGGCACCGGCAAATTGTCGCTGAAGGTTGGCCGCTTCGGCGCCTTCATTGGCTGCTCGAACTATCCGGAATGCACCTTCACCCGGCAGATGACTCCGGGAGCGGCCGGTCAGCAAAGTACCAAGGTGCTCGGAACCGATCCGGTGTCGGGCATGGACGTCACGTTGCGCGGCGGCCGCTTCGGCACCTATTTGCAGCTCGGCGAGGAAATCAAGGCGCCGAAACTCAAGAAAGGTCAGAAGAAAGATCCCGACGCGCCCGAGCCGGTCAAGCCGAAACGCGCCAGCCTGCCGAAGGGCGTGCAGCCGGAAGACGTCGATCTGGAAAAGGCGCTGGCGCTGTTGTCGCTGCCGCGCGAAGTCGGCATCTCGCCGGAAGACAATGAGCCGATCCTGGCTGGCGTCGGCCGCTTCGGCCCTTACGTCAAGCACGGCAAGGTCTATGCGAGCCTGGAAGACGGCGACGACGTTCTCACCGTCGGCCTCAACCGCGCCATGCATCTGATCGCCGACAAGATCGCCAATCCGAAACAGGGCCGCCGCTTCGGCGCCTCTGCCGGCAAGACGCTCGGCGATCATCCAAACAAAGGCGGGCCGATCGTCGTCAAAAACGGCCGCTTCGGCGCCTACGTCAGCAACAACGGCATCAACGCTACCCTGCCGGCCGACAAGACGCCGGAGACGATCACGCTCGACGAAGCCATCGTGCTGCTGGAAGCGCGCGCTGCGCAGGTCGGCAATACACCGCGCGGCAAGAAACCTGCGAAGAAGCCTGCCGCGCCCAAGGCTGTGAAAGAGCCGAAGGCCAAAGGCAAGACCAAGGCGATCGTCGACGACACGCCGGAAATCGGCGACGAAGCCGGAGCGTTAAAGGCCGCCAAGGCCGCCGCCATACCGGCCAGCGCCCGCAAGAAGCCAGCGGCCAAGAAGGCCCCGGCCAAAAAGGCCGCCGCGCCGAAGAAACCTGCCAAGGTTACCGCTGCGGAATAACCTACGCGAGCATCGCCGCCGGTCGTGCCCGGCTGTGCGCCGGGCATGATGAATAGTGGGCACACCGCTGGCTGCGCTGGCGAAGCCTGCCCGCAACCCTTACATTCCAATTAATAAGCGCCGCATCGGCGCAGGAACTCCCTTTTGAACAAACCTCCCAAATACACGGCCACTATCCCGTCCCGGGCCGAGATTCTCGCCTTCATCGCCAGCACACCTGGCAAGGTCGGCACCCGCGAAATCGCCCGCGCCTTCAATCTCAAGAATGAGATGCGCGCCGAGTTGAAGCGCGTGTTGCGCGACCTCGCCGACGAAGGCGCGGTCGAGCGCAAGGGCAAGAAACTGCATCATCCCGGCGCCCTCGCCTCCACCGTGCTGGCCGACATCCTGTCGCGCGACCGCGACGGCGACTTCATCGCCATTCCCGACGAATGGGACGAAGACGCGCACGGCGCCGCGCCGAAGATTCGCATTCACACGCCGCGCAAGATGAAGCCGTCGGAAGCCGCCGGCATCGGCGACAAGATCCTCGTGCGCGTCGAGGAAACCGGCGACAAGGACGTCCGCTATTCCGGCCGCGTCATCAAGATCGTCGAGCGGCCGAAGCACCGCGTGCTCGGCATCTTCCACAAAACACCCAATGGCGGCGGCCGGTTAGAGCCGGTCGACAAGAAAATGCTCGGCAAGGAAATGAGCATTCCGCAAGGCGCGACCGGCGACGCCGAGGAAGGCGACCTGGTCGCGGTCGAAACCTCGCGGCCGTCGCGCTTCGGCCTGCCCAACGGTCGCGTCGTCGAACGGCTCGGCTCGCTGGCCAGCGAAAAGGCCGTCAGCCTAATCGCCATTCATGCGCACTCCATCCCGAGCGTGTTCCGCGGCGACACTTTGCGCGAAGCCGAAGCCGCCAGACCGGCGACGATGACGCACCGCGAGGATTGGCGGAAGCTGCCGCTGATCACCATCGATCCGCCCGACGCCAAGGATCACGACGACGCCGTTCATGCGGAGGCGGACGAAGACCCCGCCAACAAAGGCGGCTTCATCGTCACCGTCGCCATCGCCGACGTCGCGCACTACGTCACGCCCGGCTCGGCGCTCGACCGCGAAGCCTTGGTGCGTGGCAATTCGGTCTATTTCCCCGACCGCGTCGTGCCGATGCTGCCCGAGCGCATTTCCAACGATCTGTGTTCACTACGACCGCATGAAGACCGCGCCGCGCTCGCCGTGCGCATGATCATCGGCGCCGACGGCCGCAAGCGTTCGCATACGTTTCACCGCATCATGATGCGCTCGGCCGCCAAGCTCGCCTACGAGCAGGCGCAGTTCGCCATTGACGGCCGTACCGACGATACGACCGGGCCGCTGCTGGAGCCGATCATCAAGCCGCTTTATGCCGCCTACGAGGCTTTGGTGCGCGCGCGCGACGAGCGCCAGCCGCTCGATCTCGATATTCCCGAGCGCAAGATTCTCCTCAAATCGGACGGCACTGTCGACCGCGTCGTCGTGCCCGAGCGTCAGGACGCCAACAAGCTGATCGAGGAGATGATGATCCTCGCCAATGTCGCCGCTGCCGAGACATTGGAAAAGGCCCGCGTGCCTTTGGTCTATCGCGTGCATGACGAGCCCGGCGTCGAAAAAATCAACGCGCTGCGCGAATTCCTCGCCAGCCTGCAGATTCCGCTGGCGAAATCCGGCGCGCTGCGGCCGGCGACGTTCAACACTATTCTAAGACAAGTGAAGGGCGGCGAGCGCGAGCAACTCATCAATGACGTCGTGCTGCGCTCGCAGGCGCAGGCCGAATACGCCGCCGAGAACTACGGCCATTTCGGCTTGAACCTGCGCCGCTACGCGCACTTCACCTCGCCCATTCGCCGCTATGCCGATTTGATCGTCCACCGCGGGCTGATCCGCGCGCTCAAGCTCGGCCCCGACGGTCTGCCGGACACGTTCGATGTGCCGGTGCTGGCCGAGATCGGCGCGGAGATTTCCGCCACCGAACGCCGCGCCATGCTGGCCGAGCGCGAGACCAAAGACCGGCTGATCGCGCATTTCCTCGCCGACCGCATTGGCGCGAGTTTCGACGGCCGCGTCTCCGGCGTGCATCGCGCCGGCCTGTTCGTGAAATTGTTAGAGACCGGCGCCGACGGCTTCGTGCCGGCGCGCACCATTGGCGACGAATATTTCGGCTATGACGAGGCCAACCATTCCATGGTCGGGCAGCGCTCCGGCGAAACCTATCGCCTCGGCGACAAGGTCACCGTCAAACTGGTCGAAGCCGCCCCTATTGCCGGCGCGCTGCGTTTCGAGCTTTTATCGCCCGGCAGCGGCAAACGCCCCGGCAAGAAGAGCCACACACCCAATCCGCCGAAACGTCCGATGCGCGGGCCCGCCAGCCGGCATCGCAGCAAAGGTGGCAAAGGCAAGAAGCAACGGAAATGACGATGATTGACGACCACGGCCGCAGAATGACCGACCGCATGACCAGTTCGGAACGCGACCAGTCGTTTCCGGACAGCGAACCGCGCGACGCGGCGACCATCATGCTGATCGATCGCGCTGGCGTGACCCCGAAAGTGCTGCTTGGCCGCCGCCATGCCGGGCATAAATTCATGCCGGGCAAATTCGTGTTTCCCGGCGGCCGCATCGAGGCGCTCGACCGGACCATGTCGGCGGTCAGCGAACTGCATCCGGACACGCAAGCCAAATTGCTGGTGCGCGTGCCCGACCCGAGCCCGGCTGTGGCGCGCGGTTTCGCACTCGCCGCGGTGCGCGAACTGGCGGAGGAAACCGGCCTGATGCTGGGCGCGAAAAGCGCGACCGCGCCCGCGACGCCCGGCGAGATCTGGGAGGAATTCGCCAAAGCCAAGGTGCATCCCGACCTCGGCCAGGTGCATTTCATTGCCCGCGCCGTAACCCCGCCGAAACGGCCGAAACGCTTTGACACCCGGTTTTTCACGGCGGACGCTACCGGCATTGCCCACACAATCGAGGGCGTTGTCGGGCCGGATTCGGAACTGGTCGAGCTGGTTTGGATGCCGATAAACGAGGCCGCCACCGTCGACATGCCGACCATTACCAGCGTGATTCTGGAGGAACTGGCGGCCCGGGTCGCCGCCGGCATGGCGCATGCGCTGCCGGTGCCGTTTTACTATATGCAGGACCAGAAGTTTCACCGGGACCTGCTGTAAACGGCTGAAAAACAGGCCAAACCACACAAAAACCCGCTTTTCTTGACATTTGCCGGTCTGGCGCTAGGGTCCGCGCCGCAGGCACGGTTTGCCTCCAAAATTCAGGTTTTTAAGGACAGTCACAATGGCTAAAGCCGTCAGTTTGAAGATCAAGCTCGTGTCGAGCGCCGACACCGGCCACTACTACGTCACCAAGAAGAACTCGCGCACGCAGACCGACAAGCTGGTCAAGAAGAAGTATGACCCGATTGCCAAGAAGCATGTCGAGTACAAGGAATCGAAGATCAAGTAGCCGCCCTGCCCGGGGAACAACGTTTCCCGGAAGACGGGCGCGGCGATGTTGGATTGCTTCGGAACGGGCGCGCGCAAGCGCGCCCTTCTTATTTGCAGGCCGCCCTTCCCCCGCCGGGTGGCGTAGAATATGTCGGCGGTCTCAGACCTGCTACAATAAGCTCGCCTATTTCCAGCCGCTGGGAGCTCCTCATGTCGATGATGCTGCGCACCTTGTTTGCCGCCCTTCTCCTGTTGCCGCTCGCTTTGTCCGGCGCGCAAGCGACCGAGCACAAGCTCGCTTTGCAGATCAGCGATAACGATCCGGCCAAAATGAACGCGGTGCTCAATGTCGCCGCCAACGTCTCGAAATATTATTCGGAAAAAGGCGACGAGGTCGACATCCAGATCGTCGCCTTCAATGCCGGGCTCAACATGCTGCGTGCCGACAAGTCGCCAGTGCTCGACCGCCTCAAATCGTTCAAGCAGGGCATGCCGAACGTCGCCTTCATGGCCTGCGAAAATACGCTCGAATCGATGACCAAAGCCGAAGGCAAGGAGCCGCCACTGGTCGAGAACGCCAAGCGTGTCACCGCCGGCGTGGTCACCTTGATCGAACTCGGCGAAAAAGGCTGGACCATCGTCCGGCCGTAGGCTTTCCCCGCGCCGATGCTAAAGGCCGATGTCATCGTCGTCGGCTTTTGAGCGATGGGCAGCGCGACCAGCGGCTGAAGGAATTGGCTGAGGCTGCCCTAGCCCTTCGGGCATTCCTTGTACCCGAATTCGTCGATCAGCCGCGCGCCGGACAGCGTCGAAAAGGTCAGCTTGTCCATGAAACCGTGGCTCTGGACGTATTGGCGCAATCCCGCGTTATAGGCATCCAGCATGCGCTGCGTTGCGACCGCGCTGATCGCGGTGCTGTCGTCCCGCTCATGGCCGGCGTGGAACATCAGCCGCGCATTGCGCTCGACGCACACGTTGCGCAGGCCAAGAAACAGCGTGCAGTTCGAGGCACAGGTATTGCGAATCCGAAACAATTCGCCCGACGCGCTATTGCGCGCGAGGGCTTCGCGGAACGGCGCATAGGCGCCGCCTTTGCTGTAGCGGTCGGACGTTTCGGCGTGAACGCTGGTCGCGCCAAAGAGCGCCGCAGCAAACACGAGATGTTTCAAGATGAACCCTCCGGCAGGAAGTGACGGAGCATTCTGGACATCAAGGCGCGGCCGCGCAACGGCCGCGCGGCGTTGGTTACGCGGCGTTTACGCCGCGTCCTGAACGACGCGATTGCGGCCGTCGCGCTTGGCGCGATAGAGCGCCGTGTCGGCGCGCTTGAGCATGGCGGCGGCGGTGTCGCCTTCGCCGCCCAGCGCCGCGATGCCGATCGAAATCGTCACCGGCAGGCTCTTGGTCCCTTGCTGAATCGGGAACGGCTCGGTGGCGATGCGCCGGCGGATGCGCTCGGCCACCATGCCGGCGACCGCCATATCCGTTTCCGGCATGACGATGACGAATTCCTCACCGCCGTAGCGGCAGGCCAGATCGATATTGCGGATCGACTTGCGGATGCGCAGCGAGAATTCGCGCAACACGTCATCGCCGGCGTCGTGACCATGGCCGTCATTGATCGCTTTGAAGAAGTCAATATCCAGGATCAGCACCGACAAAGGCTTGCCGCGCTGCGCCGCCTGCTCGGTCAAAGCCGCCAGATGGGTTTCCATATAGCGGCGGTTGAACAGGCTGGTCAGCGCGTCGGTTATCGCCATCTCGATCGACATCGCGACATTGTCGCGCAGCCGCTCGGTGTAGCGCTTTTTCTTGATCTGCGTGCGCACGCGCGCCAGCATCTCGTTCTTGTCGATAGGGCGGATCAGGTAGTCGTTGACGCCGATCTCAAGGCCACGCACCAGGCGTGCATTGTTGTCGGCCTCGGCAATGGCCAGGATCGGCAGATTGCGCGTGCGCTCAAGCGAGCGAATCTGGCTGCACAGCCGCAGTCCGTCATGATCCTTGAGGCCGAGCGAAATAATCACCAGTTCGTAATCGCCCTCGGCGACGCTGAACAGCGCCTCATTCGGATCGGGCTGGACATCGACGCTGTGTTCGGTCTGCAAGGTCTGCACGACCCGCTCATAAGAGGATTGCCGGTCATCGACGATGAGGATGCGGCCATTGCGGCCGGTTTCCGCCACCGCGTCGCGTTCCGGGCTCTGGATGCCGATTTCCTTGGTAGTCAGCGCCCGCATGCGCAATTCGTCGGTGACCATCTTGAGCCGCGCCAGCGAGCGCACGCGCGAAATCAGCGCCACATCGGTGACCGGCTTGGTGAGGAAGTCGTCGGCGCCGGCTTCCAGGCCGCGCACGCGGTCGGAGGGCTGATCGAGCGCGGTGACCATCACCACCGGGATGTGGTGGGTCGCGGGATTGGCCTTCAACCGGCGGCAGACCTCGAAGCCGTCCATGTCCGGCATCATGACGTCGAGCAGGATAATGTCGCATTCGGCGCGCTCGGCGAGCGTCAGCGCCTCGGCGCCGCTATAGGCCGTCGAGACGTCGAAATATTCGGCCGACAGCCGCGCTTCAAGCAACTTCACATTGGCCGGAATATCGTCGACGACAAGAACACGCGCGGTCATTACTGCACCCTCAGGCGGGGCCAAGGAAATGGCGGATGGTCTCGATGAACTTGCCCACCGAGATCGGCTTGGACAGATAGGCCTCGCAACCGCCTTCGCGGATGCGCTCCTCGTCACCCTTCATGGCAAAGGCGGTTACGGCCACGACCGGAATGTGCTTCAACTCGGGATCGTCCTTGAGCCATTTGGTGACTTCGAGGCCGGAGACTTCCGGCAACTGGATGTCCATCAGGATCAGGTCGGGACGATGCTTGCGCGCCAGATCGAGTGCCTCGATGCCATTGCGCGTGCCGACGATGTCGTAGCCATGCGCTTCCAATAGATCGTGGAAGAGCTTCATATTAAGCTCGTTGTCCTCCACGATCAGGACGGTCTTCGCCATTTGCCGCCCACCTTGTCCCCAAACCGCCCACTCGGCGCGCCGACGGCGTCGCCAGGCCAGCCGCGCTCGGGCATGATTAAACTACGGTAGTGCCGATTTGTTACGGAAAGGCAAACGACAGGCGATGAAGTCCCCCCGCAGCATGCCCGTAGAAGTGGCAGAAGGACTTGCGATTCAAGCGCTTAGCTACCTTGCCGGGGAGCCGGAGCGGCTCGAGCGGTTCCTCTCGGTGACCGGTCTCGGCCCCGACCAGATTCGCGCCGCGGCAGGCGAGTCGGGGTTTCTCGCCGGCGTCCTTGCCTACATCGCTTCGGACGAGACCTTGGCGTCGGAATTTACCTCCGATGCCGGCTGCGGAGCGGCCGACATCACCCGGGCGCACATCGCGCTCGGCGGCGAACCGTGGGAGCGCGAGATTCCGTGACGGCGTTCTGCCGCGATTGTCTGACCGACGCGGCTGAGACGGCGAAGCGCTGCCCGGCCTGTGGCTCGCCGCGCCTTGTGCGACATGCCGAGCTGGCGACACTGACGATCGCGCATGTCGACTGCGACGCCTTCTACGCCACCATCGAGAAGCGAGACGACCCTGCCCTCATCGACCGGCCGGTGATCGTCGGCGGCGGCAAACGCGGCGTCGTCTCGACCTGCTGTTACGTCGCCCGCACCTATGGCGTGCGTTCGGCCATGCCGATGTTCAAGGCGCTCGAACTTTGCCCGCAGGCGGTGGTGGTCAAACCCAACATGTCGAAATATGTCGAGGTCGGCCGCGCCGTGCGCGAGCGCATGCTGGCGCTAACGCCACAGGTCGAGCCGTTGTCGATCGACGAGGCCTTTCTCGACCTCACCGGCACCGAGCGTCTGCACGGCATGAGCGCCGCCAAGGCGCTGGCGCGCTTTGCCGCGCAGGTCGAGCGCGAACTCGGCATTACCATCTCGATCGGGCTGTCGGCCAACAAGTTCCTCGCCAAGATCGCCTCCGATCTCGACAAGCCGCGCGGCTATGCGGTGCTGGGCCAATCCGATGCGATGGAGTTTCTCAGCACGCGGCCGGTCGGCTTCATCTATGGCGTCGGCGCCGTCAGCGCCGCCAGATTGGCGTCCGATGGCTATCGCGTCATCGCCGATTTGCAGCGCGCCGACCAGACCGACCTGATGCGCCGCTATGGCGAGGAAGGCGCGCGGCTGTGGTTGTTGGCGCGCGGCCTCGACACCCGCCGCGTCGATCCGGTGCGCGATACCAAAAGCGTTTCGGCCGAGACGACGTTCAACGAGAATATCGGCGACCTGCGTCCACTGGAGCAGCACCTGTGGGATCTGACGGAACGGGTCTCGGCGCGGCTCAAGAAAGCCCAGCTCGCCGGCTCTACCGTGACCCTGAAGCTCAAGACCGGCGATTTCAAATTACGCACGCGGGCGCGCGCGCTCGGCAATCCGACGCAATTGGCCACACGCATCTTCGCCGCCGGCCGCGATCTGCTGCGGCATGAGGTCGGCTCGGCCCGCTTTCGCCTGATCGGCATCGGCGTCAGCCATCTCGAAGACGCCACCGGCGATGACCTGTCCGACCTTATCGACCGGCGCGGCGCGCAGGCCGAACACGCCATCGACAAATTGCGCTCGAGATTCGGCAAGGACGCTGTGGTCAAGGGCCTCGCGCTGGACGAGGACTAGGCGCTGCCGGCGTCAGGGATGCAGACCGGGCGCCTCGTGGCCGGTGCGCGCGACATATTCGGTGTAGCCGCCGCCATATTGATGGATGCCGTCCGGGGTCAGTTCCAGGACCCGGTTGGACAGCGCGGCGAGAAAGTGCCGGTCATGCGAGACAAACAGCATGGTGCCTTCATAGTCCGACAGCGCCGTAATCAGCATTTCCTTGGTTGCTAAGTCGAGATGGTTGGTCGGCTCATCCAGCACCAGGAAGTTGGGCGGGTCGAACAGCATCTTCGCCATCACCAGCCGCGCCTTCTCGCCGCCGGACAGAACGCGGCATCGCTTTTCGACATCGTCGCCGGAAAAACCAAAGCAACCGGCCAGCGCCCGTAACGTGCCCTGCCCAGCCTGCGGGAATGAATATTCCAGTTCCTCGAACACGGTGCGTTCGCCGTCGAGCAGATCCATGGCGTGCTGCGCGAAGTAGCCCAACTTGACGCTGCCGCCGAGCGCGACCGTACCGTCATCCGGCGATGTCGCGCCCGCCACCAACTTCAAAAGCGTCGACTTGCCGGCGCCATTGATGCCCATGACGCACCAGCGC
>CAIMEA010000116.1 GCA_903839845.1 uncultured Hyphomicrobiales bacterium
GACCACCGTTCGGGCTGCCCGAGTTGACGGTAGCCGCCCGGACCGCACTTCTGTCTTGCTGAAAGCCCCGTAAAACGCGAGTATCCACCCCAGTTCGGGAGCCATCTGGGGAATCCCGGATAAAATGCACTCGGAAACAATCCGCGGAGAATCGAATGCGCGCGTGCATGGCTATCGCAGTCCTGATCGGTGTGTCCGGCATCGGCAGTGCCGGCGCGGCGGATTATAGTGCCGGCGGCTATGCCACCGGCGGCGTGCGCGCGCCGCAAATGCTGGTCTACGACAATGAGCCGGGCGTCTATGTGCGCGCCTACTGGACCCAGCCCTGGCAGGGACGCCACTATTATCCGTTCACCGGCAAGAAGCCGAAGGTCGGCCGTCACGAGCGCCTGTCCGAGATGCGTCCGGCGCCGCCGCCGGCAGAAAGCTATTATCGCGAGTGGTCGACGTTGTCGCTGTTCCCGCCGCCACCGCCGCGCCAGGTGCGCGTGATCGAACAATCGCCGGACGATTCCGCGATCGGTCCGCTGAAATGAACGCATTGATCCGCCTGTCGCGTGCTGCCGTCATGCTCGCCATGGGCATTTCCGTTTTTGCCGCCGTGCTGATGCCGGCCGGCGCTTCCGCGCAAATGCTCAGTTCGGTGGCCAGCCCGCCGCCGCTTTATCCTTATGCGGTCGGGCCCGAACGGCCAGCCGCGAGCGATGCCGCGCCGCGTTACCGCACTATCCACCGGCGCAGCAGTATCGATCCGGCCTTGATCGATGAGTTGCGCCATCGTCCGAGGGTCGATCGGCCGCGCATCGCCGCAGCCAAGGGCAAGCGCGTGATCCGCGCCGAAGCCGAGATCACGATTATCGGACCCGATCACATGAGCATTCGGTTGTTTCGCCCGCGCGGCAGCAAGGCCGGCGCCGGCATCGAGTAGAGAATTCTAAAGTTAGCGGGACGCGGGCGGCGGGCGGGGGCCCGCCGTTCGCATTTTGCGCGCATGATCCCGAAAAGTGGGTACCGGTTTTCGGACAAGATCATGCGCAAATATAAAGCCGTTACTTAATCTCGCGGCTGGCGACATAGAGCCCGAGCGCCGCCGCGTTCGACACGTTCAGGCTCTTGATTTCGCCGGGCAGGTCGATGCGCGCGACGTGATCGCAGATTTCCTTGGTCAATTGCCGCAAGCCCTTGCCCTCGGCGCCGAGCACCAGCGCCAAAGGCGCGCGCAGCTTGAGCGCGGCGAGATCGGCGTCGCCATCCGAATCCAAACCGACGACGAGGAAGCCACTCTCTTTCAGCGCCGCCAGCCCGCGCGCCAGATTCTGCACGCTGACCAGCGGCACATGTTCGAGCGCGCCGGAGGCGGCTTTGGCCAGCGCGCCGGTGGCGTCCGGGCTGTGCCGCTGCGTGGTGACGATGGCGGTGACGCCGAAGGCGGCGGCGGAGCGGAAGATGGCGCCGACATTATGCGGGTCGGTGATCTGGTCGAGCACCAGCACGACGCCGCTCGCCGGGATTTTCTCGACGCCCGGGAAAGTCAGCGGCTCGGTCTCGAGATAAAGGCCCTGATGCACCGCGTCCGGCAGCAGCCGTTCGGCGATCGCGGTGGGCCGCACGATCTCGGGCGCCACTTTCGCGACGATGCCTTCCTCGGTCAGTTTGCGGGCGGCGTTTTCGGTGGCGAGAAATTTGCGGATCTGGCGGGCCGGATTGCGCAGCGCCGCCGTCACGGTGTGCCAGCCATACATAATGACCGTCTCGTTGGCGTCGTCGCCGCGCAAGGTCTCGCGCCGGGCGCGTTCGCCGCGTTCGCGGCGGCCGATCTGCTCGTGCGTGGCGCCGGGCTTTGCGCCGGATTTGGCGCCAGGACCGGCGCGGCCGGCGGGGGGGCGAGGTGTCATTTGTTCGCTTCTTGCTTGTTTGCGGGCCCCGCCGCGTTAACAAATGCGCAGCAGTGCGGGTCACGGCGAGCCTTAACCGATCCGCCGGCGGGGGAACAGCCTTATGGTCAACTTAACCGGCCGCCCTCCATTGACTTCGGCAGCATCGCTGCCCATAAACCCAGCCATTCCCGATCCGTCCGGACGGAAAGCCCGTTTATCTTTCGGGAACAAGTCGCTAGGACGGCCTTGGGGGAGAGTGTCCCGAGTGGCAAAGGGGGAGGACTGTAAATCCTCTGGCTACGCCTTCGTAGGTTCGAGTCCTACCTCTCCCACCATCCTGCTTCGCGCTGCGCGCTTCGCGGGATTGCCCGGTTCTCTAGTGCGAAGCTCATTGCGGGTGTAGCTCAATGGTAGAGCAGCAGCCTTCCAAGCTGAATACGAGGGTTCGATTCCCTTCACCCGCTCCA
>CAIMEA010000117.1 GCA_903839845.1 uncultured Hyphomicrobiales bacterium
ATTCGTCGCCGGCAACCGCGAATGCGGACGCCGTCGAGGTGACGAGAGCGCACAATGTGGAAAGCAGTTTCATCATCGACAAGCCGCGACGTCGCGGGTCGCGAACTGAACGCGATGGCGGCGGACGCGGTCTTCGTCGACATCGACGCCGAGGCCCGGCCGGTCGAGCGCGCCGGCATGGCCGCTCGCGGTCGGCACCGGATGAGCGGTCACGTCGGCGCCGAGACTCGTGTGCGTCAGCGTCAGGCCCCAGGCGATATTCGGAATGACCGCCGCGACATGCAGCGCCGCCGCGCAGGCGACGCTCGACTCGCCGGTCTTGCAGGAAATGTTCACGCTCATGCCGAGATCGCCGCATAACTGACCGGCTTCGACGACGGCGCCGATGCCGCCGAGCTTGATCGCCTTGAGGCTGACGCCGCGCGCGGCGTGGCGTTCATGGTGACGCCTTATGTCGTCGAGCGAATGGATGCCTTCGTCGGCGCCGACGGCGATAACGGGATCAACGGCGGCAACGGCGGCCATGCCGGCGAGATTGTCGGCCATGACCGGCTGCTCGAAGAAGTCGAGACCGCAGCCGCCGACCGCGCGCGCATAGGCGATGGCTTCATCGACCGTGAAGCCCTGGTTGGCGTCGGCGGAAATCAGCAGACCGGGCCCGAGCACCTCGCAGATCGCCCGCGTGCGCGCGGCATCTTTTGCCGCGCTGTCGATGCCGACCTTGATCTTGTAGGCGGTAAAGCCGGCGGCTTTCTTCTTCGCGGCGTCCTGCAGATCGCCGTCGAAATCGCCGCCGCCGACAACGGCCAGCAACGGCATGCGCGAGCGCTTCTTGACGCCGAGCAGAGCATGCACCGGCTTATTCGCCGCCTTGCCGGCCAGATCGTAGAGCGCGATTTCGATGGCCGCCTTGGCGCCGTGATTGCCATACATGCGGCCGTCCATGGCGACATGCGCGCCGGCAATGTCGGCCGGGTCGCGGCCACGCAAGACGGGCTCAAGATAATGCACGGCGGCGACGAGGCTCTCCAGCGTGTCGCCGGTCATCACCGGGGCGGAGGCGGCTTCGCCCCAGCCGACCAGCCCGTCGTCGGTCGTGACGCGCACCAGCACATTGTCGGCGCGCGTCACTTCCTCGCCGGCCATGATGACCGGCTTGAGCATTGGCAGGCTGATGGCGATCGGCTCGATCGATTTAATCTTCATCGATTAGAGCTTCTCGATCCCGGCCTGTTCGATGATGCCCTTGAACAAAGCGACTTCCTTGCTGACACGGTCCCAGGCGGCGGCGGCGCCTTTGGCCCGCACCTGGAAGCCGGCCTTGTACATTTTCTCTTTCATCTCGGCGGTGCCGAGAACCTTGAGCGTTTCCGCTTCCAGCCATTTCACCGCGTCCGGCGGCGTCTTCGACGGCGCCAGCAGCACGCAATCGGTGGCGAAGACGAAATCGTCGTAACCGGCTTCCTTCATGGTCGGCACGTCCGGCATGTCCGGCCAGCGGGTGTCGCCGGTGACGGCGAGGCAGCGTAACGTGCCGGCCTTGATGTGGGGCGCTGCCGGCGGCAGCGAGCCGGAGGAAAGCTGCACGGTGCCGCTCAACAGCGCCTGCAGCGCTTCGCCGCCGCCCTTGAACACGACGTTCTGCAGGTGCGGCAGGTTCTCGCGGATTTTCAGAACGCTGGTCTGGATTTGCGGCGTCGTGCCGATCGGCGGCGACGACACGTTGAATTTGTCGGGGCTCGCCTTGGCCAGCGCGACGAATTCCTTCATCGTCTTGGCCGGCAGTTCCGATTTCACCACGAAGGTATTCGGCGAGGATGCCAATTCGCAGACGCCGACGAAATCCTTGGCGGCGTCATAGGGGATTTTGTTGTAGAGCGTGACATTGACCGAATAGGCATTGGTCGCCAGCAGGATGGTGTAGCCATCCGGCTCGGAGCGCGCGACGTGACCCATGCCGATATTGCTGCCGGCGCCGCCGATGTTCTCGATGACAAACGTTTTCCCGGTCGATTGTTGCAGCGCCGCGGTGACGAGGCGGCCGACGAGATCGGACGGACCGCCGGGCGTGTTGGCGACCACGACCTTGACCGGGCGATCCGGATAGGCGGCATAGGCCGAACGCAAACCGATGATCGACGGCGCGGCAATTCCCGCGACGATCGCGCCGGCGCCCTTGATGATGCGTCGACGCGACAGAGTCCAATTGTCCTTGAACGTCATCGTAGTCCTCCCTGAAAGTCTTTGCGTGTTTTTCTGATTGGAAACACTCTTTCGATCAGGGTATGCGTTTGCCTAGTTGAGGGCAATGGCGTCATCGGCGACGTCAACGGCGGGCCGTGCTTGCGTCCGTGCCGGGAGTGCGGCAACAAAGCGGTCAGAGGCGGCGACAGTTCGCAATTTTCAGGGGACGAAATGGCCAGGCCAAGAACGATCGACATTCACACGCATATCCTGACGCTGGAGACAGCGGCCTTGCTGTCCAAGGCCGGCGCCAAGGTCACGATCACGCCGGACGACGCGGAACTCTCGACGCTCGACGTGAACGGCGTGGTCTACAAGGCGTTTCCGACCGGCGGCTACGACATCCCGCGCCGCCTGAAGGATATGGATGCCGCCGGCATCGACGTTCATCTGCTGTCGGCGACGCCGCAGACTTACCTTTACAATCTCGACCCGGAAGTCAGTGCGACTTTGGCCGCGATCCAGAACGACCAGATGGCCAAACACGTCGCCGCCCATCCGGACCGCTTCATGGCGATTGCCACGCTGCCGCTGGCGCAGCCGGCACGCGCCGCCGACGAACTCAAGCGCGTGATGACCAAGCATGGTTTCAAGGGCGCGATGTTTGCCTCTAACGTCAAGGGCACCAATCTCGACGACCCGATGTTCGAGCCGCTGTGGGCCGAGGCGGAAAAGCTCGGCGCCTTCATGTTCGTGCATCCGAACAACATCGCCGGCGCCGACCGGCTGAAGTCCTATTATCTCGCCAATTTGATCGGCAATCCGCTCGACACGACAATCGCCGCCGCGAGTTTGTTTTTCGGCGGAGTGATGGACCGCTATCCGAAGCTGAAGGTGATGCTGGCGCATGGCGGCGGCTTCACGCCCTATCAGGCGCCGCGCTGGGAACATGGCTGGAAGGTTCGCGCGGAAGCCAAGGTTCACATCAAGACGCAGCCGAAGAATATCGCCGGCCGATTCCTCTACGATACGATCCTGCATTCCGACAAGACGCTGGAAGCGATGATCGGCCTCGTCGGCATCGACAAGGTGATGCTCGGCAGCGATTATCCCTACGACATGGCGATGCTCGATTGCGTCAAGCATGTGCGAGCCTTGAGGATCTCCGACGAGGACAAGGCGGCGATCCTTTACGAAAATTTTGAACGGTTCCTGGCAGGCATGCCGACATGAACGCGCCCGCCGAAGTCAGCCGCGTAAAAACCGCCGCCGTCACCGGCTTCATCAGCGAGGCGATGATCAAGGCCGGCGTGCCGGCGCCAGACGCCGCCAAGATCGCCGAGCTGATGCTGGAGGCGGACCTGATCGGCGCCGACGCGCATGGCGTGTTTCGCCTGCCGCAGTATGTCCAGCGGCTCAAGCTCGGCTCGACCAAGGCCAGGCCGAACATCACGGTGAACAAGACCGCGCCGGCGACCGCTCTGGTCGATGGCGACAACGGCATGGGTCATCTGGTGGTGGCGCGCGCCGCCGAACTCGCGGTCGAGATGGCGCGCGAATGCGGCGTCGCCTGGGTCGGCTGCGTACATTCGAACCATGCGGGCGCGGCCGGCGTCTATGCGGCTCTGCCGCTCAAGTCCGACATGATCGGCATGTATTCGGCGGTGGCCAACGCCAACCACATGCCGCTGGCCGGTGGCGCCGAGCCGCTGCTCGGCACCAATCCTTTCGCCATTGCCATTCCGGCCGGCGAGGAACCGCCGGTGGTGCTGGATATCGCCACTTCGATCGTGTCCTACGGCACCATCAAGAACCACAAGCTTCTCGGCAAGCCATTGCACGACGACTGGATGATCGATCCGAAAACCGGCGAGGCGATCACCGATCCGCAAAAGAGCATGCAGGCGCTGCTGCTGCCGATGGCCGGCTACAAGGGCGCTGGGCTTGCACTGATGCTGGGGCTTCTCGCCGGTACGCTCAATGGCGCGTTGTTCGGCCGCGACTGCGTCGACTTCAATGCCGAGCCGGACAAGGTCACCAATACCGGGCAGTTCGTGCTGGCGCTCGATCCGTCGAAGTTTCAGCCGCTCGACAAGTTCAAGGCGGAAGTCGACCGGCACACGCGCTCGCTGCGTAATTCCGAGCCGCTGCCGGGCAACGAGGCGGTGCGCCTGCCGGGTGACGCGCGCGCCAAGCGCCGCGCCGACCGTCTGGCGAACGGGTTGGCGTTGCCGGGCGAGTTGCTGGCGCAGCTTGATAAGCTGGCGACCGAGCTTTCGATCAGGCCGCTCGGCGCGCGGGCTTAAGCCACCGCCGCGAAATCTTCCGGGCTGAGCGGCAGCTTGACCGGCGCCTTGCGCTTGGCGGAGAGATCGAGCGCCTTGGTCAGCATCAGATTGCGATGCGCTTCCTCAACCGTCGCGGCCACCGTCGGCAGGCCCATCGCCACGCGGTCGAGCCACGACACGGTTTCATCCGCCATCGGCCCGCGCAACTCGCCCATCGCCATGTCGCCGGGCGGGTAGGAGCCCATGAAATCGACGAGCCGCGTCGCGTCCGGATTGTAGCCTTCGCTCTGCGCCTTCGACACCGCCAGCACGATGTCGCGATGGGTGTCGTCGATGGTCAAAACGCCGGTGGTGCCGGAAATGCCGACCTCGAGCGAATAGACCGCCGCCGGCCAGGTGACCGGCATCGCCCATGACATGCTGAGATGATAAATCGTGCCGTCGTCAAACGTGATCATGCCGGCGGTGGCGTCGATGCCCTGGTAGAGCGGGCCCATCACCTTGTCGATCGAGCGCGCATAGACCTCGACCGGCGTCTTGCCTTCCAGGCACCACATGCAGATGTCGAGCGCGTGCGTGCCGGAAATCACCATCGGCGAGATGGTCGAAGGATCGTTGGTGCGCTTGTAGTTGTCGATGGCGACCAGCCGGTTCATGAAGGCGCGCGAGGTGACGAGCGTGACATCGCCGAGCGCACCTGTGCGGCATTTCTCTTTCGCCGCGAGCCAGCGCCGGCGGAAGCGCTGGGTATAGCCGACGACGGCGTCGATTTTAGCGTCTTGAATGAGCTTCAGCACCTTGGCGGATTCGGCGAGATTGGTGGCGAGCGGTTTCTCGATCAGCATCGGCAGGCCGCGCGCGATGCAAGCCATGATCGGATCGACGTGCAGATGCTCGTCGGTGGCGATGATGACCGCGGTGGTCTCCGGCCGGTTGATCAGTTCGACATGGCTCTGGGTGACGAAGTCGGCGGAAATCTTCGGACCGACTTCGCCGGCGCGGTTCGGATTCTTTTCGGCAAGGCCGATCCATTCGACCGCCGGATGACGCGCGGCGACTTCGCCGCGAAACAGGCCGACGCGGCCGCCGCCGACGATGGCCAGGCCGACGCCTTTGGCGTTTTGTTTCATGATTTCAGCGCCGGATTGAGACCGGCGCGGTTCTTCGCCTTGAGTTCGGCGATGCCGTTGATGGTCTCGTTGGTCAGCGGCAGGTCGATCGGCTCACCGCGGTCGGCGGACAGATCGGCCGCGCTATAGGTTTCCATGACGCGCCGCGCCGATTCCGGCGTCACCATCACCGGCGTATTGCGGATGCAGGCTTCGAGGAAGTGAATGGTCTCCGGACCGATGCCGCCGGCGTAGACGTGATCGACCCATTCGCCCGGCATGGTCGACATCGGGAATTCCTGGCCGCGCTTTTCGGTGTTGAGCCAGTTGTCGCGCTGGGTGTCATCGAGAACGAGCGCGCCGTCGACGCCGGTGATCTCGATCCAGGTCGAGCAGTAGTTCGGGTAGCTCGGCGGAAAATTCCAGCCGCCGCCGATCATGACGACGACGCCATTGTCCATGGTAACGGTGGTGAACATCACGTCATGCGAGCCGTTGACGTCCTTCATGTAGCCATAGGCGCCCTGCGAATAGACTTTCACGGGCTTGGCCGGCTCCAGCAGCCAGAACACGAAATCAAGATCGTGCGTCGATTCCATCACGACCGGCGACAGCCGCACCCGGCCGGCGATCTTCTTGCCGAGGTCGCGCGACAAATGGCGAGACACCAGCACAGAGACGACATTGCCGAGCGTGCCGTCGACGATCTTCTTCTTGGCGTAGGCGATCTTCGGATTGAAGCGCTGCGAATAGCCGATGGTGAATTTCAGATTGTTGGACTTCGACAAATGGATCAGCTCGTCGGCTTCCCACAGTTCCAGCGCGATCGGCTTTTCCAGCATCACGTTCTTGCCGGCTTTCAGGCAATCGCGCGCGATCGGATAATGGTTGGTCTCCGGCGTGGTCGAGACATAGACCACCGAAATGTTCGGATTGTTGATGATGTCGTTATAGTCGAGCGTGGTCGAATGCGGCTTGTACTTCGCCTTCACCTCGGCAAGCCGTTCCGGCTTGATGTCGCACAGGTGCAATTTATCGACCAGCGCGGTGCGCGCCAACGTCTCGGCGCGGAGGCCGCCGATCCAGCCCACACCGATACAACCTACTTCGACTGTCTTCATCTCGGCATTTCCATCCAGGTCTGTTATTGAATTGGCTCTACGGCCCCGGTCGCGCGGGCGGCACACTAGCCGAGGCGCGCCGCGACCGGAAGGGCGCGGGTTTTCGGACAGCGAAATGACGATGGACGGAACCAGATGACGACACCGCGCATCGATGCCGGCCCGCTCGACCTTCTGGTGCTGGAGGGCGACGGCATCGGCCCGGAGATCATGGCCGCGACCTTGGCGGTTTTGCGCGCGGCCGATGCGCGGTTTTCTCTCGGGCTGACGTTTCAGGCCGGCGACGTCGGCTGGCCGGCGCACCGCGCGCTGGGCACGACTTTTCCCGATGAAATTGAAGCCCGCGCCAAGGCGGCGGCCGGCGTGCTGCTCGGCCCGGTGTCGCATAACGACTATCCGCCGCGCGAGCAGGGCGGGCTCAACCCGTCCGGCGAATTGCGCAAGCGGCTCGACCTTTACGCTAACATCCGGCCGGCGCGCTCGCGTGCCGGTTTTGCGCCACGCTGCGGCGTGCCGGTCGATCTCGTGGTGGTGCGCGAGAATACCGAGGGTTTCTACGCCGACCGCAATATGTTCATGGGTCCCGGCGAGTTCATGCCGACACCCGATCTGGCGCTGGCTGTGCGCAAGATCACCCGCGAGGGCTCGATGCGCATCGTCGAGGCGGCCTTTACGCTGGCGCGGCAGCGCCGCAGCCATGTGACCGCCGTGCACAAGGCCAATGTGCTGCGCGTGTCGGACGGGCTGTTCCTTGAGTGTGCCCGGGCGGTGGCGGCGCGTTTTCCCGATGTCAAATATGAGGAGCGGCTGGTCGACGCCATGGCGGCGCTGCTGATCCGCGACGCTTCCGCTTTCGACGTCATCGTCACCACCAACATGTTCGGCGATATCCTGTCCGACGAGGCGGCGGAGATTTCCGGCAGCCTCGGGCTGGCGGCCTCGCTCAATGCCGGGGCCGATTACGCGGTGGCGCAGGCGCAGCATGGCTCGGCGCCGGATCTTGCCGGCAAGAATATCGCCAACCCGGCGTCGCTGATCGGCTCGGCGGCGATGCTGCTGGCCTGGCTCGGCGCCCGGCGCGGTAACGCGCGGCTGGTGACGGCGGCGGCGGCGATCGAGGCCGCGCTCGACCGGGTGATTGCCACGCCGGACGGCCGCACCGCCGATATGGGCGGACGGCTCGGCACCGACGCTTTCGCGGCGCAAGTGGCGGACGCGGTCAAATCCGCATCGTGAGTAGCCTGTCTTGCAAGTCGGCTGCTTCGACCTCATAACGGAACGATGCCGGTGCGGTTCGACAATATCTATGACGTGGTGGTGGCCGGCGGCGGCAATGCCGCTTTGTGCGCCGCGATCACCGCCGCGCGCGCCGGCCGTTCGGTGATCGTGCTGGAAGGCGCGCCGGCGTTTTATCGCGGCGGCAACACCCGTCACACGCGCAATCTGCGCTGCGCCCATGACGGCATCGCGCCGACCATGACGGGGCCTTACGACGGCGGCGAATTCCTCGACGATCTTTATCGCGTCACCGGCGGCGAGACCGACAAGGCTTTGGCCCAGCTCACCATCGAACGCTCGCGCGAGCTCATTCCGTGGATGAACAAGGCCGGCGTCAAGTTTCAACCGCCGCTCGGCGGCACGCTCTCGCTCGGCAAGACCAATGCGTTTTTTCTCGGCGGCGGCCGCGGCATGCTCAATGCGCTGTACCGGCAGGCCGAGGCGCTCGGCGTGGTTTGTCTGAGCGATGCGCCGGTTACCGCGCTGTCGATTGAAGACGGATTCTTCACCGCGGCGACGATCCAATATGAGGGCCTGCCGCATCAGGTGCGCGGCCGCACCTTGGTCGCCGCCGCCGGCGGCTTCGAGGCCAATATCGACTGGCTCAAGCAGCACTGGGGCGCGGCGGCCGACAACTTCCTTATTCGCGGAACGCCCTATAATCGCGGCGACGTTCTCAAAATGCTGCTGGCGCACGGTGTCAAGCCGGTCGGCGATCCGACGCAAATGCATTGCGTCGGGATCGACGCGCGCGCGCCGCGCTTCGACGGCGGCATCGCCACGCGCCTCGACAGCGTCGTGTTCGGCATCATGGTCAACCGCGCCGCGCAACGTTTCTACGACGAGGGCGAGGAGACCTGGCCGAAGCGCTACGCCATCTGGGGCCGCCTGATCGCGCAGCAGCCGGAACAGATCGGCTATTCCATCGTCGATTCAAAGTCGATCCACATGTTCATGCCGTCGATTTTTCCAGCGGTGCAGGCGGGCGCGATCGGCGAACTGGCCGGCAAATTGCAGCTCGACGCCGCAGCATTGGAAAAGACCGTCGCCGATTTCAACGCGGCGGTTCGGCCCGGCACGTTCGATCACACCGTACTCGACGATTGCCGCACGGAAGGACTGGCCATTCCGAAAAGCCACTGGGCGCGCAAGATCGACACACCACCATATTACGCCTATCCGCTGCGGCCCGGCATTACCTTCACCTATCTCGGCGTGCGGGTGAACGACGAGTCGCGCATGGTGCTGGCCAACGGCAAGACATCCGGCAACATGTTCGCCGCCGGCGAGATCATGGCCGGCAACGTGCTGGGCAAGGGCTATCTCGCCGGCATCGGCATGACCATCGGCGCGGTGTTCGGCCGCATCGCCGGCGAGGGAGCGGCCAAAAATGCCCGCAACTGATTTGTCGCGCAGCGCCGCTCTGGTCGAAGCCGACCGGCTGATGACCATCTGCAATGCCTGCCGTTATTGCGAAGGCCTGTGCGCGGTGTTTCCGGCAATGGAAATGCGCCGCACCTTCGCCGACAGCGATCTCAATTATTTAGCCAATCTTTGCCACCAGTGCGGCGCCTGTTACAGCGACTGCCAGTATTCGCCGCCGCATGAGTTCAATGTCAATGTGCCGGCAGCGCTCGCTACACTGCGCAATGACTCTTACGCGAAATATGCCTGGCCGCGCGCCTTCGCGCCGGCTTTCGCCCGCAACGGCCTGTTTATCGCATTGACGGCGGCGGCGGGCGTCGCCGCTTTCATCGTCGGCTTTGTCGCCTGGCGCGATCCGGCGGTGTTGTTCGCAAGGCACGCCGGCGATTTCTATAAAATGATGCCGCACAACGCGATGGTCGCCTTGTTCGGCGCGGTGTTCATCTATGCCATCGCCGCGCTGGCGTTGAGCCTTCGCGCGTACTGGCGCGACATCAACGGCGAAGTCGATCTGCGCGCGGCCGGGGAGGCGACGGTTGACGCCGCTCGCCTGACCTATCTTGGCGGCGGTGGTGGCGGCTGCACATCCGAGAATGAAATGCCGTCGGCGCAGCGCCGCGTCTTTCATCATTTCACCTTCTACGGTTTCCTGCTTTGCTTCGCCGCCACTTCGGTGGCGACCATCTATCACTATGCCTTCGGTTGGCGCGCGCCTTATGCCTTGACCAGTCTGCCGGTGCTGCTCGGCATTGCCGGCGGTCTCGGCCTGTTGATCGGCCCGGCCGGCCTGTTCGTGCTGGCCCAACAACGCTACGCGGTGCTCACCGATGCGCCGCGCCGGGGGATGGATACGGCGTTCCTTGCCATGCTGTTCCTCGTCAGCCTGACCGGCTTTGCGCTGATGATTTTGCGCGACAGCGGCGCGATGGGCATTCTGCTGGCGCTGCATCTTGGTGTCGTGCTGGCGCTGTTTCTCAGCCTGCCTTACGGCAAATTCGTACACGGGCTTTATCGTTATCTGGCGCTGGTGAAATATGCCCGCGAGAAGCGCACGGCGGCCTTCGTCGATTAGCGCATGCGTTTGCATTGCCGGGAAGCGGAACGGAAGCGTCGCTGCCGTGTTTCTCTTCCATGCCAAAAGAACCGCACGTTATTCCCAAAGAGCCGCCGGTGACCGAACCTCCGGTCAAGGACCCGCAGCCCTATCGCGATCCGCAGCCGGCCCCGCAAACGCCGGCCCCCGGCACCGATGTGCCGCTGACCGATCCGACGCCGCCCGCGCCGACGATGTAGCGCAATTATCCGGACGCACGCCGGCGATTGCGGAACTTCGCGCGACAGCGGGCGTTCTCGCAGGCAACGCAGAGGGGCTATGATGGCGACAGCATTGAATTTTAATTGGTTGGCGATCGCGGTGCAGTTCGTGCGCCTGCGGCCCAAGACCAGCGCGGCGATTGCCTTCGAGCTTGGCCTTCTCGCCGCTCAGGCGGTCAATCGGCTGACCAGCCATCGGAGCCCAGTGCGTCCGTCGCGGTTCATCGAAATTGCTCCCTCTTTGGCGGACTTCGGCGACTTCCTGCCCGGCAAAAAGGCGAAGCCGCCGAAGCGTCGCCGCAAGCCGGTGGCCGGCGCCAAGCGCGCGCCGCGCGCCAAGGGAGCCGCCACCACCAAGGGTGACATTCCCAAATAGCAAGACCGGCTTTCGGCCTTTGGTTGGCGTCGAATTTGCATCTAAGCTAGGCAAACGACGCGACCAAAGGATCATCCATGCCCAGCCCGCCGCTTGACGATTTCATCGCCGCTGCCGCCGCCACGCTCGATCTGCCGCTCGATCCAGCCTGGCAGGCGTCGATCAAGGCCAATCTCGAGGTGACGCTGCGCCATGCCGCCACGGTCGCGGAATTTCCGCTGCCGGACGAGGCCGAGCCGGCCCCGGTTTTCAGGGCCTGACCATGAGCAAGGATTTCACCTGGTCGACCGGGTCCGAGATCGCGGCCGCGGTGGCCTCGGTCGAGACCACCGCGCTCGCCGTCACCGAGCAAGCGCTCGCCGTGATCGCCGCGCGCAACCCGACCTTGAATGCCTTCACCGCCGTGACGGCGGAACGGGCGCGTGCCAAGGCGAAAGCGGTCGATGCAACGGGCGACAAATCCAAACTGCCGCTCGCCGGCGTGCCTTTCGCCGTCAAGAACCTGTTCGACATCGAAGGCCTTGCCACAGTTGCCGGATCGAAGGTCAACCGCGCGCATGCGCCGGCCAAACGCGACGCCGAACTGATCGAGCGCATGGAGAAGGCCGGCGCAGTGCTGGTCGGCGCGCTCAACATGGGTGAATACGCCTACGATTTTACGGGCGAGAACGTCCATGACGGCCCCTCGCGCAATCCGCACGACTTCACGCGCATGACCGGCGGCTCGTCCGGCGGCTCGGGCGGCGCGGTCGGCGGCGGCATGGTGCCGATTGCGCTCGGCTCCGACACCAACGGCTCGATCCGCGTGCCGTCGTCTTTGTGCGGCATTTTCGGGCTCAAGCCGACCTATGGCCGGCTGACGCGCGCGCGCTCGTTTCCCTTCGTCGGCAGTCTCGATCATCTCGGGCCCTTCGCGCGTTCGGTGCGCGACCTGGCGATCAGCTACGACGTCATGCAGGGCTTTGACGCCGACGATGCCGCTTGCGTGGACCGGCCGCAGGAATCGGCGTCGCCGTTTCTCACGCGCGGGCTCGAAGGATTGCGAGTCGCCGTCGCTGGCGGCTATTTCCGCAAAGGGGCGTCGCCCGAGGCGTTGGGCGCACTCGACGGCGTCGCCAAGGCGCTTAACGCCCGAGACGTGGAAATCCCGCAAGCGGCGCGGGCTCGCGCCGCGGCCTATGTCATCACCGCGACCGAAGGCGCGGCGCTGCATCTTGAGCGGCTGCGCAAGCAGGCCAATGATTTCGATCCGGCGGTCCGCGACCGGCTGATTGCCGGCGCCATGGTGCCGTCGACGCTGGTGGTCAAGGCGCAGATTTTCCGCCGCTGGTACCGCGAGCAGGTGCTGGCTTTGTTCAAGGATTGCGACGTCATCCTCGCGCCATCGACGCCGGTCACCGCGCCGAAACTTGGCCAGCAGAATTTCACCCTGGACGGCGTCGAGATGCCGGTGCGGGCGAATATGGGGCTCTACACCCAGCCGATTTCTTTCATCGGCCTACCGGTGGTGGCGGTGCCGGTGGCGCTCAAGCCGCTGCCCATCGGGTTACAGATTATCGCCGCGCCGTGGCGCGAGGAGGTGGCCTTGCGCGTCGCCTACGCGTTGGAGCAAATGGGCGCGGTGAGTGCGCCGAGACCGAATTTGTAATTCTCCAACTTCGTCATGGCCGGGCCTGTCCCGGCCATCCACGCCTTTCTTGTTTTGATTTTTCAAGTAAGACGTGGATGCCCGGCACATAGGCGTTCTAGAGAACGCCGTTCTGCGAACGGCTATGGTCGGGCATGACGGCGAGAGTTTGGTAAAACGAAATGAAGAAAAACTAGGGAGTGCCTAAACATGGAAATCGACCTGCCGGAGGTCGTGGCCGAGGTGCGCAAAGCCTTCGACACATACGAGGACGCTTTGGTCAACAACAAGGTGGACACGCTCAACGAGCTATTCCGTAACGACCGGCGCACCATCCGCTATGGCGTCAATGAAGTTCTCTATGGCTACGACGCGATCAACTCGTTTCGCGTGGCGCGCTCGCCGGTCGGGCTTGGCCGCACCATTTCACAGACCGTCATCACGACGTACGGCCGCGACTTCGCCACCGCCTCGACGCTCTATGAGCGGCCGTCGGCGCCGGGCAAGATCGGGCGGCAGATGCAGACCTGGGTGAAATTCCCGGAAGGCTGGCGCGTCGTCGCGGCGCACGTCAGTTTGATGGACCCGCCGAAGAGTTAACGTCCTTCCCCGGACGCATCGCAGCACGAAGCGCAGCGTCGTGCTGCGATGCAGAGCCGGGGCCGTTCCAGTATCGGTGTTTGGTAAGGTCCCGGGTCTGCGGCGCACCGCTTTGCGATGCGCCGCGCCCGGGACAGGAGTCTTACTCGATCGAAACGCCGCTCGCCTTGATCGGCGCTTCCCACTTCTTGATCTCGTCGGCGGTGAATTTGCCGAGATAGGCGGCGCTGCTGCGATCGGGACCGACGATGGTCGCGCCCAGGCCTTGCAGCCGTTCCTTCACCGAGGGCGAGTTCATCGCCGCGACCATCGCGTCATTGAGCTTCTTGACCACGTCGGCCGGCGCACCCTTCGGCAGATAGAGCGCGTTCCAGGTATAGGCCTGCACGTCGAGGCCCTGTTCCTTGGTCGTCGCCAGGCTCGGCAGCACCGGCGAACGTTCGGAGGTCATGATCGCCAGCGCGCGCACAGTGCCGCCGTCGATCTGCGCCTTGGCGGTCGAGATGATTTCGCACAGGAAGTCGATGCGGCCGGCGACCAGATCCTGCATCGCGGGGCCGGTGCCTTTATACGGCACATGGGTGATGTCGGTGCCCATCGCGGTGTTCAGGACGACACAGCCGAGATGCGTGGCCGAGCCGGCGCCGGCCGAACCGAACTGCATCTTCTTCTGGTTCTCCTTGGAATAGGCGACGAATTCCTTGAGGTCCTTGGCCGGCAAATCCTTGCGCACCAGGAGCGCGATCGGCACTTCGGCGATCAGGCCGACCGGAGTGAAATCGGTGATGGCGTTGTACAGCGGCTTTTTATACAGCGTCTGGCCCTGCGCCTGTGTGCCGACCGTGCCGAGCAGCATGGTGTAGCCGTCCGGCTTGGCGTCGGCCGCGCGTTTGCCGCCGGTCATGCCGCCGGCACCGCCAACGTTTTCGACGATGACGGTCTGCTTGAGCTGTTCGCCCATCGCCTGCGCCATGATGCGGCCGAGCACGTCGGTCGGTCCGCCGGCGGCGAACGGGATGATCATGGTCAAGGTGCGGTCTGGAAAGCTCTGCGCGCCGGCGATGCCGGGCAGCGCCAGCAGCCCGGCGATAGCGGCGGCGATAAATGACTTTTTCATGCGGTCCTCCCTTGTGTTGGGGAGAACCTGACTCTGCCGGTCCACCCGGTCAAGTCGATAAAAGTCGCAGCATCGAGCGCGCCTCAAGCCTTAACCGACTTCGGTGATTTCCTCCGGGAACTTGTGCAGGCGCTCGCCAGGGCCGTTGTCGCCGATCAGATAATTATCGCACAGCCAGTTGAGATAACCGGCGTGGATATAGGTCGGATGAACGACGATGTTCATGTCCTTCTCGATGGTCATCGGCTCGTCGTTGCGCACCAGCGGCCGCTCGACCAGATCGTAGCCCTGGCCGTGGCAATAAAGCCGCGACTCCATCGGCCGGCCGTTCTTGCGCATGAAGGCGTTGAAGCCATCCCACACCGCCTTGCTCGGCGTGCCGGGTTTGAGGAGATCGAGCGTCACCTGACGCGACTCGATGCAGAAGGCGAGTTCGTCCTTCATCGCCTGCGGCACTTTGGCGCCGACGACACAGGAACGGCCGAGTTCGGTGTACATGCCGCCCGGTCCGCTGTCCTCGACCAGCAGGACGAACTGGTCGCCTTTCTGGATCGTGCGGTTCTGCATGTGGCGGTTGCCGAAGCGGCTCGGCTGGCCGAGCGGCATCGAGGCGCAGAGATAAATGCCGTTCTCGCTGCCGTGGCACTGGCTGTAGGCCTGCGCCACCGCGGCGACTTCGGTGTCGCGCATGCCGGGCTTGATCGCGGCGAAGGCGGCGCGCATGGCGCCGTCCTGCATCGCAGCGGCGCGCTGGATCAGCGCCATTTCTTCCGGGCTCTTGAACACCTTGATGCGGTCGACCATTTCGGTGGCGTCGACATGGCGCGCCTTGGAGAATTTGCGCCGCACATAGGTCGAAAGCGCATAGGACATCTGGTAGTCGCCGACGAAGCCGATGGTGGCGTCGGCGAAGGGCTCGAGACCCTTGCAGGCGAGTTCCGGATCGTACGTCGCCGTGTAATGCGCCGAGGCGTAGCTCGGCGTGGTCAGCACCTGCTTGACGCCGCGCCAGATGCCGTCGGCGGCCGAGGGCGTCTCATTGCCGCCGAACGGGCCCTGACAGACCACGGTCATCTCGTCGTCGCGCGGGAACACCACGGTGTTCGGATAGCCATTGGTCGCCGGGATATCGGTGAACCAGCGGACATAGCCGCCCATGTGATCGTTGTTGTTCTGCATCAGCAGAACGTCGATTTTCTCGCGCGCCATCGCTTCGCGCACCAGCTTCCAGCGGCGTTCGAGTTCGGCGGTGGAGATTGGCGTGTTCAGACGTTCGGAAAAGGCCATGACTTTAGTTTCCCCAAAGAATCTTACCATGTTGCCGGTTTGCGCACGATATTGATCATGCTTTTGAGATCGCCGCCGAGGAACTTGCGCATATTGCCTTCGATGGTCGGCATGGCGCGGTCCTCGTAGCCTTCCGAATAGCCGCCGAGATGCGGGAAGACGGTGAGATTTTTGGTCTGCCACAGCGGACTGGTCGCGGGCAGCGGTTCTTCCGAGAACACGTCGAGCGCGGCGCCGGCGATATTGCCGCCTTCCAGCGCGGCGATAAGCGCCTTTTCATCGACCACGCCGCCGCGCGCGACATTGACGAGATAGGCCGAGGGCTTCATCGCCGCGAACACCTTCTCGCCGATGACATGGCGGGTCTCCGGCGTCAGCGGCGCCAGGGCGACAAGGTAATCGAGTTCCGGCGCGGTCGCCACCAGATCGGCGCGCGCCACCATGCGGTCGAAGCCGGGGGCCGGGCGCGGCGTGCCGGAAAAGCCAATGGTCGTCATGCCGAAGGCCTTGCAGATCGGCGCCAGATATTCGGCGATCAGGCCGACGCCATAGATGCCGACGGTCTTGCCGTCGAGGAGCTTCGCCGGCCAGCGCTCCCAGGCGTTGCGCGTCTGCGCCAGCGCGCTTTCCGGCATGCCGCGCGCCAGCGACAGCATATAGGCGATGGTCGCTTCCGACACCGGCGCGCCGTGAATGCCGCGAATATTGGTGACGACGACATCCTTGCCGAGCGAGGGCAGGTCGACGATGTTGTCGACGCCGGTGCCGAGCGCCTGGATCCATTTCAGCTTCGGCGCCTCGGCGACGACATGGTCGGCCATCGGCGGCGAGAAACACAAAAGTACATCGGTGTCGGCGATATAGGGTCCGACATCGTTATGGTGACCGACCACGTTAATGGTCAATTGCGGAAAGCGCTCCAGCAGCATGCCCTTGTAGCGGGCCCGCATCGCTTCCTGTACTTCACTGAGGATCAGAATGTTTGTCATGCGCCGCTTCTATCGCCTGATCGCCGAAAGTGGAAATCCGGCTTCTCGGGAAAAAATCACGCGCCCATATAGCCCTTGAACAGGATGGGCTAAAGTGTTTGCAATCAAATTAGTGACCCACATGGCGGGTCTGCGCTAGCATGGCGCCGGCGGGCGGCCGCGGTGCGAACGAGAATAACCAGGATAAAGAGGACAGAGAAAATGCCGATCGATCTTGCTCAGGTGGACTGGCTTTATGTGCTGGTGCTGGCCGTGATGGCGTTCATCGCCAGCGGCGTCGGCAATCTGGTGTTTTTCGCCAGCCGCGGCACCGCCGCCGCCGTGTCGGCGATCCTGTTCGCGGCCATGTTCGTGGCCTTCACTTATTATCCGCACCACCTGCCATTGCCGACCCGGCTGGCCGGGCCGGCCTCGCCGGCCGCGCCGGCGGCGGCGCCCGCTACCGTTGCACCGGCGACGCCCGACGCCCCGGCGCGGCCGCGCAATCCGGTCCGCGACATCACGCCGCCGCAGCAATAAGCGGCGAACAGCTGGCGGGCGGCTCTTTCTTGACCTTTCGCAGATGCGAAAGGTCATGTAGAAATAACGGAACCGGGGAATTTGGTAGGATTTACATGAAGAAGGTCTATCCCGACGCCGCCAAGGCGCTCGCTGGCGTCCTCAAGGACGGAATGTTGATCGCTTGCGGCGGCTTCGGCCTGTGCGGCATCCCAGAGGTGCTGATCATGGCGATCCGCGACTCCGGTGTGAAAAACCTCACGGTCGCGTCGAACAATGCCGGCGTCGATGGCGCGGGCCTCGGCCTGCTCCTGGAGACGCGGCAGATCAAGAAAATGATCGCCTCCTATGTCGGCGAGAACAAATTGTTCGCGCAGCAATATCTGGCCGGCGAGTTGGAAATCGAATTCAACCCGCAAGGCACGCTCGCCGAACGGCTGCGCGCGGGCGGGGCCGGCATTCCGGCCTTCTTCACCCGCACCGGCGCCGGCACCGATATCGCCAAGGGCAAGGAAGAGCGCGAGTTCGACGGCGAGAAATACATCATGGAGCGCGGCATCGTCGCCGATCTCGCCATCGTCCATGCCTGGATGGGCGACCATGAAGGCAATCTGGTTTACCGAAAGACCGCGCGGAACTTCAATCCGATGATGGCGACTTGCGGCAAAGTTACCGTCGCCGAGGTCGAGCATCTGGTGCGGCCGGGCGAGATCAATCCCGACCATATCATCACGCCGGGCGTATTCGTGCAGCGCCTCATCCACGTTCCGAACGCCACCAAACACATCGAACAACGCACGGTGCGCAAGCGCGTCCCCGCCGCCGCCACCGGTGAGGAGGTTTAGTCATGCCCTGGACCCGCGATCAAATGGCCGAACGCGCCGCCAAGGAATTGCGCGACGGTTTCTACGTCAATCTTGGCATCGGCATTCCGACGTTGGTGTCGAACTACATTCCCGATGGCATGAGCGTCCAGCTGCAGAGCGAGAACGGCATGCTCGGCTTCGGCCCGTTCCCTTATGAGGGCGACGAGGACCCGGACCTGATCAATGCCGGCAAGCAGACCGTCACCGAAATCCCGACCACCAGTTTCTTCTCCTCGGCCGATTCATTCGCGATGATCCGCGGCGGCCATATCGACATCGCGCTTCTCGGCGCGATGCAGGTGGCCGAGAACGGCGATCTCGCCAACTGGATGATCCCCGGCAAGATGGTCAAGGGCATGGGCGGCGCGATGGATCTGGTCGCCGGCGTCAAGAAGGTGGTGGTGATCATGGAGCACACCGCCAAGGCCAAGGACGGCTCGATCGATCGCAAGCTGTTGCACAAGTGCACGCTGCCGCTGACCGGCGCCGGCGTCGTCGACATGGTGATCACCGATCTGGGTGTCTTCACCGTCGACCGCAAAGGCTCAGGCATGACCTTGATCGAACTCGCGCCCGATGTGACGCTCGACGAGATCACGCAAAAGACCGAGGCCAAGTTCAAGGTCGATGCGAAGCTGAAACATTAGTTTTCAGCGGCGCCTCCTACACCGGTGTCGTCCCTGCGCAGGCGGGGACCCCGTAAACGCAATCGTGGCGATGCAATCGCAACGTCACGGCGTACTGGATGCCCGCCTTCGCGGGCATGACATCGGGTGGCTTAGACTCTGATCAACCGCTTGCCGAGATTCTCGCCGCGATACAGTTCCGCAATCGCGCCGGGCGCATGCTCGATGCCGTCGAGGATGTCCTCGCGGTAGCGTAGTTTTCCGTCGCGCACCCATGACGCCAACCGCGCCACGGCTTCCTCGTAGCGATGCGCGTAATCGAACACCAGAAAGCCGCTCATGCGCGCGCGCTTGACCAGCATGTGGCGCTCGACGCGCGGGCCCATCGGCGGCGGATCCCAGGACGACACCGACGCCGTGCCGCAGATGACGATGCGCGCGCCGACGGCGAGTTGCGCCAGTACCGCGTCGCTGATCGATCCCGCGGTGTTGTCGAAATAGACATCGATGCCGCGCGGGCAGGCGGCCTTCAGCGCAGCCGCCACATCGCCGGTCTTGTAGTCGATGGCTTCGTCATAGCCGAAGTCGTCGCGGCACATCGCCACTTTCGTCGCGCCACCGGTGATGCCGACCGTGCGGCAGCCCATCAGTTTTGCAATTTGACCCACCGCCGAGCCGACCGAGCCGGCGGCGGTCGAGACAGCGACGGTGTCGCCGGGGCGCGGCAGACCCAATTCGAGCAATGCGAAATAAGCGGTGACGCCATTGAGGCCCAGCACGCCGAGCGACAGGGACAAAGGCAGGTCGTTCTCCATCACCTTGCGGGTGATGTTGCTGCCGTCCGACACCGCGTAATGCTGCCAGCCGAGCATGCCCATGACGCGGTCGCCTTCGGCGTAGCCGGGATGGCGCGAGGCGACCACAGTGCCGGCCGAGAACGACCGCATGGTCTCGCCGATAGCGACCGGCGTCGCGTAATTGGCGACGGCCGAGACCCAGCCGCGCATCGCCGGCTCGACCGAGAGAAATTCGTTGCGCACCAGGAATTGCCGGTCGCTCAGTTCCGGTAGCGGCGTCTCGACGATGTCGAAATGCTCGGCCTGCGGAATGCCGGAAGGCCGCGATTTCAGAATGACCTGGCGATTGACCGGCATGGCCGATTCCCGCCTTAGAGGCCTTCGACGCCGACCAGCCGCGCCTCGCTGCAAGCGTCGCGAATGGCTTTGAGACCCCGATAGGTAGCCCCGTTGTAGAACTCTTCCCACGCGGCAAGGCTGGGAAACTCCAACAGCACAATGCGGCGCGGCGACCAGTCGCCTTCGTAGACTTTGTGCGCGCCGCCGCGCGCCAGATATTTGCAGCCCGCTGCTTCGAGCGCCGGCTTCACGCCGTTCATGAATTCCTGATACTTGGCCGAATCGCGGATATCGACATCGAAGATGACGTAAGCGCTCATTGGTAATTCCTTTGGTTTACTAGATCACGGCCGCTGGCCTTGCCAGCTCCGACTTCTCGCGCGGCACATAATCGCCGCCGCCGAGCGCGCCGACGAGCTTGCCGTCGCGCACGACGAACTTGCCGCGCACCATTGTGCTCACCGGCCAGCCGGTCACCGCGATGCCTTCATAGGGCGTGTAGTCGGTGCCGCCATGCATCAGCTTCTGCGAGATGGTTTCCTTGCGCTTGGGGTCCCACAGCGCGATATCGGCATCCGAGCCCACTGCGATCGTGCCCTTCTTCGGATAGAGCCCATAGGTCTTGGCGTGGTTGGTCGAGGTCAGTGCGACGAATTCGTTCAAGCTGAGCCGGCCTTTGCTCACGCCTTCGGAAAACAAAATCGGCAGCCGCGTTTCGACGCCGGGAATGCCGTTCGGCACCCAGCGGAAACTGGTCTTGCCCTTGGGCGCCAGTTTGCCTTGCGGGTCATCGTAACGGAACGGGCAGTGGTCGGACGAGAACAGCGAGAAGATGCCTTGCTGCAAACCCTCCCAGCACGCCTTCTGGCTTTCCTTGTCGCGCGGCGGCGGCGAGCAGACATATTTCGCGCCCTCCATGTTGAGGCCGTCCATGTCGCTCTCGGTCAGCATCAGATATTGCGGGCAGGTCTCGCCGTAGATCTTCAGGCCCCGCGCCCGCGCCCGCGCGATCTCGTCCATCGCTTCGCGGTTCGACACATGCACGATCATGATCGGCACGTCGATCAGTTCGGCGAGTGAGATGGCGCGGTGCGTCGCCTCGCGCTCGACGGCGATCGGCCGCGACGTGCCGTGATATTTCGTCTCGGTCTTGCCGGCCTGTTCGAGCCGGTCAGTAAGAAAGCGGATGGCGTCGTAGTTCTCGGCATGCACCATCACCATGGCGCCGGTCTCGCGCGCCACGCTCATGACTTTCAGCATTTCCATGTCGGAGAGGGCGAGGCCCTCATAGGTCATGAACACCTTGAAAGATGTATATCCGTCATGAACGAGAGCCGGGAGTTCCTGGCCGAGCACGGCATCGCTGGCATCGGCGATGATCAGATGAAACGACACGTCGATGTAGCACTGGCCGTCGGCCTTCTTGTGATAGTCCTTCACCACCTGGCGCAGGCTCTCGCCCTTCTGCTGCATGGCGAAGGGCAACACCATGGTGTTGCCGCCGAACGCCGCCGAACGCGTGGCGGAGGCAAAATCGTCGGCCATGACAATGCCGGGGCCGGACGGCTGGGCGATATGCACATGGCTGTCGATGCCGCCGGGCAGCACCAGCAGGCCGGTCGCATCGACGATTTCGGTGGCGGCGCCGAGATCGGCACCCAGCGCTGTGATCTTGCCGCCTTTGATGCCGACATCGCAGGCGAAGGTATCGGATGCGGTGGCGACCGTGCCGCCGCGGATAATGGTATCGAAAATCATGCTATCTCCCGTTCCGACGGCAGTATTTCAGATTTTTGCCGCGGGTGCGATATGGTCGCCCGCATCGCAGCCAAGCGCCGATACCGGGGTTGAACCATGGACGAAACCGAAAGTTTGCGCGCCCGTGTCGAGGCGCTGGAGATCGCCCGCGCGCATCAGGAGCGTGTCGCCGAGGATCTCAGCGAAGCCCTGGCCGCGCAGTGGAAGCAGATCGAGGCGCTCAACCGCCAGGTGGCGCGGCTTTCGGACCAGCTCCGGGAAGCGCAAAGCGCGGGTGGGGGCGGCGAGACTCCGGACCCGCCGCCGCCGCATTATTGAAAACGGTGTCGCGCCGTTCCGGCGCATGACCGACGCGCGGGATTGCAGCGCCAGACCCATTTTCATTTCCCGCCAGAGGCGCTAGAGCAAAACAAACAAGGGGGAACGCCTATGCTGTCCGAAGCCGATCGTAAAAAGTGCGCCGATATTCTGGAAAATGCCCAGAAGGAGCATAAGCAGGCCACGCCGTTCTCGCAGACTTTCCCGTCGATCACGATCGAGGATTCCTATGCGATCTCGGCCGAGGTCGCGCGCCGCAAGATCGCCGCCGGCGCCAAGCTGATCGGCCACAAGGTCGGCCTGACCTCCAAGGCGATGCAGCGTTCCTCGATGATCGACGAGCCGGACTACGGCTACATCCTCGACGACCAGATGATCGGCGATGGCGCCAAGGTGCTGCACGCCAATTTCTGCAAGCCACGCGTCGAGGTCGAACTGGCCTTCGTGATGGGCAAGAGGCTTGAAGGGCCAGGCGTCGGTCTCGCCGACGTGCTGCGCGCCACCGAATATGTCATCCCGGCGATCGAGATCGTCGATGCGCGCCTCGCCGATCCGCGCAAGATCGTCGACACCGTCGCCGACAACGGCGCCGCCGCCGGCATCGCGCTCGGCGGCCGTCCGGTCGGTCCGATGGACGTCGACCTGCGCTGGGTCGGCGGCATCATGTACAAGAATTCGGAAATCGAGGAGACGGGGCTTGCCGCCGGCGTGCTCGGCCATCCGGCGCTCGGCGTCGCCTGGCTCGCCAATAAGATCTGCCAGCTCGGCCACGCGCTCGAGCCCGGCCACATCGTGCTGGCTGGCTCGTTTACCCGCGTGGTGTTCGCGCAAAAGGGCGATACCGTCCACGCCGATTACGGCCCGCTCGGCGGCATCGCCATCCAGTTCATCTAGCGCCGATCGAAAAATAACCGAGGGGAAGAAACAATGCCGGAATTCAGGCGCAATGCGTTCAAGGCTGGCGTCAAGGC
>CAIMEA010000118.1 GCA_903839845.1 uncultured Hyphomicrobiales bacterium
GGCACGGCCGGCTGACCTTGCACGGCAGGTGCCGGCGGCGGCGCGACCGGGCGTTGCTGCGCGGCCGGCGGCGGTGTAACCGGCTGCTGCTGAACGGCCGGCGGTGGCGGCGGCGGCGCGGCTGGTCGTGCAGCCGGCGGAGGCGGTGGCGGCGGAGCGGCCGGCTTGGCAGCCGGCGGCGGTGCGGCTTTCTTTTTCTCTTCTTCGATTTGCGCCGGCGTGAGCGGCGGCGGCGCCTGCGCGATCATCTGCGCGGTGTCGCGCGGCCGCGCTTGCGCGGCGGTGAAGGGCGCATCGGGCGCGGCGGCGAATGCCGGCGCGATGGCGACGAGCGTGGTGCAGGCTAGCAGGAGAGACTTGGTCGAAATCATTGATGAAATTCTTCGGGCCATCCGTGATGGAGGCCGACGTTAGTTTGCTGTCGTAAAGTGGAGCCTTGGGCGTGAACCCGTGCTGAACGATCTGCGGCGATAATGCGGCGCGACAGCGAATAGTTGCAATCATAGATCTTTATGCGATTCGCAACCGCGCAAATTGGCGGGGGCCCGGTGGTTTCCCACCGAGCCCCCTTACAATGTATCAGCCGGCCTGTAAGCCGGGTTTTGTATGGCCTGCTTCCGTAAGCAGACGTGACGGCCATTCCTCTGGGACGCCGGTTGCCCGGCGCCTCAAGCAACCTACCCGAATGACTGGCCCGGACGGACCTAGGGCATTTGCGCCCCTGCGCCATTCCTATTCGGTTTTGCTCCCGGTGGGGTTTGCCGTGCCGCCGTCATTGCTGACAAGCGCGGTGGGCTCTTACCCCACCGTTTCACCCTTACCTTGGCCAATACACAACGCGGCCGAGGCGGTCTGTTTTCTGTGGCACTTTCCCTGAGGCCAGCTTCGCTTGCGCGAAGCCATCCCCGCCGGACGTTATCCGGCACCGTTCGTCCATGGAGCCCGGACTTTCCTCCCCGGCACCCTTTCGGGCCTAGCCGGGACGGCCGTCCGGCCGACTGACGGGATAGGTGTGGGGGCGGCGACCGGTGGCGTCAAGTTTGAGCGCCGCGAATGGTTGATCGCAAAAAAAAGCCCGGACCGGTCCGAGGGGAGGGACCGGTCCGGGCATGCCGTTTCAGGCAAGTCTGCGCGTCTCGGAGGGGTAAGACGCGCCAGCTCTCAGTCGACGGTAGAAAAGCAGCTTCAGTCGGTATCGAAACGAAATCGGATCAGGCGAAGGCGCCGGTCCGCGGCTGGCCGTTGCCGGCGACCGGGCGGGCGGGGCGAAGGCCGGTGGCGAGCCGGGCGAGCTGGCCGGCCAATGCGGCGAAGACCTCGCGGGTGGCCGCGGCGCGGGCGACACGGGCCTGCTGTTCGACGGCAGCGGAGTCGATAAAACCGGTGGCCTTGACGGTTGAGTGGGTCATTTTCAATCTCCTGGCGGGCAATTTTTGCGTCAGCCCATTCGATAATGCATAGTATTATCTTTCCGAAATATGATAATCCTCGATTATTGCCATACATCTATGACCGAATGGATCGAATATGGATGCCAGCTCCGACCTGAGGGTTTTTGTCCGTGTCCTGGATCGTGGTAATTTTTCTCTTGCTGCCAACGACTTAGGGATAACGCCGTCGGCGGTTTCGAAACTGATATCGCGCCTTGAGGACCGTTTGGGCGTTAAGCTCCTAGAGCGGAGCACCCGCCGGCTGGCGCTGACGCCGGAAGGCGAGACGTTTCTGGCCCGCGCCCGCCGCATCGTCGCCGATATCGAAGAAGCGGAGGCTGAAGTTGCCCGCGTACGCGGCGCGCCGCGCGGCAAACTCCGGATTAATTCGGGCACCGCCTTCGGCCTGCACCAACTCGCCCCGGCGCTGGCCGATTTTCTCGCCCGCTACCCGGAAATCGACATCGACCTGTCGATCACCGACCGGCTGGTCGATCTGATCGACGAACAATCCGACATCGCCGTGCGTTCGGGACACATCCCGGAAGGCCCGTTCATCCATCGCAAGATCGCCGACCTGCGGCGCGTCATCTGCGCCGCGCCGTCTTATCTCGAGAAGCGCGGCACGCCGAAAGTGCCGTCCGATCTCAAGGCGCATGATTGCGTTCTTGTCGCCGGCCCCGGCCTCAACCGCTGGCCGTTCAAGGCGCGCGGCGGCATCGACATTGTCGAAGTGCGGCCGCGCGTGACGACCGACGACGCGGAGGCCGCCGTGCGGCTGGCGGTCGAAGGCGCCGGCATCGTCCGGCTGTCGGACGTCATCGTCGGCCGGCGGCTGCGCACCGGCGAACTCGTGGCGCTGCTGCCGGATGTGCATCACAGCGAACCTTATCCGTTGGCTGCGATCTATCCGGCCGGGCGGCACCGGCTCCCGCGCGTCGCGGTGTTTCTGGAGTTTTTGCACGAGCGCTTCGGCCACGCGCCGTGGCGCATTCAACAGCCAGGCTAAACCGTCAGTCCCGGCCGGGTTTCGATCAGGGCGCGCAGCGTCAGCAGCGTCGAGGGATCGGCGATGCCGTCGACGCGGGCCGGGCGGAAATGGCGTTGAAACGCGGCGACGACGTCGCGCGTCGTGTCGTCATAGAGGCCGGATTCGTTGATCCCGTAGCCGTAAACGCTGAAGGTGCGTTGCAGCCGCATCACCGCCTCGCCCTGATCGCCGGGATGGACCGTCGTGCCCTCGAGATCGAGCGGCGCTGCGCGCACCCAGTGGCCGACGCCGGATTCGTGGAGCAGTTCCCACGGGAATTTTTCGCCCGGGTCCTGCTTGCGCGAGGGCGCCACGTCGGAATGCGCCAGCACACGCTCGGCGCTGATCGGGCCGCGCCGCGTGACGATCGTTTTGCACAGCGAGATCACCGCCGCGATCTGGCGCAGCGGAAATTCGCGGTAGCCGAACTCGTGTCCGGGGTTGACGATCTCGATGCCGATCGAGCGGGAGTTGATATCGGTTTCGCCGGCCCAGGATGAGACGCCGGCGTGCCAGGCGCGCAAAGTCTCCGGCACGCATTGCACGATGCGGCCGCTCTCGAACACGACGTAGTGCGCCGATACCTTGGCCTCGCGCGTGCACAGCCGCTCCAGCGCGGCCTCGCCGGTTTTCATGCCGGTATAGTGCAGGAGAATCATGTCCGGCGGACGGCCTTCGGCGCGTTCGTCCACGTTGGGCGACGGCACGACATCCGAGACAATGAAAGAATCCGGCAGAAACGCTGACATGACAGGGACTTAACCGAAAAATAAGGGCGAAAAGGGGAGCGAGGGCGCATCATTCGGCCTTGTCGAGGCGGAAATCAACCCGTACCCCCGCGCCGCTCCCGCGCAGAAACAAATCCTTAAGTTTAAGAGTGGCTTAATAGGTTCGGCCGGAAGCGCCGACGCCCCCCGCCAGGGCGGCGGGGCTGATGCCATCCCGAGGTCATTTTTTCGACGCCCGTCACTCGCATGGTAGCCAACCA
>CAIMEA010000119.1 GCA_903839845.1 uncultured Hyphomicrobiales bacterium
GATGTGGTTGTCGATCAAGGCCGACAGCAGATTGTGCGCCGAGGTGATGGCGTGGAAGTCACCGGTGAAGTGCAGGTTGATGTCTTCCATCGGGATGACCTGGGCGTAACCGCCGCCGGCGGCGCCACCCTTCATGCCGAAGGAAGGGCCGAGCGACGGCTCGCGCAGGCAGCAGATCGCCTTCTTGCCGATGTGATTGAGCGCGTCGGTCAAGCCCACCGTGGTCGTGGTCTTGCCTTCGCCGGCGGGCGTCGGCGAGATCGCCGTCACCAGGATCAGCTTGCCGTTCGGCTTGTCTTTAAGCGACTTGACGAAATCCATCGACACCTTGGCCTTGTAGTGGCCGTAAGGGTCGAGGTTTTCCGCGGCGACGCCGAGCTTGTCCTTGGCGACATCAAGGATGCGGCGCTTGGTGGCGGTCTGCGAAATTTCGATGTCGGACTTCGGCGACTGGTGCTGCGAGGCGGGCATTTGTGCGTTTCCAATATTTGGTACGGTGAACCGGCGATTTGTTGCGCGTTATGAGAAGCGGGTCTTCGGCGCGAGATTGGCGGACGCCGCCCATTCGCCGGCGCTCATCTTCTTGCCATCGGGCGGCTGCAAGCGGGTGATCTTGAAGCGGCCGTCGGCGCAGACCACGGTGATTGAGTCGGCATCCTGCGCGACGATTTCGCCGAGCTTGCCGGCGATGCCCTTCGGGTCCTTGGCCGGCAGCGGCTTGGCGTCGAAAATCTTGATGGTCTTGCCGTCGAGCACCGTCCAGGCGCCGGGCGCCGGATTGCAGCCGCGGATCAGGCGGTCGATCTGCTCCCACGGCTTGCCCCAGTCGATCTTGGCGTTGTCGGCCTTGCACATGCCTTCATAGGTCGCCTTGGATTCGTCCTGCTTGATCTTCGGCGCCTTGCCGGCCTTGACCAGATCGACGCCTTCCAGCATCGCCTCGACGCCCATCGGGAACAGGCGGTCGAAATAAACGGTGCCGAGCGTGTCGGTGTCGGAGATCGGCGTTTTCTTCTGGATGAGAATGTCGCCGGTATCGAGGCCGTTATCGGGCCAGAAGATCGACAGGCCGGTTTCCTTCTCGCCCTTGATGATCGGCCAGTTGATCGCCGACGCGCCGCGATAGAGCGGCAGCAGCGACGGGTGATACTGGATCGAGCCATGCGTCGGGATGTTGAGGAAGTCTTCCGGCACGAACAACGTGACGAAGGCCATGACCTGAAGGTCGGGCTTGAGCGCCTTAAACTCGGCCAGCACTTCCGGCGTCTTGTAGGACGCCGGCTGCATCACCTTGAGGCCGGCGGCCAAGGCCGCTTCCTTCAAGGGATCGGTCTTGGCGCCTTCCTTTTCCGGCGCGACATAGACGGCGACGACTTCATCGCCGCGTTTGAGCAGCGCTTCGAGAACGGCTTTGCCGAAGGCCTGCTGGCCGTGAACGACAATACGCATGTGTAATTCTCCCAAACTCTTTTCTTGTCCCGGGCGCTGCGCAGCGCGAAGCGGTGCGCTGCAGAACCGGGACCGTTACAAGCACGGTAATCGCGGCGGTTCCGGCTCTGCGGTGCATCGCAAGCGCGCTGCACCGCGTCCGGGACAAGTATAACTAAGCCGCCTTCTCTTTCTTCTCCGGGGCGCTCAGCGCACCGGAATTCTTGATCTCGGCGACCTCCGCCGCTTTGAAGCCGAGCACCTTGGTCAGGATTTCGTCGGTGTGCTCGCCGAGCAGCGGCGAACGCTCCACCTCGGTGATCGAGTCCGACATCTTGATCGGATTGCCGACCGAGAGATATTTGCCGCGCACCGGATGATCGACCTCGACAACCGTGCCGGTGTCGCGCAGCGACTTCTCTTCGGCCAGCTCCTTCATCGACAGGATCGGGCCAACCGGAATGTCGACAGCGTTGCAGGCGTTCATGACCTCGAACTTGGTCATGGTCATGGTCCACTCTTCGATGCGGGCGAAGATCTGGTTGAGCTTCGGCAGCCGCGCGCGCGGCGTGGCGAATTCCGGATCGGTCTTCCAGGTCGGCTCGCCGATCAGATCGCAGATCGGGCCCCAGACCGGGGCCTGGGTAATGAAATAGATGTAGGCGTTCGGATCTTCCGGCGCGCCCTTGCACTTCAGGATGCGGCCCGGCTGGCCACCGCCCGAGTCATTACCGGCGCGCGGCGTCGCATCGCCGAACGGAATGCCCTCGCCGTATTGCGAGTATTCGGTGAGCGGGCCATGCGCGAGACGCTGCTGGTCGCGCAGCTTGACGCGCGCAAGATTCAAGACGCCGTCCTGCATGGCGCACAGCACCTTCTGGCCGCGGCCGGTGCGGATGCGCTGATACAGCGCCGAGACGATACCGAGCGCGAGATGCAGGCCGGTGCCTGAGTCGCCGATCTGCGCGCCGGTGACGAGCGGCGGACCGTCGCGAAAGCCGGTCGTCGACGCCGAGCCGCCGGCGCACTGCGCGACGTTCTCATAGACCTTGCAGTCCTCGTAGGGGCCAGGGCCGAAGCCCTTGACCGAGGCGACGATCATGCGCGGGTTGAGCTTGTGGATGTACTCCCAGGTCAGGCCCATGCGGTCGAGCGCGCCGGGCGCGAAGTTTTCCACCAGCACGTCGCAGGATTTGATCAGCGCGTTGAGCACGCGCATGCCCTGCGGGTGCTTGCTATCGATGGTGATCGACCGCTTGTTGTGGTTGAGCATGGTGAAGTAGAGCGAGTCGGCGCCCTTCACGTCGACCAGCTGGCCGCGCGTGATGTCGCCGACACCGGGACGCTCGACCTTGATGACGTCGGCGCCGAACCAGGCGAGCAACTGCGTGCAGGTCGGGCCCGACTGCACATGCGTGAAGTCGAGAATGCGCACGCCGGTGAGCGCCTTACCGTCCATGCCGTAAGGTTTCTTCGAAACCTTCGGCGCGGCATTGCCGCTCTTGGCGGCGGGCTTGGCGCTTGCCTTCTTCGCGACCGACTTCTTGACGGGCTTCTTCGCCGCCGGTTTCGATTTGGCTTTCGCCGCCTTCTTCGACTTCTTCTTGGCCATTTGTCTCTCCACTCTGTCTCGTAGGGTGGGCAAAGGCGCAAAGCGCCGTGCCCACCAATTCAATGATTCAAAAGCGGTGGGCTCGCTTCGCTTAGCCCACCCTACGAATTCGTCGCGTTACTTCTTCTTCAACTTGCTCTGCGGATTGAGATTGCCGATGCGGCCCGACTCCGAGCCGGCGGCCGGATCGAGCACCGCGTTGATAAGCGTCGGCTTGCCGGAATCCATCGCCGCGTTGACGGCGCGCTTCAACTCGTCGGGCGACGTCGCGTTGACGCCGACGCCGCCGAAGGCCTCCATCATCTTGTCGTAGCGCGCACCCTTGACGAACACGGTCGGCGCCGGATCGCCGCTGCCCGATGCGTTGACGTCGGTGCCGCGATAGATGCCGTCATTGTTGAAGATGACGATGCAGACCGGCAGCTTGTAGCGGCAGATGGTTTCCACCTCCATGCCGGAAAAGCCGAAAGCCGAGTCGCCTTCGACGCACAGCACCGGCTTGCCGGTCTCGATCGCCGCGGCAATGGCATAGCCCATGCCGATGCCCATGATGCCCCAGGTGCCGACGTCGATGCGCTTGCGCGGCTGATACATGTCGATGATGCCGCGCGCGAGATCGAGCGTGTTGGCGCCTTCGTTGACCAGGATGGCGTCGGGACGTTCCTTGACGATGGTGCGCAGCACGCCGAGCGCGCCGTGATAATCCATCGGCACGTTGTTGTTCATCAGCTTCGGCGCCATCTTGGCGACGTTGTCGTCGCGCTTCGTCTTGACCGCGCCGACCCAGTCGGCCGGCGCCGCCGGCCACTTGGCGTCCATGCCATTCAACAGCGCCGACACGCAGGAGCCGATATCGCCAACCACTGGCGCAACGATCTCGACGTTCGAATCCATTTCCTTTGGCTCGATGTCGATCTGGATGAACTTCTTCGGCGCGTCGCCCCAGGTTTTTCCTTTGCCATGGGACAGCAGCCAGTTGAGGCGCGCGCCGATCAACATGACGACGTCGCTATCCTTCAGCACCGTCGAACGCGCCGCGCCCGCGCACTGCGGATGCGTGTCGGGCAGAATGCCCTTGGCCATCGACATTGGCAGGAACGGCGCGCCGGTCTTTTCGACAAAGGCGCGGAGGGCGTCATCGGCCTGCGCGTAGGCCGCGCCCTTGCCGAGAATGATCAAAGGCTTCTTGGCCGACTTGAGCACATCAAGCGCGCGCTTGATCGAGTCCGGCGACGGAATCTGCGCCGGCGCGGCGTCGATGACCTTGACCAGCGACTTCTTGCCGGCGTCGGCATTCATCACCTGGCCGAACAATTTGGCCGGCAGATCGAGATAGACGCCGCCCGGACGGCCCGACACCGCGGCGCGAATGGCGCGGGCGAGACCGATGCCGATATCGGCGGCGTGCAGCACGCGGAACGCCGCCTTGCACAAAGGCTTGGCGATGGCGAGCTGGTCCATTTCCTCGTAGTCGCCCTGCTGCAGATCGACGATCTCGCGCTCGGACGAACCGGAAATCAGGATCATCGGAAAGCAGTTGGTGGTGGCATGCGCCAAAGCGGTCAGGCCGTTGAGGAAGCCGGGCGCCGAAACGGTCAGGCAGACGCCGGGCTTCTTGGTGAGAAAGCCGGCGATCGAGGCGGCGTAGCCGGCGTTCTGCTCGTGGCGGAACGACAGCACGCGAATGCCGGCAGCCTGGGCCATGCGGCCGAAATCGGTAATCGGAATGCCGGGCACGCCATAGATCGTGTTCAAGCCGTTGAGCTTGAGCGCGTCGATGATCAGGTTGAAGCCGTCGGTGAGATTTTCTTCGACGTCTGTTGCTGCGGCACTCTGTACGACTGCGGACATCCCGCTCTCCTCTACTAATTCAACGTGTTTCGTCTAATCGAGATAGTCGGCGTATTGCTTGACGTGCTCGGCCAGACCCAGCGCGTGGTCGCGCACGAGAACCTCGGCGCGATCCGTGGCGCGGGCTTCCAGCGCTTCGATGATTTTCATGTGGTCGCGGATCGAGCGATCGACGCGGTCCTTCTCGACGATGGTCTTGCGGCGGATCATGCGCATGTGAGTAAACAGGTTTTCCGCCATTTCGATCAGCACGCGGTTACCGCTGAGCTTGATAATCGACTGGTGGAATTCGATGTTGACCTCGGAATATTCGTCGAGATGGGCGCGCACCTGATCGCCCTCGAAGGTGGCGAACATCTTGCGCAGATCGGCGATCTGGTCCGGCGTCGCGGTTTGCGTGACCAGGCGGGCCGCCATGCTTTCCAGCGCGGCCCAGGCGGTGATCATCTCGATGACTTCGGTCCGGGTCTTTCGGACCACATAGACGCCGCGGCGCGGCACCGAACGGACGAAACCTTCGCTCTCGAGCTGCGCCATCGCCTCGCGCACCGGCGTGCGGCTGATGCCGAAATCCTGCGCCAGCTTGCGTTCGTCGAGGCGGATGTCGTCGCGGCTGCGGTAGATGTCCATCGCCACGATGGCATTCTTCAGCGCGGCATAGGCCTTGTGCTTGAAGCTCGGCGCCGCGTCGATCGGCGCGAGAGACGGCTGCGACGGCGGCAGCGGCGCGCGCGCCGCCGGGGCGGAACGCACGCGGGCATTGGCAAGGCTGGGGCTGCGGTCGCGGCTATTCATGCTGGTATACAATATTCCACATTGCTATCGGGGCGCAACGGCGGCGGCCGAGATTCGGGCTATTTGCGGCGAGTTTCGCCAAGATTCGATGTTGCAGCGCAGCGACTACGCCAACAAAAGGCGCTCAAATAAGCAGACGCCGCCCACGCTTGACCGTGGGCGGCGCCGGTTTCAGGTCGGCATATCAGCCGCGGCTGATCATCTTGGCGCGCCACGGCTTCAGCACCGCGATGGCCAGCACCGCAGCGAGAATGTTGGCGCCGGCGGCGATGATAAAGACCATGTCCCAGCTTCCGGTCATCTTCTGGATCTGGTTGGTGTACGGCACCAGCAGCGCCGCCGTTCCCTTCGCCGTATAGAGCAGGCCGGCATTGGTGGTGGCGAACTTGGCGCCGAACGTATCGGTGCAGGTCGACGGGAACAGCGAGTAAATCTCGCCCCAGGCGAAGAACACCAGGCCGCTGAGGATGACGAACATCACCGGGTTGTTGCCGTACAGATAGAGCGCGTAGATGCCGACGCCTTCGATGAAGAAGGCGATGAACATCGTGTTCTCGCGGCCGATATGGTCCGACACCCAGCCGAAGAACGGGCGGGTCAGGCCATTGAGGATGCGGTCGAGCGTGGCGGCGAAAGTCAGCGCCGTCATCGTTAGACCGAACAGCGACACCGACACGCCGGCGATCTTCAGGTCCTGCGAGATCGGCGCGAGGTTGGCCGTCACCATCAGACCGCCGGCGCCGACGATGACGAACATGAAGTACATCAGCGTGAATATCGGCTGGCCGCGGGTCCAGATTACATATCCGCCGTAACCGAAGATCAGCGCGGCGAGCGCCAGCGGGATGTAGAACTGCTGTCCGACCGCCCACATACCCAGGCCGCCAACCAAAGCGATGACGCCGCCGATGATCCAGAAATTCGTCGGCCCGATGATTTCGCTTGGCGCGAACTGGCGAACGTTCTGAATGACCTTGGTGTTGCGGGTGGTCTCGGGCACCTGGCCCGGCTTCGGCGTTTTCATGAAGAAGGCCAGAAGGCAGACGATGACGCCC
>CAIMEA010000120.1 GCA_903839845.1 uncultured Hyphomicrobiales bacterium
AACTTTGCCATCGGCACGACGTGGGACAAGCAGCGACCCGGCACGATGGGCCCGGCGTTTGACGGCTTTCAGGCCCGGGTCGTCGATGAAGACGATAACGACGTGCCGGACGGCCAGCCCGGTGAACTCCTGGTGCGCGCCGACGCACCCTATGCTTTCGCCACGGGCTATTTTGCCGCGCCGGAAAAAACGGTCGAGGCCTGGCAGAACCTGTGGTTTCACACCGGCGATCGCGTCATTCGCGAGACCGACGGCTATTTCCGCTTCGTCGATCGGATCAAGGACGCGATACGCAGGCGTGGCGAGAACATTTCTTCATTCGAAGTGGAGCAGGTCCTGCTCAGCCATCCGGCGGTTGCAATCGCGGCCGCCTTCCCGGTCCGTTCGGCGCTCGCCGAAGATGACGTCATGGTGGCTGTCGTGCTGCACCCGGAGCAGTCGCTGGAGCCGCTCGACCTGATTAAATACTGCGAGCCGCGACTGCCTTATTTCGCGGTGCCCCGCTATGTCGAATTCGTCGGCCAGTTACCCACGACGGAGAACGGCAAGGTGCAGAAATACAAGCTCACCGACCGCGGCGTCAGTCAATCGACTTGGGACTGCGAAGCAGCCGGTTACAAGGTGAAGCGGATCTAGGCCTTTTTCACCGGCATAATTGACTCCACCAGAAATCATTTTAAGATTGAAATAATTGCCGGAACGGGGCGGCAGGCGAGCGGCGGTTTCGGGCCGCGCCGATGCCGCGGCCACATCAATCGCTGAACCGGGAAGCACCGGTCTTGCGCCGTCGAACGTCGATCTCTCGAAAGGCATGCCAACAAAGTTCATCATTTGTCACTGTTCAGGAATGGAGGGAGACCACCATGAGAAAATACGTTTTCGGATTAGCCGCACTCACCGCACTTAGCGTCGCCGCCACCGCATCGCACGGCCAGGAGCTTACCGTCGGGTTCGTAACGTCGCTCAGCGGACCGGCCTCCTCGATCGGTCTGAACTACGAAAAGGGCATGAACGCCGCCTATGCCTGGAAGGGCGAGATCAACGGCCAAAAGATCAAGCTCATCAAACTCGACGACGGCTCCGATCCGTCGGCGGCGACGAAGAACGCCCGCAAACTCGTCGAGCAGGACAAGGTCGACGTTCTGATGGGCACCTCCAGCGCGCCCGGCACCAATGCGATGCTGACGGTCGCCAATGAATTAAAGGTCCCCTTCATCGGCGTTTCGCCGGTCAACGTTCCCTTGCCGACCGAGGGTCATCCCTGGGGCATCAGCATGGTGCAGACGCCGCAGCTGATGGTCAAAGTGATCGCCGACCGCATGAAGCGCGATGGCATCAAGTCGGTCGGCTTTATCGGCTTCTCCGACTCGTGGGGCGACCTCGTCTATAACGGCGCCAAGGCCGCCGAAGCGAATGGCGGCCCCGCCGTTCTGACCAACGAGCGCTACGCACGCACCGATACCTCGGTCACCGCGCAGGCTCTGAAGGTCGTCGCGGCAAAGCCCGACGGCTTCCTCAATGGCGGCTCCGCGACGCAGGCCGCCCTGCCCT
>CAIMEA010000121.1 GCA_903839845.1 uncultured Hyphomicrobiales bacterium
ATCCCCGCAAACCAACGGGCCGGCATTTGAATCGGCGAATTCTAAAAATTCTTCAATTATTTGAGCTTATTAGCGTAGGTTATCCACCGGTTATCCACAGATTTGCCAACAGGCTTTTCAAATCCTGACCACCGCTATCCGCGCGTCCTATTTGGCTTTATAGGCGGCCATGAAGGTGCGCACGGCGATGCCGACGACATAGGCGATCCGCTCCGGCGTCGGCGGCGGCGCGAAATTGAACAGCACCGGCTTGAACATGGTGGCGTGGCAGGTCTCGATGAACTGCGCCGCGGCGACCTCGCAATCGGCGATGTCGAGCACGCCGGCCTCGACCTGCGCCTTCAGATAGGCCGACATCCGGGCAATGCCGACGGCGGGGCCGGTTTCATAGACCTTGCGGCCAAGGTCGGGCATGCGGTCGGCGATGGCGATCACCGCGCGCAGCGACGATTGGCGGCGCGGATCGCAGATTTTCTCGGCAAACGCTTTGCCGTGCTTGAACAGGGCCGTCTCGACGTCCTGGTCGGCATGGTCGAATTCAAACACGCCTTCCGCCTGAAACGTGCATTCCTGGCCGACGATCGCGCCGAAGAGCTCGTCTTTATCCTTGAAATAGACGTAGAGCGTGCCCTTGGAGACGCCGGCGGCCTTGGCGATATCGCCCATGCTGGCGGCATCGAAACCGCGCGCCATGAACACCGAGCGGGCGCCATCGACGATTTGCCGCCGTTTGGCGCTGTCGTCGCTCGCCTCCGGGGCACGATCGATGAGCATGGTTTCGGACATCTGAATACCCTTTGCCAGGGGCGGGGCTATTGCCGCTGAGCCAAGCCTTTGATCTGACGTTATTTTCTAATGGATTCGGCCTGCGGGCGCGAATCCAACCGTCTCGCTACCTCCTCTATATGCGCCATCTTAGACTAAATTTCAATGACCGAACGGTTCGGTCATTATTGACAGCGCGTGCAGTGCAGCGTATTTTCTACAATGACCGAACGGTTCGGTCATTTGGAGATTGCCGTCATGCTACAGCGCGCAAAGAGTTCCGAAGCCGCCCGGCTCGCCGTCGTCCCGCCGCAAGCGGACTCCCCGGCTCACGAGACGCAGGCTCCCGGCCAAGACGCGCCCGTTCAGGACAACGCCGCTCCCGCCGCGAAAAAGGGCGGTCTTGGCACGGTCCTGAAAGCCAACCGCAAGCGGGTGCTGATGGGCGTTGGCGCGGTGCTTTTGACCGGCGCCGCCTGGACCGGCTTCAACTACATGACCGCCGGCCGCTTCATGGTCGGAACCGACGATGCCTATGTGCGCGCCGACGCGACGACGCTCGCCGCCAAGGTGTCGGGCTATGTCGCCTCGGTCGATGCCGCCAACAATTCCTATGTGCATGCCGGCGACGTGATCGCCCATATCGACGATGGCGACTATCGCCTCGCGGTCGATGCCGCGCGCGACAAGGTCGCGACCCAGCGCGCCACGGTCGATCGCATCGGCCGCCAGGTCGCCGCGCAGCAGGCTTTGGTGACGCAGGCCGAGGCGCAACTCCTTTCGGTGCAGGCGCAGGCCACCCGCGCCGCCTCCGAACTCGACCGCCAGCAGAAGCTCGCCGGCAATGCTTTCGCCAGCCAGCAAACGCTCGAGCAGGCACTGTCGAATCGCGATCAGGCCAATGCCGCCGTGCAGGGCGCCAAGGCCGCGATCGTTGCCGCGCTCGCCAATGTCGATGTCCTGAAAGCGCAGCAGTCCGAGGCGTCCGGCACGCTCGCTGAGTTGCAGACGGCGCAGGCCAAGGCCGAGCGCGATCTGTCGTTCACGCTGATCCGCGCGCCGATCGATGGCGTGATCGGCAACCGTTCGGTGCAGACCGGCGATTACGTGCAGCCCGGCCAGCGCTTCGCCAGTCTGGTGCCGCTCGACGAGGTCTATATCGACGCCAACTTCAAGGAGACGCAGCTCGGCCGCTTGCGTCCGGGCCAGCCGGTGTCGGTGAGCGTCGACGCGCTGCCCGAGCACGATATCGTAGGCACTGTCGCCAGCATGTCGCCGGCTTCGGGCTCGACGTTCTCGTTGCTGCCGCCCGACAACGCCACCGGCAATTTCACCAAGATCGTGCAGCGCATTCCGGTGCGCATCAAGGTGCCGGCCGATGTCGCCGCGCGCCGCCTGTTGCGGCCCGGCATGTCGGTGGTGGTCAGCGTCAACACCAAGTCCGGCGCGACCTCGGTCGCCGGCAACGAGTCATGGTTCGCGGCGCAGGCCGCGCCCGCCCTCGAACAAGCAAGCAACAACCAGACGCGACGGTAGGCACGTTATGAGTACGCCTGCCGTCCCTGACGCGCTTCCGGTCTCCGCTCGTTCCCCGACGGGCGGTGCCGGAAGCGCGGACCTTTCCAACAGGCGGCGCATCGCCGCCTTCGTCGTGATGTGCTTCGGCATGTTCATGGCGATCCTCGACATTCAAATTGTCTCGGCCTCGCTCAGCGAAATCCAGGCGGGCCTGTCGGCCTCGGCCGATGAAATCCCGTGGGTGCAGACCGCCTATCTGATCGCCGAGGTGATCGCGATTCCGTTGTCCGGCTTCCTGTCGCGCGCGCTCGGCACCCGCATGTTGTTCACCATCGCGGCTGCCGGCTTCACGTTTTCCAGCGTGATGTGCGGCCTGTCGTCCTCGATCGACAGCATGATTATCTGGCGCGCGGTGCAGGGCTTTATCGGCGGCGGCATGGTGCCGACCGTGTTCGCCTCTGCCTATGTGCTGTTTCCGGGGCCCAAGCAGAAGGTGGTTGCGCCGCTGATCGGCCTGATCGCGACCATGGCCCCGACCGTCGGCCCGACCATCGGCGGCTACGTCACCCATTTGATGTCCTGGCACTGGCTGTTCTTCATCAATATCGGTCCGGGCATTGTCGTGACAATCGCGGCCTGGACCTTGATCGACTTCGACAAGGCCGATTATTCGCTGCTCGATGATTTCGACTGGACCGGGCTGATCTCGATGGCCGGCTTTCTCGGCGCGCTCGAATACGTGCTCGAAGAAGGGCCCCGCAAGGACTGGTTCGACGACGGCGCCATTGCCGTGATGTCGATTGCTTCGGCCGCAAGCGCCGCGGTGTTCTTCTATCGCGTGCTGACCGCGCGCTCGCCGATTGTCGATTTGCGCGCCTTCGCCAACCGCAACTTCACGATCGGCAGTCTGTTTTCCTTCGTGCTCGGTATCGGGCTCTACGGTCTGACTTATTTATATCCGGTCTATCTGGCGCAGGTGCGCGGCTATGACGCGCTGATGATCGGCGACACCATGTTCGTGTCGGGCCTCGCCATGTTCCTGACCGCGCCGATCGCTGGCCAGATGGCGCAGCGCTTTGACCCGCGTTTCGTCTTGATCGGCGGTTTTCTGTTTTTTGCGCTCGGCACCTGGCAGATGACCGGCATCACGCATGACTGGGATTTCTACGAACTGCTATGGCCGCAGATTTTCCGCGGCATCGGCCTGATGCTGGCGATCGTGCCGGTGACCAACACCGCGCTCGGCACGCTGCCGCCGGACCGCATCAAGAATGCGTCGGGCCTGTTCAACCTGACGCGTAATCTCGGCGGCGCCATCGGTCTTGCGGCGATCAACACCTTGCTCAATAACCGCATGGATTTGCACCTGGCGCGTCTGCGTGACTCGGTGAACGCGAGCAGCGTCACCGCGACCGAAACGCTCAATCAACTGACGCAGAAATTCGGCGGTGTCGACGGGCAGGTCAAGGCGCTAAAGCAGATGTCGCTGATGGTGCGCCAGCAGGCTTCGGTGATGAGCTTCGCCGATGTGTTCCTGGTGCTCACCGTGCTGTTCGTCGCGCTGGCCGCGCTCGGCGTCATCATGAAGCGGCCGGCACTGCCGGCTGGCGCTAAGATCGATGCACATTAGTTATTTCTTGGCGTCACCGGGCCTATCCCGGGGACCCGGCTTAGGTTCGCACAGTGATCAACTAAGCGGGATGGCCGGGACGAGCCCGGCCATGACGATCACTCAGCCTTTCCATATCCCCCCGCCGTCGGCGTCTGGATAATGATGGCCTCGCCGGCGTCGATGATCGTATCGTCGCAGCCTTTGAGTTTTTCCATGCGGCCGTCCTTGCGGCGCGCCCAGTTCTCGCCCACCTGGCCGGCTTCGCCGCCGGCCAGGCCGAAGGGCGGCACACGGCGGTGGCCGGTGAGCAAAGTGCATTCCATCTTTTCAAGAAAACGGATGGTGCGGCGGATGCCGTCGCCGGCGTGCCATTGGCCCTTGCCGCCCGAGCCCTTGCGGATGTGAAAATCCTCCAGCACGACCGGATAGCGGAATTCCAGAATCTCAGGGTCGGTCAGCCGCGTATTGGTCATGTGCGTATGGACGGCGTCCGTACCGTTAAAACCGGGACCGGCCGGTGAGCCGGAGCAGATAGTCTCATAGTACTGATACTTGGCGTTGCCGAAATTGAGGTTGTTCATGGTGCCTTGCGCGGCGGCCAAAGCGCCGAGCGCGCCGAACAGAGTGTCGGTCACCGCTTGCGAGGTCTCGACATTGCCGGCGACGACGGCGGCCGGGTATTCCGGCGTCAGCATCGATTTCGGCGGCACCACGATGTTGATCGGCCGCAGGCACCCGGCGTTCATTGGAATGTCGTCGGCGACCATCATGCGGAACACGTACAGCACGGCGGCGCGCGTCACCGGCTCCGGCGCGTTGAAGTTAGTCGGCTGCTGCGGCGAGGTGCCGGTGAAATCGACGGTCGCCTCGCGTTTCGCCTTGTCGACCGTGATCTTGACCTTGATCACGGTGCCCTGATCCATCTCGTAGGCAAATTCGGAATCGTGCAGCCGGTCGATGACACGCCGCACGCTTTCCGCCGCGTTGTCCTGCACATGGCCCATATAGGCCTTCACCACCGGCAGCGTGAACTGCGCGACCATCTTGCGCAGCTCGGCGACGCCCTTTTCGTTGGCAGCGATCTGCGCCTTCAGGTCGTTGATGTTCTGGATCGGGTTGCGCGCCGGATATTTCGCGCCCGTCAATACCGCCATCAATTCCTTCTCACGGAAGCGGCCGCGATCGACCAGCTTGAAGTTGTCCATATAGACGCCTTCCTGCTCGATGGTCGTCGCATTGGGCGACATCGAACCGGGCGAGATGCCGCCGACATCGGCGTGATGGCCGCGCGAGGCGACCCAGAACAAGATCGACTTCTTCTTGTCATCGAACACCGGCGTGCAGACGGTGATATCGGGCAAGTGGGTGCCGCCATTATAGGGCGCGTTGATCGCAAAGACGTCGCCGGGTGCGATCCTGCCTTTGTTGTCGCGGATGATGGTTTCGACCGAACGGTCCATCGAACCGAGATGCACCGGCATGTGCGGCGCATTGGCCACAAGCGTCGAGTCATGCGCGAAAACCGCGCAGGAGAAATCGAGGCGCTCCTTGATGTTGACCGAATAGGCGGTGTTCTGCAGCGACACGCCCATTTGCTCGGCGATCGACATAAAGAGGTTATTGAACACTTCCAGCATCACCGGATCGGCATGGGTGCCGATGGCGTAGGTGCGCTTGAGCTTCTTCAGCCGCGACAGCACCAGATGGTTCTTGCGTGTCAGCTCCGCCTGCCAGCCCGGCTCGACGACGATGGTCTGGTGCGGCTCGATGATGATCGCCGCGCCTTTGACGCGTGAACCGGGCTTGAGCTGGTCGCGGGTATAGACATTGGCCTTGTGCCACGCGCCGTCGGAATAGAACTTCGTGCGCTTGGCCGGCGAAGGCAGTTTGCCGCCCGTGCGGCGCGCGGCTTTCTCGTTGAACCTGGCGCCGCCGCCGATGGCTTCGACCGAGACGGCCTCTATCACCAATTGCTTGTTGCGGTCGATGAAGCCGAAGCGCGTTTTGTGCGCCTTCTCGAAGGCCCGCTGCATCGCCGGCAGGGGGCCGGCATTGACGACCAGAGCGGTGTCGGTGCCGGCGTAGCGGATATGCGCGCGCTGGATCACCTTGATTTTCGCCGCCGTCACGCCCTGACCGGCGACTTCGGCCTTGACGTCCTTGCCGAGCGAAGCGCCGGTCTTGTTCAAAACGCCCAGCGCCTTCGTGCCCCAGGGAAGTTCGATCGCCTGTTCGCGGGTCGCGCGGATGTCGGCCAAACCCATGCCATAGGCCGACAGCAGCGAGGAAAACGGATGGATCAGCACCTTGGTCATGCCGAGCGCGTCGGCGACGAGGCAGGCATGCTGGCCGCCGGCGCCGCCGAAACAGTTGAGCGCGTAGCGCGTCACGTCATAGCCGCGCTGCACCGAAATCTTCTTGATCGCATTGGCCATGTTCTCGACCGCGATCTTGATGAAGCCGTCGGCGATTTCCTCGGCCGATTTGTTGCCGACTTTCTGCGCCAGATTGTTAAAGGCATGCCGCACGGCGTCGGCGTCGAGCGGTTCGCTCTGCTGGGGCCCAAAAATCTTCGGGAAAAAATCCGGGATCAGTTTGCCGGTCATCACATTGGCATCGGTCACGGCGAGCGGCCCGCCGCGCCGGTAGCATTTCGGTCCCGGATTGGCGCCGGCACTGTCGGGGCCGACGCGGAAGCGGGCGCCGTCATAATGCAGGATCGAGCCGCCGCCGGCGGCGACCGTATGAATGAGCATCATCGGCGCCCGCATGCGCACGCCGGCCACTTCGGTTTCGAAGGCGCGCTCGTATTCGCCATCGAAGTGCGACACGTCGGTCGAGGTGCCGCCCATGTCGAAACCGATCAACCGGTCGAAACCGGCCTGCTTGCCGGTCTCCGCCATGCCGACGACGCCGCCGGCGGGACCGGAGAGAATGGCGTCCTTGCCCTGGAACAGATCGGCCGCGGTCAATCCACCCGACGACATCATGAACATCAGGCGGATTTTGTCGTCGGCGGAGAGTTTCGCCGCGCCGCCTTCCATCTCGCCGGTCACCCGGCTGACATAGCGCTTGAGGATCGGCGACAAATAAGCGTCGACCACCGTGGTGTCGCCGCGGCCGACCAGCTTGATCAGTGGCGACACTTCATGGCTGACCGACACTTGCGCAAAGCCGAGTTCGCGCGCCAGCGCGGCGACACGCTTCTCGTGCTCCGGAAAGCGATAGGCATGCATGAAGGCAATGGCGACGGCGTCGATGCCGTCGGCCTTGGCGGCGACGAGATCGGCGCGCGTGCGCACCATGTCGGGCTCGCCCTCGACCGTGCCGTCGGCGAGCACGCGCTCATCGACCTCGGCGACGCGCTCGTACAACAATTCAGGCTTGATGATTTCCAGCGCGAAAATCTTCGGCCGGGCCTGGTAGCCGATCTTGAGCGCGTCGCGGAAGCCTTTGGTGATCAAGAGCAGTGTGCGGTCGCCCTTACGCTCCAAAAGCGCATTGGTCGCAACGGTGGTGCCCATCTTGACCGCGCCGACTTTTCGAGCCGGTATCGGCTGGCCTTTTCCAAGCCCAAGCAGGTCGCGGATGCCTTGCACGGCGGCGTCGGCATAGGCTTCCGGATTTTCCGACAGTAGCTTGTGCGCGGTGAGCGTGCCGTCCGGCGCGCGGCCGACGACGTCGGTGAAGGTGCCGCCACGGTCGATCCAGAAATCCCAAGTCGCCGCCTGAGACTTGCGCTTTGCCGCCATCGCCCATTCCTCCGCCAATCCGTTGACTAAACCAGAGCCAAAAAAAATCGTCAATAAATCGTTGACAATTTATCAACCGCGGATACCCTGATGGTGAGGGGAAGTTGAGGGGCTTCTATGGCTGCAAAGCCGCAATCGGATTTGACGCTCGGACCTATTGTCTCGTCGGCGCATCTGGCGTCGGGCGCGATGCCGGCTTTGTCCGAGCTTGAATTCGGCATGATCCTTTTGGACCACGCCTTCGAGCGCTGGATGGTGCGCTGCATGGCGGCGGCCGGCGTGCCCGACCTGTCGCCGCTCGACGTTTTGGTGCTGCATACCATCGCCCATCGCGGCCGCGCCAAACGCGTCGCCGACATTTGTCTGGTCCTCAATATCGAGGACACGCATCTTGTCACTTATTCGCTCAAAAAGCTCGATGGCAACAAATTGCTGACCACCGGGCGGCGCGGCAGCGAAAAAACCGTCAGCCTGACGCCGAAAGGCGAGGATGTCGTCCAGCGCTATCGCAAAGTTCGCGAAGCCCTGCTGGTCAAATCGGTGAAAAGCGCCGGCCTCGACGAGCAAAGATTATCCGAGATCGCCGCCTTGATGCGTGCGCTGTCTGGTCATTACGACCAGGCCGCGCGCGCGGCAGCGAGTTTGTGAGGCAGATGCGAGCGATACGTGCTGAAAGTTTCGTCATCGACTTGGTTGCGGAGATGTTAGCAAGGTTCGGCATCGCACGCATAGTGAAACAGGCCATCGAGCGGATACGGCAAGGCCGCGACGGAGAAGCGAAGTGAAAAAGACGCTGCGTTTGTTGGCTGGAGTTTTTATCGCCGGAGCCGTGGCGACGACGGCATCCGCGCAAACCAAATGGGACTTGCCGACCAACTACGCCGACAGCGCCTTCCACACCCGCAACATCGTGCAGTTTGCGCGCGACGTCGAAAAAGCGACCGGCGGCTCACTGATCATGACGGTGCATCCCGGCGGCACGCTGATCAAGCACACCGAGATCAAGAGCGCGGTCGCCAGTGGCAAAGTGGCCATCGGTGAAATTTTAATCTCGTTGTCCGCCGATGAAGCGCCGGTTTATGGCGTCGATTCCGTTCCGTTCCTCGCCGCCGGTTACGACAGCGCGCGCAAGCTGTACGCCGCGCAGAAGCCGTATCTCGAGAAGCAACTGGCGAAAGAAGGGCTGGTTCTGTTGTTCTCGGTCCCGTGGCCGCCGCAGGGCATCTACGCCAAGCGCGATATCGCTTCGCTCGACGACCTCAAGGGTCTCAAATTCCGCACTTATAATTCCATGACCAAGCGAGTTGCCGAACTTGCCAACGCGACGCCGACCCAGATCGAGGTGCCGGATTTGCCGGCGGCCTTCAAGTCCGGCCGCGTCGATGTGATGATAACCTCGGCAGCGAGCGGCGTGCAGTCGAAGGCCGAGGAATACCTGACGCATTATTACGACACCGAAGCCTGGCTGCCGCGCAACATGGTGTTCGTCAACAAGGCGGCTTTCGATACATTATCCGCGACGGAAAAGTCCGCGGTCACCGATGCCGCCGCCATCGCCGAAACGCGCGGCTGGCAGGCGTCGGTCGACGAGAAGCAGATCAAGACCGCGGCGCTGAAATCGGCCGGCATCATCGTGTTGCCGCCGAGCGACGCGCTCAAATCGGGACTGACCAAAATCGGCGACACCATCGCTGCCGAATGGGCCGCATCCGCCGGCGCCGATGGCAAGGCCATGTTGGAGGCCTACCGAAAATGACCCGCATCGTTCTCGACCGGCTCTATCTTTACGCCGGCTACGCCGCTGGTGCGTTTCTTGTCTTGATCTTCGCCATCATGATGTTCATGTCGGTCGGACGTCAGTTCGGTCTCAACATTCCCGCCGGCGACGACTTCGCCTCCTGGTGCATGTGCGCGATGGCGTTTCTCGGCCTCGCCCACACCTTCAAGAAGGGCGAGATCATCCGCGTCGGCGTGCTGATCGAGAAAATAACCGGCCGCAAGCGCTGGGCGCTCGAAGTGATCGCGCTCGGCATCTCGACGGCGTTCACGCTTTACTTCACCTGGTACGCGGTCTCGATGACCTATGATTCGTGGCGCTTCAACGACATGGCGCAGGGCGTGCTGTCGGTGCCGCTGTGGATCCCGCAGCTCGGCTATTGCGGCGGGCTTGCCATACTTGCCGTTGCGCTGATCGACGAGATGATCCACGTCGCCAAGGGCAATAAACCAACATACGAAAAGGAACCGCCGTCCTCGCCGGATGAGTTCGTCGAGCGCATCGCGTCCGGGGGAGGCGGCTGATGCACGATCTTGGTCTCGTCGATCTGTCCCTGATCCTGCTCGGCATCCTGGTCTTTATTCTGGGCAGCGGCGTCTGGATCGCCGTCGGTCTCGGCATTGTCGGTCTGATTGCCATGCTGCTGACCACCAGCGTGCCGGTCGGCGCCGTGCTCGCCACCACGGTGTGGAGTGCGAGCGCGTCATGGACGCTTGCCGCGCTGCCTCTGTTCATCTGGATGGGCGAGATTCTGTTTCGCACGCGCCTGTCCGAGGAAATGTTCCGTGGCCTGGCGCCGTGGCTGCAATGGCTGCCGGGGCGTCTTGTGCATGTGAACGTCATCGGCTGCGGCATCTTCGCCGCCGTGTCGGGCTCCTCGGCGGCGACCTGCGCCACCATCGGCAAGATCGCGCTGCCCGAACTGGAGAAGCGCGGCTACGACAAGGATATCAGTCTCGGTTCACTCGCCGGCTCCGGCACGCTTGGCCTTCTGATCCCGCCGTCGATTCCGATGGTGGTCTATGCCGTCACCGCCAATGTGTCGGTGCTGCAAGTCTTCCTCGCCGGCTTCCTGCCCGGCCTGCTCGTGATCGTGTTGTACTCCGGCTACATCGTCATCTGGTCGCTGCTGAATCCGGGCAAGATTCCGCCGCGCGATCCGCCGATGCCTTTCATGAAAAAGCTGTCGGAATCGACCAAGCTCATTCCCTGCCTGCTGTTAATCCTTGGCGTGTTCTTTTCGCTGGTGCTCGGCTTTGCCACCGCGACCGAGTGCGCCGCCTGGGGCGTCGCCGGCGCATTGTTGCTCGCGTGGTGGAGCGGCACGCTCAACCGCAAGACGTTCTTCGACAGCGTCATGAGCGCGACGCGGCTGACCTGCATGATCATGCTGATCCTGGCCGGCGCCGCCTACACCACCGCGGCGATGGCCTATACCGGCATCCCGGCGGGGCTTGCCGAATGGGTCAAGGGCCAGCACCTCACGCCCGGCATGCTCGCGCTCTATTTGAGCATCATGTACATTCTGCTCGGCTGTCTCGTCGATGGCATTTCGATGATCGTTTTGACCATGGTCGTCGTGCTGCCGATGATCCAGCAGGCCGGCATCGATCTGATCTGGTTCGGCGTCTATCTGATCATCCATGTCGAAATGGCGCAGATCACGCCGCCGGTCGGCTTCAATCTGTTCGTGCTGCAGAACATGAGCGGGCGCGATACCTTTTCGGTGGCGCGTGCATCGTTTCCGTTCTTCCTCTTGCTGATTGCCGCCGTGTTCATCATCACCGAATTCCCGCAAATCGTGCTGGTGCTGCCGCAAATGGCGTTCCCGCCGGGTTGAGCGCGTCCCGATACCTGCTAGTCTTCACGACCAGAACCGTCCCGACGTAGTTGTAAAATCGAACCGAGAGGCGACACATGACCACATCACGCTCATTGCTTCTGGCGGCATTCGCCGCAGCCGCGCTTTCCGCTTCGCCCGCGCTGGCGCAAACCAAATGGAACCTGCCGGCGGCCTATCCGGCCAATAATCCGCACAGCGAAAACCTCGTTCTGTTCGCCAAGGACGTTTCGGCCGCGACCGGCGGCAAACTGGACATCACCGTTCACCCGGCGGCGTCGCTGTTCAAGGCGCCGGACATCAAGCGCGCGGTGCAGACCGGCCAGGCGCAGATGGGCGAAGTCCTGATGTCGCTGCACGAAAACGAAGACCCGATCTACGGCATCGACGTCGTGCCGTTTCTCGCCGCCAGCTATCCGGAAGCGATGAAGCTCTGGCAGGTGTCGAAGCCGGCGGTCGAAAAGAAGCTCGCCTCGCAGGGCATGGTGCTGTTGTTCGCGGTTCCGTGGGCGCCGCAGGGCATCTTCGCCAACAAGGAAATCAATTCGGTCGCCGACATGAAGGGCCTCAAGTGGCGCTCGTATAATGTCGGCACCGCCAAGATCGGCGAACTGGTCGGCGCGCAGTCGGTCACCGTGCAGGCCGCCGAACTGGCGCAGGCTTTGGCGACCGGCGTGGTCAACTCGTTCATCACCTCGGCGGCGACCGGCTATGACTCGAAGTCGTGGGAGTCGGTGAAGTACTTCTACGACACCAAGGCCTGGATTCCGAAGGACATGACCATTATGAACAAGGCGGCGTTCGACGCGCTCGACAAGCCGACGCAGGACGCGATCATGAAGGCCGCGGTCGTTGCCGAAACGCGTGGCTGGAAGATGTGGGCCGACAAATCCGACTGGTATCTCGACCAGCTCAAATCGCACGGCATGATCGTGCAGCCGCCGAGCCCGCAGCTCGCCTCGGATCTCAAGAAGCTCGGCGATCAGCTCACCGCCGACTGGCTCAAGAAGGCCGGCGCCGAAGGCGAAGCGGTGGTCGCGGCCTACAAAAAATAGCAGCGAACATAGAGAGCGTTTGACTGGAATCGGGTCCCGCATGCGGGGCCCGATTTTTTTGAGGATTGACCGGCGCTATTCTGCCGCCACCAATTTTGAGGCATAGTGACGGCGCGTAACTCGTCCGGGAGGCGATATGCGGCGACTGGAATTTGTCCGAATCTGCGCCGTCCTGATCGGGGCGGTGCTGGCGCAGCAGCCTTCGCACGCCGCCAATGAGCCGCTGTCCGGCGTCCGACTCGAAGCGGCGATTGCCGACTACAAGGCTAAACTCGAAGACTATACGCAGGCCCGGCAGGCTTACGAGCAGGAAGCGAAGGCCTATTGGGCGTCGGTCGCCGACAAGCGCCGCGCCCGCAACGAAAAGCGCCGCGGCCAGCAGCCGATCGTTCTGACCGATTATGTATTGACCCAGCCGCCGGTCTATCGCGGACCGCCGGAGCCGATCAATCCCGTGCCGCCGCCGCCCGGTCCGCCGCCGCCGCGGGGCGTTGTTCCGGTGGTGGCCGATTTTCTACAGGCGGCGCTCGAGCAATTCGATTTCCAGCCGCAGATGCCGCAAAAGGAAATTGAATACAAGCGCGCTTACGCCAAGGCCGCGGCGGCGGCCGGCCTGACCAAGGAACAGGCGGTGCGCATTTACGGCTTCGAGTCGGGCGGCAATGGCCGTTACGATGTGCAGGCCGGTCTGGAATATCCGCGGCCTAACCCGCAGGCGATCAGCACCGCGCTCGGCTATAACCAGTTGCTCAGCACCAACAGCGTCGAATTGCTGGCCGAGCAGGGCGAGCGCTTCATCGCCGCCATCGCGGCGAAGGTGGCGGCGGCGAACGGGCCGCGCAAGCGGCAGCTCGAACGCAAGCTCGCGGTGCTCAGGCGCATGATCGCGGTCAGCCGATCGGTGCCGGACGAATGGGGCGAACACGAAAAGCTCGGCAAGACGCCGCAAGGGCTCGGCATTCATGCGCTCAATCTCGACATCGATATCGGTCCGCTGTTGCAGACGCAAAAGCTTCTCGACTCTGTCGAGTTCGCCAGACGCAAAGGCCTTGCGCGGCCGCTGACAGCGGCCGAACTGGAAATGATGAACCTGACCGGCGACGGCAACGGCTTCGATATGGTGTCGATGCCGGACGATCTGCGCGGCGAAGTGCCGACTGCGAATTTTTTCCAGCCCAATGGCTATGCCGCCAACCGGGTGGCGGTGGTCAACGACACTGTCGCCAAACTCTTGAAGGCGACCGACATCAAGATGGACAAGGAAGCCGAATTGCCCGGCGCCAAGGAACTGGCTTCGGTCTTTCCTTAAAGCCGCACCCCGTCAACAAACGAAAACGCTCAGCACCGCGACGCGAGGCGCCGTCAATGCTGAGCGTCGTCAACTGAACCTACAGCTTGCCGAGCAGCAGGAGGATCAGCAGCACGACCACGACCAGGCCGAGGCCGCCGCCGCCGTAATAGCCGGTGCCGTAGAACGGCCCGCCGCCGATGCCGCTGAAACCGCCGAGCAGGGCGATGACGAGAATAATAAGAATGATGGTACCAATAGACATGGAAACAATCTCCCTGATGTGACCGGTCGGCGTCAGCCGTGCCCCGTGCCGCCGCGGTCTTGTTCGGTGCGCCAGGACAACGGGAAGATGGCACAAAAGTTCCATCGAATGGAACGTGGCGCTTAGAAAATTGCACTTTTGCTGCAACGCCGAAGCGGAGGTCATGCCGCGACAAAAAAAGCCCCGGATCGCTCCGGGGCTTTTTGTCGATGTCGTGCGGAGGTGCTGCCTAGCGCTGCGCCACCCGGTCGATCAGCGGCGTAATGCGGCGGATGGCGACGCGGCGGTTGACGCGCGACGGCCCGTCGGTCGGCTCCTTGAGGAATTCCTCGCCATAGCCCTGCGTCACCAGATTTTCGCTCGGCACGCCGAATTGCTCGGTCAGCGCGACGGCGACCGCTTCGGCGCGGCGGTCGGACAGCGACAGGTTGTCCTCGGCGCCGCCGACCGCGTCGGTGTGGCCTTCGATCAGGAACACTTCGCGCGGGTTGCGGGCGATGGCGCGGTTCAGGCCATCGGCGACATCGGCCAGCCGATCGACCTGCGCTGGCGTCAGTTGCCACGAACCGCTCTCGAAATTGACGTCGAGATCGACCCGCCTCATGTAATCGCGCAGCGGCGCGTTGTAACGCACCTGATCGAGCGTGTAACGCTGATCGACGAACTCGACCGGCGGCGCGACGAACACGTCGTAGAAGGCCGCGCGGTCGGCGCGGTCGGCTTCGATGATGTAGCGCTCGCGCGGCATCCGCACGACCGGCGGCTGAAGGTTGAGGAACAGTCCGACCAGCGCGCCGGCAAAAGTATTGTCGATCAGCACCGTGTCGCGGCCGCGATTATCGCGCCGGATGCGGCGTACCAGGCGGCCGTTGCTGTCGGTGAAGCTGATGATGCGCACGCCGCCGCCGCGTTCGACCGTGGTGATCGCTCCGCCGCCGCGATTGACGGTGTTGATGTTGCGCGCACCGATGGCGAAACGAGACGACTCGTTGTGCCGGATGATGGTGCGGTTATCGTCGCGCACGATGGTGCGGTCGCCTTCGCGAATGACGATGCTGGTGCCGCTGCGCGTCTCCTGCCGCTGCTGGCGAATGTCGGCCATGCCGGGACTCGGCGCGGCGTTGCCGCGGCGGATGAACTCATTGGCGTTGCGTACCTGCGCCGGCGGCGGCGGCGGTGCGACAGCGGCGGCAGCGGGCGGCGCGGCAGCCGCCGGTGCGGCGGCGGGCGGTGCACCGGGCCGGCCCGGTCCACCGGGGCCGCCGGTCGGACGCTGGCCGGGAATACGTTGCGCATTCGGCGGCACGGGAGGCGCGGCTTGCGGCGCAGCGGGTGGCGCACCTTGCGGCACGGCCGGCTGACCTTGCACGGCAGGTGCCGGCGGCGGCGCGACCGGGCGTTGCTGCGCGGCCGGCGGCGGTGTAACCGGCTGCTGCTGAACGGCCGGCGGTGCGACGGTTGGCGCGGCCGGGGGCGCCGCGGCGGGTGGCGCGGGTGGGCGCGGCCGTCCTTCCGGCGGTGCGCCAGCCGGACGTTCAGGACGCTGATGGTTCTCGGGCGGCGGACCCGCCGGACGCTGATGAATTTCAGGCGGCGGACCGGGCGGCCGCGGTTGCGCGGCCGGCGGCGGCACGGGTGGGGTGGGGTGCGCCACAGGCGGTGGCGGCGGCGCGCTTGTCGGCGGGCTGACGCTGGCCAATGTCAGGCGCGGCGTGGCGCAGACCGGCAGCATCGGTTACTGGGTCGGTGCGCCCTTTGCCCGCCGCGG
>CAIMEA010000122.1 GCA_903839845.1 uncultured Hyphomicrobiales bacterium
CCGCATCGTCATCAAGGTGGGCTCGTCACTTTTGGTTGATCACGCCGCCGGCGCGTTGAAGCGCGACTGGCTGATCTCGCTCGCCGCCGACATTGCGTCGCTGCACAAGGAGAAGCGCGATTTGCTGGTGGTGTCGTCCGGCGCCATCGCGCTGGCGCGCGCGACGCTGAAGCTGCCGGCCGGCAGCCTCAAGCTCGAGGAAGCGCAGGCCGCCGCCGCCATCGGCCAGATCGCGCTGGCCCGCTCATGGTCGGAAAGCTTCAGCGCGCACGGCATCGCCACCGGCCAGGTCTTGCTGACATTGGGCGATACGGAAGAACGCCGGCGCTATCTCAATGCCCGTTCGACCATCGACAAATTGCTCGAGTGGCGCACCGTGCCGGTGATCAACGAGAACGACACTGTCGCCACATCCGAAATCCGTTATGGCGACAATGATCGCCTGGCCGCGCGCGTCGCCACCATGATGAGCGCCGATCTTCTGGTGCTGCTGTCCGACATTGACGGCCTCTACGACAAGCCGCCGACCGCCGGCAGCGGCGCGAAGCTGGTGCCGGTGGTGCCGCGCATCACGCCGGAGATCGAGGCGATGGCCGGCGTCTCCGGTTCGGAATTGTCGCGCGGCGGCATGATTACCAAGATCGAGGCGGGCAAGATCGCCACCACCGCCGGCACGCATATGGTCATTGCGTCGGGCCGGGTGATGAACCCGCTGCGCGCGATCATCGACGGCGGGCCGTGCACCTGGTTTTTGACGCCGGCCAATCCGGTCACCGCGCGCAAAAAATGGATTGCCGGTTCGCTCGAGCCGCGCGGCGTTCTTATTGTCGATGCCGGCGCGGTGAAGGCGTTGCGCCTGGGAAAAAGCCTGCTGCCGGCCGGCGTCACGAAGATCGAAGGCGCGTTCGGGCGCGGCGACGCCGTCGTGCTGCGCGGCCCGGACGGCGCCGAGATCGGCCGAGGCCTGATCGCCTACGATGCCGACGACGCCGAGAAGATCAAGGGCCGCTCGTCGGCCGACGTGCAGGCCATACTCGGTTTCGAAGGCCGCACCGAAATGATCCATCGCGACGATCTGGTGATGGCGGGGGCTTGAGCGGCGCGTGCGCGTGGAACCTTGCACTCGGTTGCACGTTGTCTTGGCGAACAGGCGAAGACGACAGCTTCACCGACGCGGCGACAGACGCGAAGACCCGAATTCTTCAAGACCCCAAAACTGGCGTACCCCAAAAGGCGATTGACCGATCGCCCGTCAACCCCAGCCCCCGGAGGCTGGGGTTTTCGCATTCGGCGGCGCTACGAGCGCGCGCTTAAGGGGTCCGCTTAATGCGCCCGTTTGGCCTTGATCCGGGTCCGCCGCCCGGCCGGGGCCGACGCCGCCGGCCGCTTCGGCAGCCGCAGCTTGGTGCCGTCGGGAAACTCGATAAACCGGCTCAAATCGCCGCCGGCGCGGCCCTCGATAACGAATTTGGTCCCCACCGGAAAGCGAGCCGGCAGCCTGGTCGTGCTGTACGCCATGACACCCTCCACGAGCGTGTCCCCCAATACCTGACGGTACGGTTGTTACGCCCTCGTTGTCGTCACCTTGCGGTACCAATGTGTAGGGTCCTTGACCGGTTGTCGGTATCCAGAGGTTATCCACGCTATCCCCAGCTTTACCTCTTGTCCGCCCCGCGTTTTTGCGCCCGCCGGCCACCTCGCCGGGCCGGACGCGGTGTGGTAGGAAAACCACCCCGCTACCGGGCTGTGGTTTTGCGTTTTTACGGACTTTTTCGGCCATGACGGCGCCGCTCAAGAGCATTGATGGAACTGGCGATTCGGCGGCCCTCGGCATAATGATGGCCGGGATCGGCCGCGACGCGCGCGCCGCCGCCCGCGTTCTGGCCCTCGCCCCCGCCGCGCAGAAGAACCGCGCGCTCGCCGCCATGGCGTCCCACATCCGTGCCGGCAAGGCCGCTATCCTGGCCGCCAATGCCGAGGACATCGCCGCCGCGCAGGCCTCCGGCATGACCGGCGCCCTGCTCGACCGGCTTAAACTCGACGACGGCAAGATCGATAGCATCGCCGCCGGCATCGAAACCGTCGCCGCTTTGAACGATCCGGTCGGCGCCGTCACCGAATCCTGGACGCGGCCGAACGGCATGACCATCGAGCGCGTGCGCGTTCCCTTGGGTGTTATTGGAATTATCTATGAAAGCCGCCCGAACGTGACGGCGGACGCCGGCGCGCTGTGTCTGAAATCCGGCAACGCCG
>CAIMEA010000123.1 GCA_903839845.1 uncultured Hyphomicrobiales bacterium
CGTCGCTGGGATATCGACCGCCGGCGCCTGAGGCCCTGGTCTGGCCAACAACAATGGTGGCGGAAATGCCGGCTCTAAACTAACATTCCAATCGGACCACTCAGAGGGGGCCGGTCAAGCCCATATTCGATTAGCGGATCAATTTCGGGAGATGTTTTTCCATCGTAGGACGGGGTCCGTCCTGGCCTCGCGTACCGACAGTAGGCATCAAAAACGCAAAGCCATTCGGCGGAGGGATGTGGATCGGCTGCTGCGAACGATGTTGCGCCCTCTACAGAACTGCAGAGCGCGACCACTTGCCCACGTTCGAATGATTTTAGACTGCGAGGCGACGATTGGGCGAGTTCAACAATCTGCCTTCGCCATGCTCCCGGGTCGCGCGCGCGTTTCGCCCATGCGTGTAGGCTATCCCAAAGGAATTCGTGGCCATTCGCGGAATCGTACGGAATGGCGTTCACGCCGCGTTCACGCCATTCTGCCTCCGTTTGCGCTGGTTCTCCGGCAGCGAAAGAAAAAAGGCGTTTGTCACGAATTCTTCCGGAAAGATTCAAGCCTTCTAACAAATAGCGTATGGGCGGGTCGTCAGCGCTATAGCCTAGAAGTACTACGACGTGCCGATCTAGCAAATTTGAAATGAAGCGTGTGGCCCACGCTTCGGCAAGATATGCGCGTCCGAAGTCTGCGCTTGTAAGTATAAGTCCAGCCCCGTCGTCGACGCGTGTCGCGTTTGCTTCCGGAATTTGGCCGTGCAAGTGCACGACACCGTCGAACCCATCGCTTCGTGAGAGGTCCGGGAACAGTGGCGGTGTGTAGGACCTTAATCGCGCCTGAGCCTTCTCAAATAGCCGATCAAAATTTGTCGTAATAAGTCTTTGACGCCCGTCTGGTCTACGCGAAAGGTCTAAGATTGCTCTATGATAGTCGAGTTTGGCCTTTCCGCGTGGTCTCAGAAGCTTGACGACTTCTGCGTTAACTTGAGCTGACCCATATATGCGCGTTAGCGCGGTAAAAAATTGATCGAGGCTGAGCGAGCCGACAGAAACGGGACTAGAGTTCTTGGATTTGCGCCGGTCACTTTCCGCGTTTATCTGACAGCCGAGCTCGGAATCCGGTGCGACGCCAAGGCGCTCGGCTACTTTCGAAGCCAAGTTAAAGAAATCAGGCAAACCGGCGGGAATCGAAACCCCTGCACCACAAATAAAGACAACGTCACCCGCGTCGCGGGCGTCAAGGAGCTCGTTAGGAATAATCGGCCCCCGCTCGGTAAAGCGCATGTTTCATTACCAGTCGACAGGAGAGTGGAATATGCCGAATCGAAAGTTCGCGGCAAAGTTAGCAGCATTGCTATTGGCTTGACCCAAAGGAAAAGAGTCCTTGACAGCGTGACGCTGCCCGGCTAGAGTCACGCCACGCTCGCCTTTTGCGTCCCGCGCGCGGGACCGGCGGCTTTTTTTAAAATCCCCCATCTCAACGTTTCCGGAGCTTCGTCATGGCCAAGAAATTGGCGAAGGCATTGCGCGCGCCCGCGCGCGCGAAACACACGTCGGTGCGTGGAATGTCCGTGCCGACCGAACCCAAACCCAAAGGCGGACCGGTCGCCGGCACGCCGTCGCCGATGCGAACCCGCATGTCTCCCGAATTGCAGGCGCATGTGCAGCGGCTCTACGAGGAGACCGATCAGCCCGTCTGCCAGATCGCGCTCGATGTCGGCGTCAACGAATCCGTCATCCGGCGCATGGGGCCGCGCGAAGGCTGGGTCCGTTTTGAAGCGCCGCCGCGCGACCTGCCGCCGGTGGCAAAGCTTCTGGCGGAGGTGGAGGAGTTGGCGGGAGCCTCCAAGGCGGACGGTCATGCCAACCCGCCATCCTTCGAGGGCGGCCTGCGGCCGCCACCTCAGGATGACGGCGACAGCAACGGCGCGACGCGCGAAGACAACATCGCCCGTTTCATCCGCGTCGTGATGGCGCATCTCGACGAGTTCGAGGCGGTGCGCCGCGCCGGCAAGCTGATTGCCCGGGAGCATCTCCCGACCGCGCGCGCCATCAGCATTCTCACCGACGCCTTCAACACATTGCAGCGGCTGCGTGCCGCGCAGCCGGGACGGAACGATGACGACAATGCAGACAGATACGCCGACAGATACGATGTCTTGCCCGCCGACCTCGATGCATTTCGTGAGGCGCTTACGCAGCGCATTGAAAGCTTCCTCGCAAGCCGGACAGATGCGGACGCTTTTGCGGACGTTGCCGGCCGACCTGCTGGCGCCGCTGAATGAGTACTTCATCGCGTTCGCGCATGCGCATCAGGAGCCGCCGCTTTACGCCAGCAATGGCGCAGCCCCTCACGTTCCCTGGACGACATGGCTGATGCTGGGCGGCCGCGGCGCCGGCAAGACGCGGCTTGGCGCCGAGTGGGTGCGCGCGCAGGCCCTTGGTGCGAAGCCTTATGCCGAGCAGCGCGCGCTGCATATTGCCCTTGTAGGAGAAACGGCGCACGACGCCCGCGAGGTGATGATCGAAGGGCCGTCCGGCATATTGCGCCATGCGCCGCGCAGCGAGCGGCCGTCATGGCTTTCGTCGCGGCGGCGGCTGGAATGGCCGAACGGCGCGGTGGCCACCGCGTTCTCCGCCGACGATCCCGAGCAATTGCGCGGGCCGCAATTCGACGCCGCCTGGTGCGACGAACTCGCCAAATGGAAACAGCCCGACGAGACCTTCGACAATCTGCAATTCGGTTTGCGC
>CAIMEA010000124.1 GCA_903839845.1 uncultured Hyphomicrobiales bacterium
ACGTCAACACGCTGGTTGAGAAATTGAAGACGCAAAAGGGCATCGTCATCGAACAGAAGGTCGTGCCCGGCGCCAACCACTTCTTCGACGGCAAGGTCGACGTGCTGCTCGGCTCGATCGAGCAATATCTCGACAAGCGCCTCAAGACGCCCGAGCGCAAGCCGGCGGCGTAGGGTTACGCTCCCGTCAAATCGGCCATCATCACGATGGAGACTTGATGAAAGCCGTTGCGCTCGAAAAAGTGATGGGCATCGTGATTCTCCTTGCCGCTTTCCAGAAAGGCTCGCTTGATGCCCTCTTTTAGAGCCTCATTGAAAATCCAATCCACCATTTGTTGACCGTATCCGCTGCCGCGTTGATTTCGGTCGACAACAATATCCTCCAGAATAAGGAAAGGCGCCGGCACATTCTTAGTGAAAGTCACGTATGCAAGGCCGATCAACCTGTTGTCGTCGTAGGCGCTCGCGATCCGCAACGAAGCGCCGCTCGCCATAGGCACCCGCTCCGAAATCTCCGCCCTGAATTTCGCCGTAAGATCTTCAGCCCACTTGTCAGGCGTCTCGGCTCGTCCGAATTGCAACTCGGAATGCGAAATATACGATTGTGTCACATTGTGCGCAAAGAATTCTGCAAGTCGCTCGACCTCGTTGGGATCGTTACACCATCCAATTTGAAACATGAGCTTCCCTGCTAAAAGCATCTGGCTGAGGCTATCGACAGCTTAGGCTTCCTTGCGCCTTTCGATATGCTGCAAAAATTCGCTGCGATCAAGGGAGTACCAGGCTGCCGGCAGGTCTCCCATGAGCGGCGATTTCGGTCCTTGCAAAAGTCCGGCATACGGCTCTTTTTTAAAATCTATTCCTTTCTTATGAAGCGCCGCAAAGAGCCGGTAGATATGTTCGAGGGTCGCGCAGTCTGTGTTATTGAGCCAGAAACGGATTTCGCTCTCGAAATCGCGAACCAGCCGTTCCCTCTTCGTGCCGCCTGCCGTCAGCAGCCCGGATACAAAGTTCTCGGTGCAGAGCGCGCGAATCCGACAGTTCGGATGATCGAAGAATTGCCGAACGCTTTTTTTGAACAAGTCCGGAAAAGCCGTATTCGCACCGAACGCAGCTTCATTGGCGCCATACTGGACGCGCCAGTTCGCCTCGTCCCAGAAGTCGGAAATCATCTGCAGAAATTCGTCATCTTCCTTGGCCAGCGATGCAAGAATGGAGGCCGATTCTTCTGCGACGTACCAGATCGGATGGGCAAGCAGCAGCCAAAACAGCTCACGCCGGTTAGGATCGCTCCTGAGGTCCTCCCGCACTTTTTCGACCGCCGCCGGCTCGCGGCCCAATGAAAAATACCGAGCAAGGAGATCCTGAACGCCTTTGCTCCTCGCCAATCCCTTGGCGTTTTCGAGCCTGATTTTTATGTCGTGCAGATTTCGGTAGCATTGCTGAACTTCTGCCGAAGAATCCGCAACCGCGCCCCCGGCAATGAATGCTTCGGCAGCCAGGATTTCGGAGACATGAAGCCTGATGAAGCCCCAGCGAGAATGCCAAAATCGATCGCCGGTTGCCATGCCGCGAGTGTCCCGCCATCGATCCCAAGACAGCAAGTCGGCGTTCGTCGTTTGAAAGACCAGGTTGAGCAGGAGATCACCCAACAGCTGCTGACCGGGGTAGATCGGGTATTTTGAAAGCCTTTCGACGAACGGCCGCTCTATCAGACGTGGTTCGCGGATAAAGATCAAAGCCAGAGCGTAACCGGCGAATTCGAACTCCGGCAAATCCCTCACCCGCCGCGCGGCGCGCTCCGAGCGGGCGACGGTATCCGCCAGCAGCGAGGCATTGTTCACATACGAATCGGCGAGCGCGTGCGACATGGCATGGCGCAGGACAAAATTATTCTCGTTGATAAGCGGATGCTCGATTTGCGCCCACGCCTCCGGATTGCGCTGGCGGAACTCACTGATGGCGCGGAAAAGCGGACCGTCTTCGTAATATTCGCGCAGCAGCCCGGCGAGATGCTCGGGGCTGATATCTTTTGGGCCAAGATCGAACAGGGCCAATATGACCCGCTGAGCAAGCGTTTCGTACAGTTCGCCGGCGTCGCTGTCGCGGAATTCCTCCGCCTGCAGAAAGTAAAGGAAGCTCACGGCATGCGGCAGGAACCGGGCGCGTTCATGCTCGAAACGAGGATCTTCGAGTCCGCGCTCGATTTGTTTGGCCAGCGCCGAAAGGATTTCTGCACTCAGCGTAGGCCGACTTCGCGCCACGGACTGCACTAAACGGTGCATCGTGAGAGATCGAGTGCCGTCCTCGAACGGATCGCGTTTCACCAACGAAACTCTGACCAAAGCCCGCACCGCGGCGTCACGTTCTATATCGTCGCCAATCGCCCCCTCGACCAGCGCCATCGGGATACGCTCCGGGGCGCAGCAAGAGAGATAGACAATGAGCCTCTCGGCGCTCGCGCACCGCGCCACCGCTTGATCGAGAGCAATACGGAAAGTAGCCGCGACCGTGCGTGGGTAACCCAGCCCTTCCAGCTCGGTATCCATCACCTTTTCCACTTTGGCCGCGTACATGGCGAAAGTGTTGTCGCTTTGCTCGCAATAGGCCGCCGCATGGTCGAGGGCCAGCGGTAAATAGCCCAAAGTCTCACCGAGCTTGCGCGCTCCCGACTCGTCCTTTTTGCCGGTGCGTCTCTCCAAGAAATCGACCGCCTCGTCCGCGCTCATCACATCGAGCGACACCTTTGAGGCAAAATTGCCCCAATCGGAAAATCGCGAGGTTATCAGCACACGCGCGCCGCCAAGCGGCAGCAGGTCTTTGATCTCGTCGGGGCTTGTCACGTTGTCGTAAATCAGCAGCCAGGTCGCGCGCTGCTCGGCAAGCCGGCGCAAGGCCGCCTTCGCGGCCGTCTCAAGATTGTCATCTCCGGTAACTGTAGCTCCAAGCTCAACGGCAAGGGTGGCCAGCGCTTTCAGCAGACTTGTCGGCGTTTCGGCCGGGCACCAGCAGACACCGGCATAGAGGTTACCGAAGCGATAGGCATATTCGGCGGCAAGCGAGGTTTTGCCGACCCCGCCCAAGCCCTGCACGGCGGCGCGGCCGGCCGCTTGCACGACGGCCGCCGGCTTATCGGCCAGCAAAATGCTGTCTAGCCGGTCGAGGCTCTCGGCTCGGCCGGTGAAGGTGGTCAGCCGGGGCGGCACCCCGAGGAACGCTCGCGGTGGCGGCCGCTGCGCTTGCGAGCGGCCTTCGGCCGCAGCGAGAATGCGCTGCTTGCGTTCGTCCGGGTCGGCGACGCCGACCAGATCCTGATAGACACAGTCCGCGAGTAAGCCGCGCAGCGGAACATCCTCGCAGCGAAGGACGACGATGCGCCGTTTGTCCCGGTCCTGCGCAAGCTCGGCTTCAAAGCTGGTGAATTCCTTGCGCGTATAAGGGGAGCTCTCATAGTCCCCGGTGAATAATATGATGAGGTCGCGCGAATTCTTCACCGCCTCGTGCATGGCCTCAACGAAGCTGGCGCCATACGGAATGTCATAATCCTGAACCAGCACTTTGTAGCCGCGCTCGGCCAAGACATCGGCCACCTCACGTGCGACCGTGGCCACCGAGCCGCGACGGCTCAGAAAAAAATCGTTGCGATCGCTCGCCATCCGCCCCCCGGAACCTCTGCCCATCGACTATTATCGGACGAATACGTGCGGTCAAGATATTTACAATTATTGCGCGCCCTCGGCAGCGGCGCTCGACTGGGCACAGACCATAAATCCAGAAGCCAAGAGTTGCTGGATCGCCGGCTTCTCATTCGGCGCCTGGATCGGCATGCAGCTTCTGATGCGCCGCCCCGAGATCGAAGGCTTCATCTCGATCTGCCCGCCGGCGAATCTGTACGACTTCTCGTTCCTCGCCCCCTGCCCGTCCTCCGGCATTCATGGCGACAAGGACGCGGTGGTGCCGCCGAAGAACGTCAACACGCTGGTTGAGAAATTGAAGACGCAAAAG
>CAIMEA010000125.1 GCA_903839845.1 uncultured Hyphomicrobiales bacterium
GCCTCAAAGCGCGTAGCGAGGATGCTTCCTCGCCTTTGGTGCCGTTTGACCCTGGTATCGAGTCTCAAGGCGGCCAAAGGCTTCTGCCCCTTTGGCCACGCGCCCATCCGCCCCAGTGATGCGCGGCTGGCGCATCGGGACCCAGCGGCTTGGACCGCTGTCGGATTTGTTGCGCCGAATCTCCGACACACCCGCCAGCCACCGCTCCCCGCCCCAGCATCTGACGACGCTGATCAAACGCCCCTCGTAGATGGGACGGGATATGGAGTATATCAACCTAGGCATTAAAGCAGTCAAGGGATTATTTTGATTAAATTCCGCCCGCTCGGCATGCCTGGGCGCCGCAAGGGAACCGGCGGAGGTATCGCCGCGATGCATAGCCTTTGAGTGACCTTATAAAGGAATCGTTAACCGGATCGTTTAAAGGTGAAGCAATGCTCGGGGGGTAAGCTTACACAATCGCGGCGCCACGGCGCGCGGCGAAACATGAGGCGTCCGATGCAAAACGCTCCCGCGCACACCGCTCCGCATGACGGCTTTATCGTCGAGGTCGGCGGCCAGTTCGTTTCCGAATTTGTCAGCCTCACCGCCGCGCTGAAAGCCGGCCTCGAGCTCAAGCACCGCGACGCGAAGGCGCAGGTGAAGGTCTACGACGCCAAGGACCGGGCCTAACGCCTGATCGCAAGCGCCGCGGCGGCGGCGCTGGAACGCTTTTGCCGGGCGCGGCGTTAACCTCGATATTTCCATTCATCATGGTGTCGAGGTATTTTCATGCCCGAAGCACGCGCGACTTTGCGCCGATTGAAGCGGCTCGAACTCGATGAACTGAAGGACGCAGCGCTCACGGCGCTGGAGCGTCGCGGCTATGACGTGCGCGGCAAGACGACGTCGCAGATTCGGGAAATCATGCGGCATCACCCGACCCGGCCGAAGACGGCGGCATAGCCCGCCCGGTCACTTCCGTATCAGGTCCGGCGCGCGGCGCGCGACGATCCAATTGTAGACTGTGCCCAACACCAGCGCGATCAGCCAGCCGCCAGCCAGGCTCCAGATCAGCCCGTCGACCCAGATTCGCGTCGAGCGGATATCCGCGTCCGACAGCAGCGACACATAGCCGTGCGCGGCGCGCATCGGCATGAACCACGCTATCAGCATGCACAGCACGAACAGGATGGCGAAGGCGGCGGACAGGCCCCAGCCCAGCCCGTTGATGCTCAGCCGCGTGTGCGCCTGGGTGACGGCCATGAGATTCTCCCGTTGCTGTCTTCAAGCGCATGCAAGCCGGCGAAGGGCGGCGGCGCCTTGATACAGGTCAACGGCGGTCGGTGGCGTCGCGCGCCGGCGAACCGGCGGGCTTTGCCTCTTCCTCGGCCAGCAGCTTCAACAATTGCTGCCGCTGCGGTTCGGTGGGCTGGGCGGCCAGTTGCTTCTGGAAGAAGAGGATGTTCTGCCGCTGGATGAACAACTGCATGGTGCTGTCCTTGCGCGCTGAAGCGAGCGGCGGCAGCCGGATGTGACGGTGAGGATCGACGTCTGCCCATCGCCGATCGGGACGGCAACACCCGAAGGCGGCTTATGTTCCATAGCCGACGGAGGGCGCGACCTTTTTTGTGCGCGAACGGGCCGCTCGCCGCTCCGCGGCTACTTGCCGCAATTCCACATGTAGCCGATCGGCGTCGAGGTCCAGCACGGGCCGAAGCTGCCGCCGTTCCAGCGGCCGCGATA
>CAIMEA010000126.1 GCA_903839845.1 uncultured Hyphomicrobiales bacterium
CGCAGGTGGCGATCACGCAAGGCACGGCGGTTACTCCCATCACCAACTCCGCCGCTGTGACTGGCACCGCCGCCGACAGCATCACGACATCGGGCGCTATTTCCGGTCTGCTCAGCGGCGCGTCCATCGGCAGCACCGGTGTCGTCGCCTCGGTCGGTGTGCTGGGCAGCAACACAGCATTCGGCAGCGGCAGCAATCTGGCTCTGCCCTCGGGCGGCATTACCACCATCGACCAGGTTACGACCAATACCGGCGCCATCACGCGCCCGGCTGCGACCATCGACCTAGGCGGCGGCGGCATTGCCGCGGTTAGCGGCAATGGCGCGTCGGCTTCGATCTCAGGCACCGGTTCTGTCACTTCGGTTGGCATCCAGGCTATTGAAACCGCAGCCGGCACGAACTCGATCGGCACCGCGATCACGCAATCCTCGACCAATTCGACCGGCGGCATCATTGCGAACACCGGCACGATCAATCTCGACGCACTTTCCGGCAAAGCAAGCTCGGCTTCGGTCTCGGCGACCGGCGCGGTGGCTTCGGTTTCCGGCTCGCAGGCCGGCTCGGGCGTCGGCAACATGTCCGGCGCAACGACCATTGGCAGTACCTCGATCGACCAGACGACGTCCAACGTCGCGGCCGTCGGCAATAACGGCACGATTGGCGCTCTCGGGACCGGATTGACCGGTAACGGTGCTTCAGCCTCGCTATCGGCAACCGGCGCCGCTTCTCAAGTATCGGCTTCCCAACTCGTCACCGGTACGCTCACCGCAAATTCATCGATCATATTTGGTGGGCTGACTCAGTCTTCGACGAATACCGGTGCGGTCACCAATGGCGCAACGACGGCCAGCCTGACGACCGGCGATCTCACCGGAAGCGGCACATCGGTCGGGGTCTCGTCAACCGGCGCGGTCGTCTCGGTTGGGTCGAACTCGAATGGCAACATCGCCAATACGGTGGCTGCGAACTCGAGGGTATCGACCACAACCGGTGCTATTTCGCAAACCGCTTTGAATGACACTGGCGGTACAGTCGCCAATACTTCGACGACATTCAATGTCGGCAACCTGGGTGCAACCACCGCGGACGGCGCGGGCTCTTCGGCTTCAATTTCGGCGACTGGCGCTGCATCTTCGGTGTCCTCCAATGCCATTGGCACCAGAGGCGCGACCGATACCTTCGGCGCCATCAACCAGTCATCGACGAACAACGCGACAGTCACAAACAACAACGGCGCGGCTGGCGCTGGCACGGCCACAGTGGCCGGAATCAACGGTACCAGCGCTTCCGCGAGTGTCAGCGCGACGGGCGCCGTCACCTCGACGTCGATCACCAGCAACAGCAATGTGGCTGCTGGCACCTATACGCTTGCCGGCATCACGCAGGACTCTAGCAATACAGCGGCGATCAACAATAAAGGCGGCACGCTGGCAATTACCAACGACATTTCGGGTCGCAATGCGTCGGCTTCGATCGGTGCGAGCGGCTCGGTGGCCTCAGTTTCGGTCGCGAGCATTGCTGACGGTGCTTCGATTGGTGGTGCGGCGCTACTGGGAAATGTTACCCAGGCGTCAGCCAACACCGCTTCGGTCACCAATGCCGGCCAGATCACCGTTACCGGCATTACTGGATCGGGTGCGTCGGCTTCGGTGTCCGCGCTCGGCGCCGGCGCCATGGCCAGCTTTCGCGCGACCAAGTAAGAGGTTGCGCAAAATGCAGGCCCGTCAGTCTCATCTCGTCGCGTGACATGAGACTGATAGCCACAACACAAACTCCCGGGAGCCGGTCCGTCATGGTCCGGCTCCTGGCACTGCCACAGCATTTCGGCGTGCGAGGCGCGTCATGAAACGGCTCATTCAAGGAATTTGTTGCGCGGCCGTCGCTCTCGCGGCCAGTTCCATTTGCGCGCAAGCGCAATGGGCTCGCAAGAACGCTGAGCTCTCGCCGCCGCCGACCGAGCTGTCGATCGCGCTTCCCGCTGCGCCCGTCGTCACCGTGCCCAAGATCGAGAAGCCTGTCGTGCGCAACATCATCGTGCGGCGGCCGCACGGCGTTCACTCCGGCCCGGTCAACATGCCGGCGCCTGACGTGCTGGTGATGATGGTGCGGGCCGCCCTGACCGCTCTCAATCAAGCCAACTTCACCGAAAATTATTCGGTGCTGCGCGGCATGACCACGCCGGCGCTGCAAACGCGCATGAGCGCCGAACAACTCGGCAAGGCCTTTGCCAACCTGCGCCAGCAGAATCTCGATCTGTCGCCATCATTGGTGCTGGCGCCGGAATTCACCGAGGCGCCGAAGCTGACATCCGCCGGCGCGCTGATGCTCAAGGGCATCTTCCCGTCGCGGCCGCTGCGCATCAACTTCGTCATCGACTACCTTCCTATCGACGGCTACTGGATGATCGACCAACTCTCGGTTTCCGCCGCGCGGGCCGATGAGCCCGCGGTCGCCGCCGCGCCCGCATCGACGCCTGGCGCCGAACCTGCACCCGCCGCGCCCGCGCCGGTTGCCCGCAACGCCAGTCCGGCGACGTTCGGAAATATCGATGGCGTGCAAGCCACGCCGCCGGCCGGCCGGTTCGTTCCAGTGAATTACAACATCGATTACAAGCAGGAGTTCGTCCCGACAAATCGCCAGGCCAGCGCGCAACCGCGCGCCATCCCTGCCCGGCCGGCCGCTGCGCCGGGCCGCAAGGGACCGGCGGCCTATCTGCAAGTGACGTCGCAGCGCAGCGAAGCCGAGGCTAAAGCGGCCTTTAACTCGCTGCGCGGCAGATTTCCGGCGATCCTGGGCGACCAGCAACCAATCATCCGCCGCGCCGACCTTGGCGACAAAGGTATTTACTACCGAGCGCAAATTGGTCCGGTCGATCCAGCCGAAGCAGAACGGCAATGCAACGAGCTTAAGGCCGTTGGCGGGCAGTGTTTCATTCAATACAATTGATCCCGAATCGCCGTTTGCGATTTTTCGCACCCCCTCGGGGCTCATGAATCAACCGAATGCGCGGTCCGCCGCGATGAAATCTTTTCCCGGCTGCGGTGCGCGTGCCATGGCTACCCTGCGCCACGCCGTCATACTGCGGGTCGCCGCAGCGTTGGCGCTGAGCCTCTGCGCCGCGCAGGCCGCCGTCGCCGAGAACCGCTGGGGCAATTCGCAAAATGCCTGGGGGAATGCGAAGAACCCTTGGGCGAATTCAAAAAATGCCTGGGGCAATGCGAAAAACCCCTGGGCGGACTCGCAGAATTCCTGGGGCCGTGCGCCATCGCCGATTACCGGAAGCGGCGGATCGGATGCCAGTGTCAACGATCGCAAGCCCAGCAACTATGGCGGCTTTGTCACCGTGCCCGCCGGCCCCATTGTCCAGAATCCGAACATGACGCCACGTTACGTCAACAGTGGCGACATCCCCGACGGGCTGGGCTCGCCGCAGCGTCCGATCAAGCGCAAAATAAAGTCGGTGAAATCGACACCGCTACCGACGGCGAAGCCGGATCGGCCAGCGCAAAATCCGTGAGTTGCCGAGTGACCGGCCGGCGTGCTGAAGTTTGCGCCGACTTCGACTTTCACTCGGAATAACCCCATGCCCGCCTATCAATATCTGATCGACGAGCTGCTGCGCCATGGCACCTCGACCTTGTGCGAAGCGTCCGGCCTGCCGACCGCGCTCGACTACAACATCCGCCCGGTCTGGCCGGGAGCGACATTGGCGGGCGCTGCCTTTCCGCTGCGCTGCGCGCCCGGCGACAATCTCGCCATCCATCTTGCTGTCGCGCAGGCCGAACCCGGCGATGTTCTCGTTGTCGACGGTCATGGCTATATCGCCGGCTATTGGGGCGAGATCCTCACCGTCGCAGCGCAGGCGCGCGGCATTGCCGGACTGGTGATCGACGGCGGCGTGCGCGATCTGGCGGCGCTGGAGAGCCACAAATTTCCGGTCTTCGCGCGCGGCATCGCCATGCGGGCTTGCATCAAGCTGCATGCGCCGTCGGTCGGCGAGCCGATCGTGATCGCCGATGTCGCCATCGCGCGCGGCGACCTGATCGTCGCCGATGGCGACGGCGTCGTCGCCATCCCACAGGCGCAGGTCGAACGGACCTTGGCCGGCGCGCGTCAACGCACCGACAAGGAGGCCGCCATCATGCAACGCCTGCGCGCCGGTGAGACCACGGTACAAATTCTCGGACTTAAAAGTGGAAAGTAAAGCGATGGCCGCCAACGCTCGGACATTCGACTACATCGTCGTCGGCGCCGGCTCCGCCGGCTGCGTTTTGGCCAATCGTTTGAGCGCGTCGGGCCGGCACAGCGTGCTGCTGCTTGAAGCAGGCCCGAAGGACAACAATATCTGGATTCACATTCCGCTCGGTTACGCCAAGCTGTTCACCAACCCGAAGGTCAACTGGCTGTACAAGACCGAACCGGAGCCGGAGTTGAACAACCGACAGATCATCCAGCCGCGCGGCAAGGTGCTCGGCGGTTCGAGCTCAATCAACGGCCTGCTTTATATACGCGGCCAGGCGCAGGACTTCGACCACTGGCGACAACTCGGCAACACCGGCTGGGGCTTCGACGACGTGCTGCCCTATTTCCGCAAGGCCGAGGATCAGGAACGCGGCGAAGACGAGTTGCATGGCGTCGGCGGACCGCTCGCGGTTTCCGATGTCAGCGAACCGCATCCGTTGTGTGAAGCCTTCATCGATGCCGCCGGGCAAGCCGGCTTTCCGCGCACCGAGGATTTCAACGGAGCGAGCCAGGAAGGCGCCGGCTATTTCCAGCTCACCACCCGCAACGGCCGCCGCAAATCGACCGCCGCCGGCTATTTGCGGCCGGCGCGCAAGCGCCCCAATCTCACGGTCGTCACCGGCGCGCTGGCCAGCCGCATCCTGTTCGATGGCACGCGCGCCACCGGCGTCGAATACCGTCAGGGCGGGGACATCCACGTCGCGCACGCCAATGTCGAGGTCATCCTCGCCGGCGGCGCGTTCAATTCACCGCAACTGCTGCAGCTCTCCGGCATCGGGCCGGCTGATCATCTGCGCTCGCTCGGCATTCCGGTGATCGCCGACAGGCCCGGCATCGGCGCCGATCTGCAGGACCACTATCAGGTGCGCCTGCAGTATCGCTGCACCGAGCCGATTACCATGAACGATGTCGTCAACAGCTGGCATCGCCGCATCGGCGCCGGCTTGCGATACGTCTTGCAGCGCAAAGGCATGCTGACCATCGGCGCGGGCTATGCCGGCGCCTTCCTGCGCACACGTCCCGAACTGGAAACGCCCGATGTGCAGGTCCACTTCATCATCTTCAGTGCGGAAACGACCGGCGCCAGCCTGCATCCCTTTCCCGGATTCATCGCCTCGGTCTGCCAGTTGCGGCCGGAAAGCCGCGGCTTCGTGCGCATCAAATCCAGCGATCCGGCAGCGGCGCCGGCGATCCAGCCGCGTTATCTAACCAGCCGTTTCGACCGCGACACGACGCTCGATGGCATGAAACTATTGCGTACCATCATGGGCCAGAAAGCGATGCAGCACTATATCGCCGAGGAACGCGCGCCGGGTCCGGATTGCGCGAGCGACGCCGAGCTCCTGGATTACGCGCGCGCCACCGGCACGACCGTGTTCCACCCGACCAGCACGTGCCGCATGGGCGCCGATCCGGCGGCGGTTGTCGATGAGCGCTTGCGTGTGCGCGGCTTCACAGGACTGCGGGTCATCGACGCTTCGGTGATGCCGACGCTTGTGTCCGGCAACACCAACGCGGCCGTCGTCATGATCGCGGAAAAAGGCGCCGACATGATCCTGGAGGACGCCGGCGCGTAAGCTACATCGTCGCGCCGATCTGCCAGGGCACGAATTCGAGATCGCCATAACCGAGGTCTTCCGACTTGGTGTGTTCGCCGGAAGCGACGGCCAACACCTTCCTGAAGATTTCTTCGCCCTTTTCTTCAAGCGTGACGCCGTCAAGGATATCGCCGCAATTGATATCCATGTCGTCGGTCATGGTCTCATAGACATAATTGTTGGTGGCGAGCTTGATCGACGGCGTCGGCTTGCAGCCGAAGGCCGAGCCGCGCCCGGTGGTGAAGCACATCACATTGCAGCCGCCGGCCACCTGCCCAGTCGCGCCCACCGGATCGAAGCCCGGCGTATCCATGAACACGAAGCCTTTCTCGCGCACCGGCTCGGCATATTCATAGACCGCGCGCATCGTCGTCGAGCCGCCCTTGGCCGCCGCGCCGAGCGATTTCTCGAGAATGGTGGTGAGCCCGCCGGCCTTGTTCCCGGGCGACGGATTGTTGTTCATCTCGCCGCGATTGCGCTCGGTGTAGTCCTCCCACCAGCGAATGCGCTCGACCAGTTTTTCGCCGACCGTCGTGTTGACCGCGCGCCGCGTCAGCAGATGCTCGGCGCCATAAATCTCCGGAGTCTCGGCGAGCACGCCGGTGCCGCCGTGCTTGACCAGCAGGTCGACCGCCGAACCCAAAGCCGGATTGGCGGTGATGCCGGAATAACCGTCCGAGCCGCCGCATTGCAGCGCCAGCACAACTTCCGAAGCCGGCCGCGTTTCGCGTCTGGCCTTCGCTGCGATCGGCAACATCGCCTTGATACGCTCGACGCCTTCCTCGATTGTCTTCCTGCTGCCGCCGATCGACTGAATGGTCATGCTCTGAAAGTGGTCGCCTTCGACCAGATCATATTCGTCCTTCATGCGATCGATCTGGAAGGTCTCGCAGCCGAGACCGACCATCAGCGCACCGCCGAGATTGGGATGCGTCGCATAGCCCCATTGGGTCCGCCGCAAAACATCCCAGCCCTCGCCTTTCGAAGCCATGCCGCAGCCCGTGCCATGCACGAAGGGAACGACGCCGTCGATTTCCGGATAATCCTTGAGCATGTCGGAGCGATTGACGGCTTCGGCAATGAACTTCGCCACCGTCGCCGAGCAGTTCACCGATGTCAGCACGCCGATGTAATTGCGCGTGCCGGTGTGCCCGTTCGGCCGGACATAGCCCTGAAATGTTTCGCGCAGTTCCGGCGGCAGGATTTCGTCGTTCCTGGCGTCTTCGGCAAAGCAGTAGTCTCGGGCAAAATCCTGCATCTCGACATTGTGCTCGTGCACCCAGTCGCCCGGTGCGATCGGCTGCGCGGCAAAGCCGATGATCTGACCGTATTTTCGTACCGGCTCGTTCAGCGCGATCGGCGCCGTCGCCATCTTGTGGCCGCGCGGGATGCGCGCCGACGCGGTCGCCCCCCCTGCCGCGGTTCCCGCTGGAATTTGATCTACGGCAACAATCACATTGTCACCGGACGATAGGCGAATGAATCGGGGCGTGCTCACCTGGCAGTCTCCTGTCTAAAGCAAAACGCGTCATCAAGCCGCGTTTGCTTTATTGCGGATCGCGATGGCGGCAACAAGTTTTGTCGAAAACCTATCCCGAATGTTGCACCTGCATCTATTTGTTGCGCTGCAATACCCATTGGGAGAACGGCCGCATTAAATTTAGGAATTGGGGGCGCGGCGCTTCGTTATTCCCTAGCCGCCGATAAAAGGGCGGGCTATCTTTTTTTTCAAGGCCAGAAAACAAAACGCCATCGGGAGGAGACTATGGGTACACGTATTACACGTCGCTCCGTTCTCAAGACCGCTGCTCTTGGCTCTGCCGCCATTATTTCCGCGCCCTATGTCAGAGGCGCATACGCCGCCGGCAAGCTGACGCTCGGCTGCTGGGACCATTGGGTGCCCGGCGCCAACAAGACCCTCGACAAGATCTGCAACGAGTGGGGCGAGAAAAATAAAGTCGAAGTCCACATCGACTACATCACGTCGCAAGGCGAGAAGGACAAGCTGACCGCCGCCGCCGAAGCGCAAGCCGGCACCGGCCACGATATCATGTCGCATCGCGACTGGAACATTCAGGTGCATCAGCGCGTGCTTGAGCCGCTCGATGACGTCGTCGGCCAGCTCATCAAGCAATATGGTCCGATCAGCCCGGTCGCCGAATATCTTGCCAAGATCAAGGGCACATGGCGCGGCGTGCCGACCGCGGTCGGCAGTCAGGTCAAGCCGTGTCAGTCGCGCTTCGATCTTTTCAAGGAGCACGCGGGCATTGATCTGCAGGACATGTTCCCGGCCGACGAAGCGAAATACGACAAGGCCAAGACCGACAAGTGGACCTGGGACACGTTCCTCGATTCGGCTCAGAAGTTGCACAAGGCCGGCTTCCCGGTCGGTCTGCCGATGGGGCAAACTTCGGACGCGGTCGACTGGGTCGGCGCGCTGTTTAATTCTTTCGGCGTGGTCATGGTCGACGCCAAGGACAACATCAAGATCAACTCGGATGAGACCCGCAAGGCCCTTGAATACCTCAAGAAGCTGATGGCGGTGAATCCGCCGGAAGTTTACGCTTGGGACGATGCTGGCAATAACCGCTGGATGATTTCCGGCAAAGGCTCCAGCATCATGAACCCGCCAAGCTCCTGGGCCGTCGCCAAGCGCGACAATCCAACGGTCGCCGAGAAGATCTGGCACCATCCGATGCCGATGGGTCCAAAAGGCCGTTTCGTCGGTCAGCTGCCGCAGTTCTACGGCCTGTGGGCGTTCTCGAAAAACAAATCGGCGGCCAAGGACCTGCTGTTGCACATGTCGCAGCGTGAATCGATGGCGCAACTGGTCGAAGCCTCCTTCGGCTACGACCTGCCCTCGTTCAAGAGCATGTACGACTTCGATACCTGGAAGAAAGTCGGTCCGCCGGTGGGCACCGCCTATAGCTATCCGCCGCGCGGCGACGAACAGACCTCGATGGCCGGCGCGCCGGCCCGCGCGGAAGTGGGCGCCCAGATCTACAACCAGGCGATCAACACCGTCATGGTGTCGAAGTTCACCCAAGGTAATGAGAAGCTCGACGACGTCATCAAGTGGGCGGAGAAAGAGCTCGAAGGCACCTTGCGGGTCTGAGCGATCGGCGACGTCTAAAATCGGGGGCAACCGAGTATTGCATGCCGGCCAAAAGCCGGCATGCACATCCCTTACTTAACCGTCACGGGACCAGAGCATCATGGCCGATACAGTCCAGTCGTGGGGACCGGATTCGATACCGGATACCGCAAAAGCGCCGGTCCGCGTGAAGGGCTTACAAAAATTCATGCGCCGGCACTCGACCATCGCGGTGCTGATGTGCCTGCCGCTGATTATTATCGTCGCCTGCCTGATCGTCTACCCGGCGTTTTATTCGATCTATCTGTCGATGCTGAACAAATCGCAGACCCGCTTCGTCGGGCTGGCGAACTTCACATATCTCCTGTCGCGCGACACCTTTTGGATGGTGGTCAAGCAATCGGCGATCTTCGCCATCTCCGCGGTGTTCTTCAAGGCGCTGATCGGGCTGATCACCGCCCACCTCGTCAACAATCTGCCGGTCAAGGGCCAGCGCAAATGGCGCGGCATGCTGCTGGTGCCGTGGGTTATTCCATTGGCGCTTTCGACGCTCGGCTGGTGGTGGCTGTTCGACCCCACGCATTCGGCTTTCAATTACATTCTCAAAGGCATGGGTTTTGAGGAAATAGCCTGGCTCAGCGACCCTTACTGGGCGCGCGTTTCGGTTATCCTTGTCAATGTCTGGTACGGCGCGCCGTTCTTCCTCATCATGTATCTGGCCGCGCTCAAGTCGGTGCCCGAGCAGCTTTATGAAGCCGCCTCGATCGATGGCGCCAGCGCCTGGCAGAAGTTTATCCACATCACGCTGCCGATGATGCACAACATCATCGCTATCACCGTGCTGTTCTCGCTGATCGTTACCTTCGCCAATTTCGACGTGGTGCAAATCATGACCGCGGGTGGCCCGCGCAACATGACGCACGTGTTTGCGACCTACTCGTTCCTGCTCGGCATCCGCTCCGGCGATCTGCCGCTCGGCGCCGCCACGTCTCTTTTCATGTTCCCGATCCTGGCGATCGCCGCGATCTTCATTCTGCGCGGGGTGCGCAAGCGTGGGAGAGAAATCGGATGAGCACTGTCGCCATCGCGGCCCCGATCAAGAGCAGGCTCGGCATCGGCGCCAGCCTCAAGCGCAATCGCCGCTGGGCGCTGATTTCCTCTTATTTTTTCCTGATCCTGTTCGCGATATTCTTTCTCATGCCGCCCTATTACATGATCGTGACCGCGCTCAAGAGTGACGCCGAGGTCGCGCATATGGCGACCAATCCGTGGATCATCGCCAACGGCATCACCTTCGAGCAGTTCTACATCCTGCTGTTCCAGACCGATTTCCTGGTGTTCTTCAAGAACACCGTGATCGTCACGCTCTGCGTGGTGGCGATCACCATGGTGGTCAGCGTGCTGGCCGCCTTCTCGCTTGGCCGCATGAAATTCTGGGGCTCCAGCATCCTGGCGACCGGCATCTTCCTCACTTACCTCATCCCGGACACGCTGTTGTTCCTGCCGCTGTTCCAAATCGTCAAGTCGATCGGCCTGCTCAATTCCTATTGGGGCATGGTCCTGATCTATCCGACGCTGACCGTGCCGTTCTGCACCTGGATCATGATCGGCTATTTCCAGTCGATCCCGAAAGAGCTTGACGAAGCGGCGCTGATCGACGGTGCCGGGCACATGCAGATGCTGTTCAAAATATTCATCCCCGTGGCGCTGCCCGGCATCATCGCCGCGATGATCTTCGCGTTTACCGTATCCTGGGCGGCCTTCGTCTATCCGATGGCCTTCCTCTATTCCGCCGATCAGCAGGTGCTCACCGTCGGCACCGTGACCAGCTTGATCCGGGCCGACGTTTACAAGTGGGGCATGCTGATGGCCGGCGCGCTGCTTGCCGCTGCGCCACCGCTCGTCATCTATGCGTTCTTGATGGACTACTACATCGCCGGTCTGACGGCCGGCGCTACAAAAGGCTAGAGCGTTTTCGAGCGAAGTGGGCACCGGTTCGCGTGAAGAAAACGCGACAAGACAAAAGAACGCCGAGGGGATTAATCGTATGGCTGATGTGACCCTGCGTAACGTGGTGAAGAAGTACGACGACGTGCTTGCCGTCGCCAGCATCAATCTCGACATCCCCAACCATGAGTTCGTCGTGCTGGTCGGCCCGTCCGGCTGCGGCAAGAGCACGACCCTGCGCATGATCGCTGGCTTGGAGGAAATCACCGACGGCGAAATCTCGATCGGTGGCGCGGTGGTCAACGACCTGCCGCCGAAGGATCGCGACATCGCCATGGTATTCCAGAATTATGCGCTCTATCCGCACATGACGGTCGCCGAGAACATGTCGTTCGGCCTCAAACTGCGCAAGTTCCCCAAAGCCGAAATCAAGACGCACGTCGACAACGCCGCCCGAATTCTCGACATCACCGAGCTTCTGGGCCGGCGGCCGAAGCAGCTCTCCGGCGGCCAGCGCCAGCGCGTCGCCATGGGCCGCGCCATCGTCCGCAATCCGAAGGTATTCCTGTTCGACGAACCGTTGTCGAACCTCGACGCCAAACTGCGCGTGCAGATGCGCACCGAGATCAAGCGCGTCCATCAGAAGGTCAAGACGACCACGGTTTATGTGACCCATGACCAGGTCGAGGCCATGACCCTCGCCGACCGCGTCGTCGTGATGAATGCCGGCAAGATCGAGCAAATCGGCACGCCGAATGACCTCTACCATCATCCGGCGACGCGCTTCGTTGCTGGATTCATCGGCTCGCCGGCAATGAATTTTGTGCCGGCCCGGCTGGAAGGCGGCAATGGCGCCGGCCTGCGCGTGCGCCTGTCCGACAAGCTCGTCTTCAACGTTCCTGAAAGCCGCGCGCCGCGCTACAGCCCGCATACCGGCAAAGAAGTTATCTTCGGCCTTCGTCCTGAACACATCACCGAAACACGCGGGCGCGAAAACGGCGTCGGCCAGGAATTCCCGGTCGTCCTCGATGTGGTCGAACCCATGGGCATGGAAACCATGGTCTATTTCCGCGTCGATGGCACCGAAGTCTGCGGCCGAGTCGAGCCGACCGCCGCCAAGAATTCCGGCGAGGCCATGCAATTGCGCGCCAATCTCGATCACATGCACCTGATCGACCCGGTCAGCAACATGGTGCTTTAAGGCGAATCGGAGTCAGTTGCGACTTAGACGCAAGAGCGAATAACGCGGTCGAATTTGCGCCTTGATTGGGTTACACCCAGCCCAACGAGGAGCCGCATGCAGCACCAAAAAGAACAAGTCGCCCTGACGTCGATCGCGGCCTCGGCCGCGATGACCATTGCCAAAGGCATTGTCGGCATTTCCACCGGCTCGCTGGCGATTTTGTCGGAAGCCGGGCATTCGCTGATCGACCTCGGCGCCACCGTCATGACCTATTTGGCGGTGCGTATATCGGGAAAGCCCGCCGACGACGAACATCATTACGGGCACGGCAAGGTGGAGAGCGTTTCGGCGCTGGGCGAGACTGCGCTTCTGTTTCTTTTGTCCGGGGTGGTGATCTGGGAGGCGGTCAAGCGGCTGGTCGAGCACGAACCTCATGTCGTCGTCGCCACCAATTGGGCCTTCGCCGTCATGGCGGCCTCGGTCGGCATCGATTTCTTCCGCGCCCGCGCCTTGACGCGCGTTGCCGAGGCGACGCAGAGCCAGGCGCTTGAGGCCGACGCCCTGCACTTCTCGTCCGACCTGTGGTCGTCGCTGGCGGTTATCGGCGGATTGATCGGCGTCAGCTTCGGCCTGTGGTGGGCGGACTCCGTGGCGGCCCTGACGGTTGCACTTCTGGTCTGCATCGCCGGCTGGCGGCTCGGACGCCGGACCATCGAGACACTGACCGATACCGCGCCGGTCGGCGCGGTCGCCAATATAACCGACATTGTCGAGAAGGTCGCCGGCGTCGTCGCGGTGGACGGCGTGCGCGCGCGCGGCGTCGGCGACAAGACCTTCATCGACCTGACCGTCGCGGTCAGCCGCACTTTGCCGCTCGACCGTGTCAGCGCGATCAAGAGCGCCGTCGAGAGCGCGCTCAGTCGGCAAATGCCGGGCGCGGAGCCGAACGTCACCACCGATCCAGTGGCGCTGGACAGCGAATCCGTCCTTGACCGCGTCATGGTGATCGCGCGCAATCGCGCGCTCGCCGTGCACCATGTCACCGTTCATAACATTCAGGACCGGCTGGCCATTGCGCTCGATCTGGAGGTCGATGGCAAGCTGTCGCTGGCCGCCGCGCATGAAATAGCCGATGGCCTCGAAGACGCCATCGCCGGCGAGTTGGGCACCGGCGTCGAGGTCGAGACCCATATCGAACCGCTTGAGCCGGTCGATGCGCTCGGCCGGGAAGCACCGCCGGAGCGCGTCCATGCCGTGCAAACCGCACTCGCTGAACTCGCCGTGCAGGACCGGGCTTTGCGCAATATCCATGATGTCCGCGTGCGCGAAACCGACGACGGCGAAATCGTCAACTTCCATTGCCACGTCGACCCGGCGTTGAGCGTTCTGACCGTGCACGAGAAGGTGGATGCGCTTGAGCGGGCGCTGAAGCTGCATTCCTCGTTGATCAAGCGCGTGATCGGCCATGCCGAGCCGATATCGTAAAGGACTACGGAATTAGCACCGCCGCACCCTGCATACTTCCCTCGCGCAGATCGGACAGCGCCTCGTTGGCGCGCTCCAGCGGATAGCGCGTCACGACGCATTGCACGCCGGCCTTCGGCGCAATGTCGAGAAATTCGCGGGCGTCGCCGCGCGTCAAATTCGCGACTGACATCACGTGCCGCTCGCCCCAGAGCAGCGCATAAGGAAGCGCCGGAATATCCGACATGTGAATGCCGCCGCAGACGACGCGGCCACCCTTTTTCACTGCCTTGAGCGCGGCCGGAACCAGAGTGCCGACGGGCGCAAAGATAATCGCGGCATCGAGCGGCTCCGGCGGCGTCTCGTCCGAGGCGCCGGCCCACACTGCTCCAAGCGAGCGGGCGAAATCCTGTGCCGCGGTGTCTCCGCTCCGGGTAAAGGCGAACACCTGCCGACCCTGCCAGATCGCGACCCGCGCCAAAATGTGCGCGGCGGCGCCGAAGCCGTAGAGCCCCAGGCTGCGGACCTCCCCGGCCATGCGATAACTGCGCCAGCCGATCAGACCGGCGCAGAGCCACGGCGCGATTTCGGCGTCGTCGCCTTGTTCGCCGAGGGGAAAGCAGTAGCGGGCGTCGGCCACCGTATGGCTGGCAAATCCGCCGTCGCGGGTGTAGCCGGTGAACACCGGCGTGTCGCAAAGGTTCTCGCTGTTCGCCAGGCAATAGGGACACGTGTCGCAGGTCGCGCCCAGCCAGGGAATGCCGACGCGCTCGCCCAGGCTGAAGCCCGCAACGCCCGCACCGATCGCGGCCACCCGCCCGACGATTTCATGTCCCGGCACGATCGGCAGCTTGGGGTGTTCCAGTTCGCCGTCGACCACATGTAAGTCTGTCCGGCAGACGCCGCAGGCCTTGACCTCGACCATTAATTCGCCGACGTCCGGTACCGGCAATGGCCGCTCGTGCATGACCAGCAAAGAGCGCGGACGCTGCAAAACCATGGCACGCATATTCGCCATCTTGGACCCGTTTAATTCCGTTCTTCCCATCCGCGTCGGAAAATCCTAGATCAAAGCCATGCGCACAGACATCGCCCAGCCGATCCGCCTCAAAGATTATCGTCAGCCGGACTGGTGGGTAGACACGGTCCATCTCGACGTCGCCTTGCATCCAACCGAGGCCAAGGTGCGCGCGACGCTGGCGCTGCGGCCCAATCCGGACAGCGTAGCGGCCCCCCTTGTATTGGACGGCGACGGCCTGACCTTGATCTGGCTCAAGCTCGATGGCGCGCCATTGCCGGCCGACAGCTACGTCGCCGGGCCGGACAGCCTGACCATTCCGCAGCCGCCAAATGGCCCGTTCACGCTCGAGATCGAAACCCTGGTCGATCCGACGGCGAACACGCAATTGTCCGGCCTTTATCTCTCCAGCGGCACCTACTGCACGCAATGCGAGGCCGAGGGCTTTCGCCGCATCACTTATTTTCCGGACCGCCCCGATGTGATGGCGATCTACACCACCCGCATCGAAGCCGACAAAAGCCAGGCTCCGGTTCTGCTGGCGAACGGCAATCGGACCGCCAGCGGCGACTTGCCCGGCGGCCGGCATTTCGCGATCTGGCACGACCCGCACAAGAAGCCGTCTTATCTGTTCGCAATGGTCGGCGGCGACCTCGCCTGCGTCGAAGACAAATTCGTCACCATGTCGGGCCGCGATGTCACGCTGCGCATCTATGTCGAGCACGGCAAGGAAAATCGCTGCGGCTACGCCATGGACGCGCTCAAGCGCTCGATGCGCTGGGACGAGGAAGCCTTCGGCCGCGAATACGATCTTGACATCTTCATGATTGTCGCCGTGTCCGACTTCAACATGGGCGCGATGGAGAACAAGGGCCTTAACGTCTTCAACGACAAATATGTGCTCGCCTCCGGCGATAGCGCCACCGACAGCGACTTCGCGGGTGTCGAGGCCGTCATCGCGCACGAGTATTTTCACAACTGGACCGGCAACCGCATCACCTGCCGCGATTGGTTCCAGCTTTGCCTGAAAGAAGGCCTGACGGTTTTCCGCGATCAGGAATTTTCCAGCGACATGCGCTCGCGCCCGGTCAAGCGCATCGGCGACGTGCGCGGCTTGCGCGCGGCGCAGTTCATCGAGGATTCAGGCCCGCTAGCGCACCCGGTACGGCCCGAGCGATACAAGGAAATCAACAACTTCTACACCAGCACCATTTACGAAAAGGGCTCGGAAGTGGTGCGCATGGTGCACACCTTGCTCGGCGCGCAAAAATTCCGCGCCGGTATGGATCTGTATTTCGAACGCCACGATGGCGAAGCCGCCACCGTCGAGCAGTTCGTCCAGTGTTTTGCCGACGTCAGCGGCCGGGACATGCGCCAGTTCATGCTCTGGTACAGCCAGGCCGGTACGCCCTTGGTCACGGCGGATACGCAATACGATGCGGCGGCGCATACATATACGCTCGATCTCAAGCAGACCGTGCCGCCGACGCCGAACCAGCCGGACAAATTGCCCATGGTCATTCCGCTGGTCACCGGGCTGGTCGGCAAGGACGGCCGCGATCTGCCGCTCACTTTGGCCGGCGGCCAGACGGTCGCGCGCGGCGTGCTGGTGCTCGATGAGGCGGAGAAGACTTTCGTGTTCAGCGGCGTCACCGATCGGCCGGTGCTGTCGATCAATCGCGGCTTTTCCGCGCCGATCAAACTCAACAGCGATATCGACGCCGACGGTCTTGCCTTCCTCGCCGCGCATGACAGCGATCCATTCAACCGCTGGCAAGCGCTGCAGACCACGGCAATGCGGCTCCTGATCGATAACGTATCGCGGCTGCGGAGCGGCGAATCGCTGAAAAGCGACGAAGCTTTGCTGGCAGCCATGGCCGCCATTCTCGATGATGCCACCCTGGAGCCGGCGTTTGTCGCGCTGGCGCTGACTCCACCCGGTGAAGGCGACATCGCCCGTGAGATCGGGCGCGACATCGATCCCGATGCGATTTACCGCGCGCGCCTCGGGCTGCGCCGCGATATCGGCGTCCACCTTGGTGCCGCGCTTACCTCCGTCTATGAGCGCATGGCGACCAACGAACCCTATTCACCCGATGCGGCAAGCGCCGGCCGCCGGGCTTTACGCAATACCGCGCTCGATCTGCTGACCGCCGAGGCCGCGCCGGAGGCGATAGCGCGGGCGGCACGGCAGTACCAGACCGCCGACAACATGACCGACCGCTTTGCCGCGCTCGCCACCTTGTCACAGCACATCACACCGGAAAAAAGCACGGCGCTCGCCGATTTCTACAAGCGCTACGCCGACGATGCACTCATCGTCGACAAATGGTTCTCGCTGCAGGCGGCGGCTCCGCAGGCCGATACGCTTGGCCAGGTCCGCGCCCTCACCGGCCACCCGGCGTTTTCGTTCGCCAACCCGAACCGCGTCCGCGCCCTGGTCAGCGCTTTCGCGCAGGGCAACCCGACCCAGTTCAACCGTGCCGATGGCGCCGGCTATGAGTTCGTCGCCGACACCATCCTCGCGCTCGATCCGAAGAATCCGCAGCTGGCGGCGAGGCTGGCGACGGCGTTCCGCACCTGGCGCACGCTGGAAAACGGGCGGCAAAGCAAGGCGCAAACCGCTCTGCGCCGGATCAAAGCTACCTCCGGGCTGTCGCGCGACCTTTCCGACATTATCGAACGGGCAACGGCTTAAACACCTGCCGCTTAGTCCTTGAGCGGACTCATGTTTCAGTGGGTAACGATTTTTTCATAATTGACTCCTGCGGACTCTCGACAAATCAGCGGCCATCGATTCCAATCGCTTTGCTGATTCGGGCGGGTAACGCGATGCTTCCGGCTCAGGGCGGTAGGGGAAATTCCACACGGAGGCCTTCATGGCGCGCGCCACTATGGCGAGTGCGTCTGCACGGAGCGATTCGATCAAGGGCCTCGCGCAATCGATCGCCAATCCGGCGTATCGGCGGCTGCTGACGGCGGAGCCCTTGCTGCGTCGCGCGGTGCCGGTGCTGATCATTGCCTTTCTGGTGACTATTTGCGTCGGCGCAGCGGTGCAGGTGCTCGATCAGCGACGCCAGACACTCGACACCATGGTCCTGCCACTCGACGCCGTCGCCGACGTCGCCGCCGAACGTCTTGTTCAGCCGCTCAAGAATGCCCGCGACATAGTCGAGCGTCCGCAGGAGCTGCTGGCCGCGTCGCTGCCGTCCTGGGCGACCGGCGCCGGCCGCCGCTTTCTGCTGACCAACGATCAGGGCGTTGTGATCGCGTCGATCCCCGCCACCGATCTCACCGTCGGCCGCCGTCTGATCGACCTGCTCGGCCCGACGCAGCCGCTCACCACCTTTGGCGCCGGCGCCGGCGTGATGGAAGTCGTCCTGCCCGGCAGCACGCCGGCACTCGCCACCGTGCGCCTGCTGAACGCACCCTTCGGCCAATTGGCCGCCGTGCAATCGCGCGACGCGGCGCTGGCGTCGTGGCGCTCGCTGACCACGCTGACGATCACTTTGTCGGCCACCACCGGCTTCGTCGTGCTGATCCTCGGCTTTGCCTTTCACTGGCAGGCGACCCGCGCCCGCGAGGCCGACGTCATCTATGAGACCGTGCGCAGCCGCATCGACACCGCGCTCAATCGCGGCCGCTGCGGCCTGTGGGACTGGGACCTGGCGCGCGGCCGCATCTTCTGGTCGCAGTCGATGTTCGACATTCTCGGCCTCAAGGCCAAGGACGATTTGCTCAGCTTCGGCGACGTCAACGCGCTGATGCACCCCGACGATCTTGAACTGTATGCGCTGGCGACCGATCTCGCCGAAGCGCGCACCACCACGATCGACCACGCCTTCCGCATGCGACACGCCAGCGGCCATTGGGTCTGGCTGCGCGCTCGCTGCGAAATCGTCCGCCAGGCCGGCGATCCGGGCCTGCATCTGATCGGCATCGCTGTCGATGTCACCGAGCAGAAAAGCCTGGTCGAAAAGACCATGGCCGCCGACATGCGTTTGCGCGACGCCATCGAGACCATTCCCGAAGCCTTCGTGCTGTGGGACGCGGACAACCGGTTGGTGCTGTGCAACTCGAATTTCCAGGAACTGCACCATTTGCCCGACAGCGAAATCGTCGTCGGCGCCTCCTATGAATCGGTGGTCGCGGCCGGCAGCAAGCCGGTGGTCCGCAACAAGGTCGTCACCGGGGGCCCGGCGGTGCCGGGCGCCCGCACATTCGAAGCCCAGCTTGAAGACGGCCGTTGGCTGCATATCAGCGAACGCCGCACCAAGGACGGCGGCTATGTGTCGGTCGGCACCGATATCACCGCGCTCAAGACGCACGAAGAAAAGCTGATCGACAGCGAGCAGCGCCTGATCGCGACCGTCTCCGATCTGCGCGCCTCGCAACAGCGCACCGCGGAATTGGCCGAAAAATATGCCGTCGAAAAAACCCGCGCCGAGGACGCCAACCAGGCCAAGTCGAAATTCCTCGCCAATATGAGCCACGAACTGCGCACGCCGCTCAACGCCATCATCGGCTTTTCCGAAATCATGGAATCCGGCATGTTCGGCCCGCTCGGCGCCGAAAAATACCGAGAATACTGCAACGACATTCTCGGCAGCGGCCAATATCTGCTCGACGTCATCAACGACATTCTCGACATGTCGAAGATCGAGGCCGGCCGCATTCGCCTCGATTTCGAGGACCTCGCTCTCGATTCGCTGCTGGCTGAGTCAATGCGTGTCGTCTCCGCCCGCGCCAGCGACAAGCAACTCAAGCTCAGCGCCCGGATATCGCCCGAGTTGCACCTGCGCGCCGACCGCCGCGCGCTCAAGCAGGTCGCGCTCAATCTTCTGTCCAACGCCGTCAAGTTCACCCCGGCCGGCGGCGAGGTCACGGTGCGCGGACGGATGGCGGACAACTACGTGGTGCTGAGCATTGCCGACAGCGGCATTGGCATTGCCAAGGAAGCTTTGGCCAAATTGGGCCGCCCCTTCGAACAGGTCGAAAGCCAGCTCACCAAGAGCCACCAGGGTTCCGGCCTGGGCCTGGCCATCGCCAAGTCGCTGGTCGAGCTGCATGGTGGGCGCATGCGGATTCGCTCGACCCTCGGCAAGGGAACACTGGTCGTCGTCCACCTGCCGCTTAAGCCGCAGTGCCCGCTGCCGAAGGACGAAGCCGCCTAGAACTAGCGCGGCGGAATCTGGATGAACTCGGCCAGTTGTTCCTTGGTCAGCGGCTGGTCGAGGAACTTGCCGGCAATCGCATCCTGCATCACCAGGTCAATGTCGGTCACCTTGTCCGGATTCATCGCCGCTTTCGGGTTGAATTCCTTCTTCTGCAATTCGACCAGTTCGGGCGCCATGCGCATGCTCTCCGAATAGAACTTCACCGCGTCCGGCGACGAATACATCCAGTCCACCGTCTCGCGGTACGCCTTCATGAACCGCACCATGACGTCATGCCGTTCCTTCAGCGCATTGGCATTGACGATCTCGACCCGCACGGTCTGATGCGCCATCGACGGAATATCGCTGCCGCGCATCAGCACGCGGATGGTCTTGGCCTGCAATTCCTTCAGGCCGAATGGCGCCACCGACCAGCCGATATCGACCTGACCGCTCATTGCCATCGTCAAGGTCGCCGGCGGGCCGCCGGTCTTGGTCGGCTTGGCCTTGAGGCCGTAGTGCTGGATCAATGCCAGCAACACGCTGTCGGAGGTCGAGCCGCTGGTCGAATAGGCGATGGTGTGATCGGCGGTGATACCCTTGACGTCCCTGATCGGCGAATTGGTCGGCACGAACCAATAGATATCCTCGACGCCGGTGTAGCCAGCGGCGAGCACGCGCAACGGCGCGCCCTTGACGAAGGCGCGCAACGCACCCGGCGTACCCACGCCAATGCCGATGTCGGCGCTACCTGACACGACCGCCTGGATCGTTTCGCCAGCGCCTTGCGTGCCGAAATTTTCCAGCACGATGCCGTGTTTCTGGAATATGCCGGCTTTCATGCCCAATGTCGGCGCCTGATTGGCCCAGGCATCGATCTGGCCGATGGCCAGCTTGAGCTTGTCCTGCGCTTGGGCCGGCATTGTCACGAGGCCGGTCAGCGCGGCGGCAAAACCGGCGCAAACCGCGCGGCGGCTCCAAATTGAAAACTCCATGGCAACGCCTCCCTTTATGATTCTTGGGAAACAGTCTGCCAGCAACTGTGCCCCGGCGGTAGCCGTGGGCAGACTTTGGAAAAATCAGGGCGCTTTGCCCAAAATCCGCACGAAGCTTTCGCGCACCCGCTTTTGCGTCTCCAGAAGCGTCACATTCAAAGTGGCGAAATCCGGCACGTCGGCCGCGCGCGCCAGCAACCGCAGTAGACCGGGCCCGGCGGTCTTGGCGTCAAACGGACCGGCCAGACACAGCCGCAGAATCTGAGTCAGGTCCTGATAGAGTTGCGCCGCCGGACGCAGCACCTCGGCGTCCTCGACCGACACCAGCCGCAACTGCCGCGCCTTGTCCAGCACGCGCGCCGTCGACGTGTCGAGGATTTCCGGGTGGTCATGCGCGTGAACTAGTTGCAAGTATTGCGCGATGAACTCCAGATCGACCAGCCCGCCGGCGGCATTCTTGAAATCCCACGGATTGCTGTCGCCCTTTTCCCGCGCGATCGCTGAGCGCATTTCGACAACATCGCCGGCGATTTGCTCGGCGTCGCGCGGCCGGCGCAATATTTCCTGAATGGCGCTCTCGACGCGGGCAGCGAAAGCAGGCGATGCCGACACCACACGGGCGCGGGTCAGCGCCATGTGTTCCCAGGTCCAGGCCTCGTTTTCCTGATAATTGGTGAAGCTGCCGATTTTCGTCGCCAAGGGACCCGCCTGCCCCGACGGCCGCAGCCGCATATCGACTTCGTAGAGAGCGCCGTAATTGGTCTGCGCCGTCAGCGCATTGATAAGCCGCTGCGTCAAGCGGGCGAAATATTGCGCGCCATACAACATACGCTTGCCGCTCGATTCCGGATACTCGCTATCGAAGTCGTAGCACAGGATCAGATCGAGGTCCGACGTCGCCGTCATTTCGCGGCCGCCGAGCTTGCCCATCGCCAGCACAGCAGTCTCCTCCGCCTTGATGTGGCCGTAGGTCGCGGCGAAATTTTCCGACACGGCGCGATGCACGGCGCGGATCACGGCGTCGGCCAGCCGCGCGAAAGCCTCGCCCGCCAGCCGCGCGGTCAGCGTACCGGATAAAATGCGAACGCCGATCAGGAACATGTATTCCAGCCCGAACATACGGATGCGTTCGAGCAGGTCCTCGTCATAACGCGCCTGCGCCAGCGCGGCGTCGAGCCGGCGCTGCAATTCTTCGTCGTCCGGCAACACGCCGAAAAAGCTCGGATCGACGAGCGCATCCATGACCTGCGGATGGCGCGCCAGCGTGTCGGCAAGCCGCGGCGCGATGCCGAGAACCAGCGCGATCAACGCGATGAGTTCCGGCTTCTGCCGCAGCAGCGACAACAGCCGCGCCGCGCCGTGTAAATTGGCGAGGAAATGGTCGAACAAAACCAGTGTCGCGGCCGGATTGTCGGTGCGGCCGATATGCTCAAGTAACGTCGGCACCAACGCCGTTAAATGTTCCCGGGTCACGTCCCCCTTCAGCGAGCGATGTTCGCCGGCGAGCCATTGCCGCACCACATGCGAGGCCTCCAGCGGCGCGCGAAAACCGAGTTCGGTCAGCCGCGCCAAAGTCTGCGGATCGTCGGCGCCGGCCGGAAACGCCATAACCGGCCCGTCGCCATCGGGCACCTTCTCGAACAACCGCGCATAATGACTTTGCACGGCTTCGAGATGCCCGACCAGGACCTCGGCGAAAGCGTCGCGGCCGGGGTATCCGAGAAAATGCGCGAAGCGTTCGAGATCGGTGCGCGAGGCCGGCAACAACTGCGTCTGCTCGTCATTGACCATCTGCAAACGGTGTTCGACCATGCGCAGGAAGCAATAAGCGGATTTCATCGCGTCGCGCGCAGCCGCGTCGATCCAGCGGTCCTCGCACAGTTTGTCGAGCGTAACGAGCGTGTCGCGATCGCGCAGATGCGGATTGCGTCCACCGGCGATCAGTTGCTGGGTCTGTGCGAAGAATTCGATCTCGCGGATGCCGCCGCGCCCGAGCTTGATATTGTGGCCCTCGACCGCGATTTCGCCGTGGCCGCGAAAGGCATTGATCTGCCGCTTCATCGCGTGCACATCGGCAACTGCGGCGAAGTCGAGATATTTTCGCCAGACGAACGGCGCCAAATCGTTGAGGATCGCCTCGCCCGCCGCGATATCGCCAGCGCAGGCGCGACCCTTGATCATCATCGCGCGTTCCCAGTTCTGACCGACGCTTTCGTAATAGGCCATCGCCGCATGGGTCGAGATCGCAATGCCGGTCGAGGCCGGATCGGGCCGCAGCCGCAGATCGGTGCGGAACACGTATCCGTCACCGGTGTGCTCTTGTAAAAGCTTTACCACGCGCTGGGTGATACGAACGAAAACACGCGCCGCTTCCGCCCCTTCCGGCAAGGCCGCGCTCTCCGGATCGAAAAAGACGATGAGATCGATGTCGCTGGAATAGTTCAGCTCGTAGCCGCCCATCTTGCCCATGGCGAGCACGATGTAGCCGCTATCGATGTGCGGATTGTCTTTATCCTTCGGCATAAACCGGCCGGCGCGCGCCGCTTCAGACAAGGCAAAGCGCACGGCGGCATCGACCGCGGTGTCGGCCAAAGCGGTGAGCGCCCGCGTCGCCCGCATCACCGGCCAGACGCCGCCGATATCGGCGAGCGCGATCAGGAGCGCTGCTTCCGCCTTCATGCGGCGCAGAATGCGCATCCCCTCGTCGATGTCTTCGCATTGGGCGGCGGCGCGGCCGCTTGTGGCGAGAAGATCGTCAAGGTGACGTTCGGGCTCATTCGCCATCAAGGCCTCGAAGCGCTCGGGCGACGCCGTCACCAGATCCCACAGGAATGGCGAGCTTTCCGACAGACTCGCCAGAAGGGTCTCGACCAGCGGATGCGCGCTCACTAACGCTGACAATCGTTGATGGACCGGCTTACCACCGCTCTTGGCCAGCCTGTCGAGCCAGCCGGCGAGCTTTGTTCGCGCGGCCGCCGGCTCGATCAGCAGCGGCGCCGTCACAATGCGCGCAGCCAACGAGCCGCCACCGGAAGGCGGCAAAGCATCGGTCAGGCCATTTTGGTGTCCGGCAGGAGCACTCATCCTGCAATCTGTACCGGGCCTCCGCGCGGCAAAGCAATGATGCCCTTGAGGCCGGGCCCGTTATCCGCAAGCGTCAATTCCCCGCCATGCAGCCGCGCCACCGCCGCCGCCAGGCTCAGCCCCAGCCCGGACCCCGGCTGCGAGCGGCTTTGCTCGAGCCGGACGAAGCGTTCGAGCACGCGCGCGCGGTCGGCCTCCGGAATTCCCGGACCGTTATCGGCGACGATCAGCAAGACGCGGTCGCCCTCATTCACCGCCTTGACCAGGATCTCGCCGGGCGCAACGCCGGCGGCGCGGTCGGCCGGCTCGGCATATTTGATGGCGTTATCGACCAGATTGGCCAGCGCCTGGCTGACCAGTTCGCGGTTGCCTTTGATCGGCGCTGGCGTGCCGGCGTCGACCGTCAAGACGATGCCTTTCTGGTCGGCCAAAGGTTCGTAGAGCTCGCCGACGTCGTTGGCGATTTCCGCGGCGTCGAAGTCGACCATGTCGTCGCGCGCCTGCCCGGACTCCGCTCGTGCGATCATCAATAGCGCATTGAAGGTGCGGATCAGACCGTCGGACTCCTCGATCGTACCTTCCAGCGCGGCGCGAAATTCCGCCTCGCTGCTGGCGGTACGCAGCGCCTGCTCGGTGCGATTGCGCAGCCGCGTCAGCGGCGTCTTGAGATCGTGCGCGATATTGTCGGACACTTCCTTGAGGCCGTGCATCAGGGCCTCGATCCGCTCCAGCATGAGATTGAGATTGATCGCCAGCCGGTCGAGTTCGTCGCCGGTACCGGCCACCGGCAGCCGCTCGCCGAGATCGCCGGCCATGATGCTGCGGCTGGTCTCGGTCATAGCATCGACGCGGCGCAGCACGCGACGCGTCACGAACAGGCCGCCGGCAAGGCCGAGAATGATGACGATCGCGACCGACCAGCGCCCGGCATCGAGCACGATGTGATAAAGTCGCTCGCGCTCGTCAAGATCGCGGCCGACCAGCATGCGGAAACCGCCGGGCAGTTGAAACACGCGCACCAGCGCATGATGATCGGGATGATCCTTGTCCTCCGCCTCGTCGAGACGGCGATAGCTGCTCTCGGCCCAGCCGGGCGTGTCGAGCGTGCCGGGCTGTAGCGCCGTCACGTTGCCAGCCAGGGCTTCACCGGAAAATGTCGTGACCAGATAAAGGCTCGAGCCGGGCCGCCGCGCGCGCTCATCGACGACGATCACCAGCCGCCTGATGCCGCCCTGCCGGTATTGCTCCGACAGGCCGGTGATCTCGGCATTGACCGTATCGGTGATCTGTTCGGTAATCAGGCGGCGGGTATTGAGCGCGAAATAGCCGAGCAGGAAGGCGGCGAACAGCGCGAACACCGTCAGATAGACCAGCGTCAGCTTGAACGTGGTGGTGCGGAAGAGTTTACCGAGCGCCGTCACGTATCATGTACCCCGTGCCGCGTATGGTGTGCAGAAGCGGCTGGGAGAAACCTTTATCGATTTTCGAGCGCAAACGCGAGATGTGGACGTCGATGACGTTGGTTTGCGGGTCGAAATGATAATCCCATACGTTTTCCAGAAGCATGGTGCGGGTCACCACCTGCCCGGCATGCTGCATCAAATATTCCAGCAAACGAAATTCACGCGGTTGCAAGGTAATCTCCTCCTCGCCGCGCCGCACCATATGCGACAGCCGGTCGAGATGCAGATTGCCGACGCGCAATTCGGTCTCCTCCTGTCGAGCGCCGCGCCGGCGCGCCAGCACTTCGATCCGCGCCAGCAATTCGGAAAATGAATAGGGCTTCGGCAGATAGTCGTCACCACCGGCACGAAGACCTTTGACCCGATCATCGACCTGGCCAAGCGCAGACAGAATGAGTGCGGGGGTCTCAATGCCCTTGGCGCGCAAGGTGCCAATCACGGTAAGGCCATCGAGCTTGGGCAGCATGCGATCGACAACCAGCACGTCGTATGGCGTATCGAGTGCGCGGGCCAGCCCGTCCTCGCCGTCATGCGCGGCCTCTGCGACATGACCGACCTCACGGAACGCCTTGACCAGATAGTCGGCCGCGTCGCGGTCGTCCTCGATGATCAGAAGCCGCATGGTGACCCGATCCGGTTGCGCATCGCCCGACCGGCCAGCCGCGCGTTGCCCATAATTCCCCACATAAGTAGGCATCGGTTACACCATTTCCAAGCGATTCGGCGGCGTTCTGACAACAGCGCGTCGAAACGTCCCGGCCAATCGTTTTAAATACGTCGCCTCTCTATACGCGGACCTGCCGCCAGGCCTTTGGCCTTCAGGCCGCTTCCTCACTGGTCTGCTCTTCGTCGTACGCGAGGGGGTAGCGGGACTGGCCCGCCACCCCCTCTACGACCCCACCCCAGCGGGGGCGACGGTTGCCAGGGTGAAGCTTGGTCGCCAGCCGCCGCGCTGCGGCGGCGTTGGCGGAATAAAAAGCCGGGACGGGCACGAGGCCCGTCCCGTTGAGGCTGCACCGCTGACGGGGGCGACGGTTGCCGGCGATGCATCCTCAATAAGATACTTAAAGTTCAGCTATTGCCGACCGGCAGCGCGACGAAGCGCGTGTTCTCGCCCTTCTTCACGCGCAGCAAGACGGTACGCTTGCCGCCAGTCCTGGCGCCGGCAATCGCGCTGCGAACATCGGCCGGCGTCGATACCGATTTGCCGGCCACTTCAAGAATAACGTCGCCGGTGGCGAAACCCTGTTCCGCCGCCGCGCCCGATGAATCGACCCCGGTGACCACGACGCCTTCGGCACCGGCGCCGGCAACACGGGCGGCGGGCGCCAGTGTCAGACCGAGCTTGCCAATGTCGACGCCGTTGCCGCCGTCATTGCCGTCGGCATTCGCGCGCGCCTCTTTGCTGTTCGGCAGCTCGCCGAGCGCGAGCGACACAGTCTTCTCGGCGCCTTTATGCAGGACCGTGAGTTTGACGTTTGACTTCGGCGGCAGTCCGCCAATCTTTTTGGCGAGATCGCGGGCGTCCTTCACCTCATCGCCATTGACGGCGGTGATGATGTCACCGGCCTCAATGCCGGCCTTCTTCGCCGGGCCATCAGCCTGCGGTTCGGCCACCAGAGCGCCGATCACTTTCTTGAGGCCAAGGCTGTCGGCAATATCGGCCGTCACCGGCTGAATTTGAACGCCGATCCAGCCGCGCGTCACCGTGCCGTGATCTTTGAGCTGGGCAATGACAGTCTTGACGGTGTCGGCGGGGATAGCAAAGGCAATACCGACCGAACCGCCCGACGGTGAGAAGATCGCTGTGTTGACGCCGATCACGTTGCCTTCAGTATCGAAGGTCGGTCCACCCGAGTTGCCCTTGTTCACCGGTGCGTCGATCTGGATAAAGTCGTCATAGGCGCCGGCGCCGATGTCACGGCCACGCGCCGAGACGATGCCGGCGGTAACAGTGCCGCCGAGGCCGAACGGATTCCCGACCGCGATCACCCAGTCGCCGATGCGCGGCGCGCCGTCGGACAACTTCACGTAAGGGAACGAACCGCCTTCGACTTTAATCAGCGCGAGATCGGTGCGCGGATCCGTGCCGATGACCTTGGCGGTGTGAATCTTGCCATCATCGGTGGTGACCTCGACGCTCTCGGCCTTCTCGACAACATGATTATTGGTCACGGCATAACCGTCGGCCGAGATGAAGAAGCCCGAGCCCTGGCCGGTGATGATGTTGCGGCCACCGCGCGGACCGCGCTGCGGCATGCCGCCCTGGCCCTCCTCGCCGTTCGGCATGCCGAAGCGGCGGAAAAACTCGCGCAGTTGCGGCGGCACGTTTTCCATATTCTCGCCGCCGAGGCCGGTGGTCTGCGAACCGCCATCGACCTTGACGCGCACCGACATGACAGCCGGTTTTACCTTGGCAACGATGTCGGCAAAGCCGACCGGCGCCGGCAGCTTGTGCGCCTGCTCGGTCAGGTTCTGCGCCAGCGCGCCCGGATAGGCACCTTGCAGATTGAGGCCGGGGGCGATCACCAGCGCGGCGGCGCCGAGACCGGCGATCGTAGTGGCCAGCAGAACGATGCGGCGCGCAGACAGCAGCCGGCGCTTCTGCGGCGTTTGGGGAGCGGGGGCAATGCTCGGGTTCATCGGAAAAACTCCATCTCAATTCGGGAGGCGCGCCAGCGCGCCGTTTCGAAAATTAAGATGGGGGGATGAGCCTTACAGCGTCCTGTCGGGGGGATTAAACTTCGGTAAGGTGGGGAAAAGGCAATTGGCCTGAAATTGAAGGGACGACGGCACGCGTCAGCCTTCGAGGCCCATGCTTTTGATCAGGTCGCCGAGCTGGCGCAATTTATCGGGCTCGCTGGCCAGGGCCTTTCTGGCGTCCGCGGCGGCGGCGTTCGCCTTGTCGCGCTCACCGAGTACCACATAGGCACGCAGCAGACGCTGCCAGCCGTCGAAATCGCGGCCGTCTTCCTTAAGTTTTTCGGCAAGGCGGGCCACCATGCCGCGGATCATGTCGCCGCGATCTTTCTCGCTCATACCGCCCGCGGCGGCAATGTCGGCGGCGTTCGGTCCGGGCGTCTGCGCCATCGGCGGCAAAGCCGCGACCGGAGGCGCGGCGCCGATGCGGGTCAAGGCTTCGCGCACCACCGGCACCCAGGGCGCATCCGGCGGCCCGGCTTTGAGCATATCGATCCAGATCGCCGCAGCCTTTGTGTTGTCTCCGTCCTGCTCGGCGGCAATGCCGATATAATATTTCGATTTCAATTCGGCCGGATCGAGCGTCAGCGCGCGATCGAACGCGGCCTTGGCCTCGACCGTGATGACGCCATTGGCCGCCGCCGCCAGCGCTTCGCCGAGATCGGCCTGCCGCTCGGCGGTTTCGCCGGTCAGCGCCAGCAGCCGGCGGCGCGCATTCACCGCATCGGTAAACCGGCCAAGCCGCAGATAGACCGGCGCGATAACTTCATAACCGCGCGCATCGTCCGGATTTCGTGCGAGATGGGCTTCAACCTGACTGACCAGATTTTGAATCGAGTTGTCCTGCAGCAAGGTGCGCCCCTGCGTGGCCAACGGCCGCTCGGCCATTTGCGGCGAACCAAGCGCGAGATAGATCGCGGTCGCGCCGACCGGCAGGAACAACAGCCCGGTCAAGGCGGTGGCGCGCCGTCGCCAGAGCGGCGATCGATCGGCGGCCGACTTGTCGGCCTGCGCCGCATCGGCGGCGGCGATCAGCCGGCGCGAGACCTCGACTTTGGCAGCATCCGCCTCGGCCTCGCCGATCAGGCCGGATGCGCGGTCACGCGCGATCTCGTCGAGCTGATCGCGATAGACCGCGATGTCGCTGCCGCCGGCGGCAGCGCCGCGCCGGCTCAGCGGCCATAGAACGGCGAAAATCGCCGCCGCGGTCATCAAAGCAAATGCGAGCCAGAGGGTCATGCGGCAAATCTATCCACTTTCCCGGCCGGGAAAACAACAGCCGGCGCGGGGCTATCGACGGCCGCAATCGGGGTCGCCATGCGTTGGATCAAATGGCTCGATCGATGGAAAGGTGGAGTGCGGCGGCGATCAGCCGCGCGCCGCCTTGCGTTCAGCGGCAGCGGCGATTTCGGCGGCCTTGCCGAGCTGGGCCGCATAGTCGCGCCCGAACACCGTAGCGCATAGCCGCACCGCCGTGTCGACCTGCGACTGGCGGAAGCTGCGCTCACTCGGCGTCGCATTGCGCAGGGCCTCAAGGAGCCCGCGCGTGGCGTTATCGAGATACTGCTGAAGTTCGGAAAACGTCCTCTGCGTCATTTCGTTGATGGCCAGTTCGCCGGCGAAATGGCGGCACGTTCCGACGAAAGTCACCAGCGCTTCGGTCTCGGCCACTTCGGTCGGATCGAGCGTGCTGTTCGGCCGGATCTCGCCGACGGCGCGCGGCTTCAACAGGCGCCGCACCCGGCCGGGCATCGAGTCGATTTCAAGCCGCAGCGTGTCGCCGATCTGGCTGCGCAAGCCGGACAGAGCCCGGCCCCAGCTAGAGTCCATCGGCATATTAAGTTCGGTGCGCAAACCGCGCGCGGAATCGTGGATGGTCTTGAGCAGCGCGCCGACGGCGACGCCGCGCCCGCTGCGCAAATCGTCGCGCAACTCGCCGACCTGCCGTTCCAACTCGGACAGGACGATGGTCACCGCCATGCCATAAGGCGTCTCGGCGACGCGCGCGGCCGTGTCGCTGCCGGCCGCTTTGACGCCGAGGCGGATCAGTTGCCACGGCGCCGACAGGCGGTTCATCACCGTCAGCAGCGAATAAAGAAACACCTCGCTGCCCGGCGGCGCGGTTTTCTCGATCAACGTCTTGCAGTCGTCGAGTTGCTTGGCGGCGAGATTGCCGACCTGCAGCGGTAGGTTGGCGGCCATCGCGCTCAATCCGTCGCGCGCATTGAGAACGCATTTCAAGGTTGCGACATCTTCACCGGCGCGTTGCGTGCCGATCTGCGCCAGCATGCGGCGGCGCATCTTGTCGTCGCTATCGGCGTTGCGCAGTTGATCGGACAAAGCCACCGCGACGCGATCCTGGAAAGCGCGGACGAAGTAATTCGCCTTGTCGGTATCGCCGTCGAGCACCGCCGCGTTCACGATCTTATCGACCGCCGTTGCGTCCTCCGGGAGAACGTCGCGGCTGATCCAGGTCCATAGCCCATCGAGCGACGAACGCGAGATGCGGCCGAGATGGCGATGCTGGCCAAGGTCATCGACCAGGAACGGTTCAAGCGGTTTGAAAAAAAGCCGGGCGCTGTGCCCGACGCGCGGCGCATCTTCGCGCTGGTCGCGGGCCAGACGGCGCAATTCCTGCAAGACCAGTTCGGCCGAGCCGAGGTCCTCGCCGCGCAGCAAAGTGCGCTCGAACTCGGCAATAAGCATCGACCGCGCTTGCGGCGATAGCTCGCGCAAGAACAGTCGCAGCCGTTCAATCGTGTCGGCGCCCGCCATCGCCGGCTCTGCCCGCGTTTGAATTTACACGGGCTTTGATACCTCGCCCTGCGTTAAGAACGCATTAAGGATGCCGCTCGATATCTAGCTGAGCGGCGTCCAGGTTCCATCCGAGTTGCGGCAGGCGGTGCCGCGCGCGGTCTGCGGCCGGCCGTCGATATAGATGGTGTGGGTGAAAGACCGGCAATTATGGCCGGATTCGACGTATGCAGGGCCCGGCACGATGGTGCCGTAGCGCCCGGAATCCGGATTTTTCCACGAGACCGGCGCGCCCGACGGGCTGCGCTCAAGAGCATCCATCTGGGCCTCGTAGGCCCGCTTCTTGTCTTCGTCGTCGAGCGAGGCGCCGATCCGGTTGCCAATCAGACCACCCAGGAGGCCGCCGACGGCCGCGCCTGCCAATCGATTGCCTGTGCCGCCGCCCGCCACCGCGGCGCCCAGAAGCGCTCCGGTGCCTGCGCCGAGCAGGGTTCCGGTGTTTTCACGCGGGCCAGGGCCAGAGCCATCAGGGCTCCCGGCGCAGGCGGCCAGCGACAGACCCGCTACGGCTATGACGACGAATTTAAGCGCGGACATTCAAAGACCCCCGGAAATCGACACACGAGAACGAACGGAGCCGCCAACCGGCGGAACTTGTAGTCTATCGAAACGGGACGATTGGGGCAAAAGTCCGGCGTAAGCCCCCTCACCCCGCCGGCAGCACGAGTTCGGCGCGCAGGCCGCCGAGCGGGGCGGTGCCGAGCTTGAGTTCGCCGCCATAGAGCGCGGCGAGTTCGACCACGATCGACAGGCCCAGCCCCGAGCCGGGCTTGGTCTCGTCCAGCCGGCGGCCGCGCCGGCCTGCTTGTTCGCGTTCCGACGCGGACAGGCCGTGGCCATCGTCATCTACGACGAAGCGCAGCACATGGTCGTCGCCCCCCGCCGCGCGCCTTTCGCGCAGCACCTCGATGGTCACGCGCGAGGCCGCCCACTTGCAGGCATTGTCGACCAGATTGCCGATCATCTCTTCGAGATCGGCGCGCTCGCCGCGGAAACGCATGTCCTCGCCGCCGCGCACCTCGATAATTATCGCGCGGTCGCGATGGATCTTCTCCATGGTGCGCGCCAGCGCCGTCACCACCGGCGTCACATCGGTCACCGTGCCGATCACCGTCAGGCGCGCCGCCAGCCGCGCCCGCTCGAGGTGGCGCGTGACCTGATCGCGCATGATCGCCGCCTGCTCCAGAACCTTGAGCGCCAGCGGATCGTCGCCGCGTGCATTGGCCTCGTTGACCATCACCGACAACGGCGTCTTCAGCGCGTGCGCGAGATTGCCGACATGCGTGCGCGCCCGCTCGACGATTTCCTTGTTGGCGTCGATCAGCGCATTGGTCTCGCGCGCCAGCGGCGCAATCTCGACCGGAAATTGCCCGGCGAGACGTTCGGCCGTGCCGGCGCGAATGGCGGCGAGACTATCGGTGATACGCTTGAGCGGCGCCAGACCGAAGCGGACCTGAAACATGGTGGTGAGCAGCAGCACTGCCGCCAGAATCGCAAATGTAACGGCCAGCGCCTGGTCGAACGATCGCGTCTCATCAGCGATCTCGACGGCGTCGCCGGCCACCGCCACCAGGAAATGCCCCTCGTCGCCAAGGTCGATGTTGCGCTCGACCAGGCGCAAGCGCTGATCCTCCGGCCCGGTGACGTAACCCTGCCGCGAACCGTCGGCGCCGGCGGCAACACCGAGTTCCTGCAAGCGCGGCAGCCCACCGTCCCACAGCGAACGCGACGCGCGCACCTCGCTCTTGCCCGGGTCGAGCCGCGTCACCTGCCAGTACCAGCCCGACAGCGGCAATTCGAACAGCGGCTCGCCGAGCGCCGGCGACGTCTTGTCATTGCTCTCGTCGGGCGAGGCGACATCGGCGACCAAGGTACGCAGATAAACGCCGAGCCGGCGATCGAAGGCGCGCTCCACCGCCTGCCGGTAAAGCGACGACAGAACGATGCCAGTAATCAAAAGGATCACCACCGCCCAGGCGGTGGCCGAGACGAACAGGCGCAGCGCGAGGGAGTTGGCCCGCATAACTAATTTCTCTTGCGCATGATCTTGCCCGAAAACCGGTTCCCGTTTTTCGGGATCATGCGCTTATGACCCCGGCGGCGTCAGCATATAGCCTAGGCCACGCACGGTCTGGATGATGTCGACGCCGAGCTTCTTGCGGATGCGGCCGACGAAGACTTCGATCGTGTTTGAATCGCGGTCGAAATCCTGGTCGTAGAGATGCTCGACCAGTTCGGTGCGCGACACGACCCGGCCATTGTGGTGCATCAGATATTCGAGCAGCCGGTATTCGTGGCTGGTCAGATTGACGCGGTTGCCGTCGACCGAAACGCGGTTGGTGCGCGTATCGAGCCGCACCGGTCCGCAGGTGAATTCGCTCTTGGCGTGACCGACCGACCGGCGCAACAGCGCGCGCAAGCGGGCCAGCACTTCCTCGAGATGAAAGGGCTTGGCGACATAATCGTCGGCGCCGGCGTCGAAGCCCTGCACCTTGTCGCTCCAGCGGTCGCGCGCGGTCAGCATCAGCACCGGCATCATGCGGCCGTTGCGCCGCCAGGATTCCAGCACCGAAATGCCGTCCATTTTCGGCAGGCCGATATCGAGAATGATGGCGTCGTAGGGCTCGGTATCCCCGAGATGATGGCCCTCCTCGCCGTCGAAGGCGCGGTCGACCACGTAACCGGCGTCGGTCAGCGCGGTCGTGAGCTGGCGGTTGAGGTCGGGGTCGTCCTCGACAACGAGGAGGCGCAAGGGTGGGAACTCCAAAAAATGGCGCGGGCGGCTTTATGGACCGTTGATAGGCTCGCCACTGGCCGCGTCAACGGTCGCGCGGGTCACCTTGCCACTGCGCGCCAGCAGTGTCAGCACATAGACAAGCTTTTCGTTGCGATTGCAAAGCTCGGCCCGGACGACTTCGGCCCGGTGGCCGCGCTCGCGCAGGGATTTGATGGCGACGGCCAACGGCACGGCCTTGCGTTCGGTGACCGCGGCACGTTGCTCGGCACGGTTCAGGCAGCCATTGCGGCTGGCTCCAGCCGCCTTGTCGACGGCCATGAAGCCCTGCGCGCCGGCAGGGCCCGGCAGCACGAGCGCCACCAGGGCGAAAACGAAAGAAATGGTGCGGAATACCGGCATGGCGGAATGTCTAAACGCGCGCCGGTGAACGCGGGCTGAACGGGGAACCGGCCCCAAAATCAGCTCTCAAACCCATCGAAGGACGCAAAATCGTCCAAAGCCGCGCGCGGGGAGCGCCAGCCATTGATGGGGGCGGCCGCGTCCTCGTAGCCGAGGGCCATGCCGGAATAGATCATCAGATGTTCGGGGAGATCGAAGAAGGACCGCACGGTCTTGTGGAAAGACACCCAGGCCTGTTGCGGACAGGTGTGCAGGCCATGGCCGCGCGCCAGAAGTGCGACGGTTTGCAGATAGCCGCCGATGTCGGCCCACTGCGCCGCGCCATGCGACTTGTCGCGGGCGAAGAACAAAGCCGCCGGCGCGCCGAAGAATTCATAGTTGCGGGCATATTGCCGGTAGCGCGCCGCCTTGCCCTCCCGCGGCACGCCGATCGACTGATAGAGCATCTCGCCGACGGTGAAGGCGCGCTCGCGATACGGCTCCGGCATCGGGTTGGGATAGATCTGGTATTCGACGCCCTCGCCCTTCGGCAATTCGCTCGCCATGCGCGGGGCCAGCAAGGCCTTCAAGGCGTCGAGCCGTTTGCCGGCAATCGCGTAAACCCACCACGGCTGCAGATTGCCGGCCGACGGCGCGCGCGCCGCGCGCTCAACAATGTCGCGCACGATATTTTCTGGCACCGGCGTCGACAAAAAGGCCCGGCACGAATAGCGCGAGGCAACGGCGTCGAAGATGTCCATAAGCAGCTCCCACAGGAATCGCGGGAGTGTGGCGGGTCGGGCGCCTGGTGCCAAGCGGGCGGCTTCGACTATTTGCGCGCGATAATCCGCGCCACCTTCTCCAAACTCCGCCCGCCGAAATAGGCGGTGAGCACGATCATCACCCATTGGGCGACGTCGCCGGAAAGCGCCTCGGTCGCGCCGAGACCGAGAACCTTGTCCCAGACCACGACCTTCCAGACATAGATAATGAAAGCGAAAGCGAACAAAGGCCGCGGCAGCGCCGTGTACCAGCGGCCCTGCTCGGCGATGACGACCTGCGTTGCCAACTCGCGCTCACGCTGTTCGACTGACAGTTCGCGCGCCGCCAGGTCGGCGGCGATCTTCTCGGATGTATTGCCGGCGGCGAGCTTGGCCTTGTAGCCATCGATCAGTCCGTTGACGAGCGGACCGCCGATCAGATTGGCGATGAAGCCCCACATGGTCAGACCGTCCGCCGCCGCGCCAGTTCGGTGATTAGGCCGATGGCGATGACGTAATACGGCACGAGCTTCGGCTGCAGCAGCGACTGGATCGCGCTCGCGACATTCGGATCTTGCAGCAGCGATTGCGCGGCCATCAACAGCAGGCCGGCGAGCGCAACGACGCGCGCCCACAGGATCGTAACGGAATGTTTGAATGACGCCTTGATCTGGTCCCACATGATATTGCTCCATTGAATTGAAAACAGGGCGCGAAAGAAACGCACTTACGCCACCGCGCTTTGCTGCCGCTCTCGCCGCCACTGCCAGAACACCCAGCTGCTAACCGCAAACGTCAGCGATGCAGCGGCAATCGCCGCGATTGTCCACGCGCTTACACCGGACGCATGCGCCTGCTGCGCCGCCGCCGCGCCGGCAACTATCATCGCCCCGGCCGAACCCTGTTGTGCGGCGGCCCGCACCGGAACGACGCCCTTGCCGGCCGTCGGCGATGCCGCCGCTTGGCTTGTCACCGGCAAGCCTGCCGCTAACGCCAGCGAACAAGCCCTCACCTCCGCGACGCGGCGACCCCAGCCTTTGCCGAAAACGTCCCAGGTCCTCAGGCTTTGCAGAAAGCGCAGCCGCTCGTCGCAGATCGCGGCGGCCAGCAGCTTCGGATCGGCAGCGGCCGTCGCCGCGATCACCGCGTCGCTGACCACACTGGTATTGTCGACGAGCTTGAGACAACGTCGCAGCACCCTGCCGGAACGGCCGATGCCAGAATTCACGCCGTAGTCGAACACGGCATAATCGACACCGGCGGGCAGTTCGTCGCAGCGCTGCGCGTCCCAATATTTGACGCGGTAGATCGCCCTGGCCTCGTCGAGATGCATCGCCTTGACGTCGGCGGCGGTCGCGCCCGCCTTCACGTATTTCCGGTAGTCGACAATCGTGATGCCGAAATTGGTCGGGCCGCCCGGGTCGGACGGATGATTGGTGTAGCCGCCTTCGTGCAGCAGCAGGCGCCGCAGCGCCTCGTCGTAAGTCGCCCTCGACATCGTCAGCTCCAGTAAAGATAGACGTCGTGAACCTCGAAATTTTTCGTATTGGCGCTCGTCAGCTTCCACTTCATGCTGGCGCCGCTGGGTTGTCCCGAAATGTCGAGAACGTCGCTTTCGTAAACGGCGATCGAATTTGCCGTGAATTTCCTTGTCAGCGTAAAGGCCGTGTAGGTTGTGCCGCCGTCGCGCGACACCGCCAGGACGACATCGGTATTCAATGTGATGCTGTCGATCTCCTTGACGCGCGCGACCAGTTTGGCGCTGCCCGGCGCGCTCGTCGCGGTCAGCGCCGTCGACGTCACCACGACGTTGCCCGCCGCGATCGTATGCACGTAGCGCAGTGGATATGTCGGGTTGGTATCTTCCGCCGTCGTCGCCACGCCGGTGCCGGTCAGATCGGAGGCGATATAGGCGCGAGCCGCGCCGGCGCTGGTAAAATACGGCGTGCCGGTCGCCAGATACGCGCCGAGATAATAAGTCCCGCTGCCCGGCACGGTGTAGAGCGGCGACAGCGTGCAATCTTCCCAGCCGGTTCCACCGTGCGAGAACGTTTGATTGACAACGACGTCGTAGTTATTGGCGGCGTTTCGCTTCACGATCTTGAGCTTGAAGGTCAAGGCCGTCATCGAATAGACGCCGATTTTCCCGACCACGACGCCATTCACGAGCGCCGTCGTTCTGTCGATAAAAGTGTAGCCTGAGCCGCCCGTTGTGACCGGCGCATTGATGGTGACGGTCGTTCCGGTCAGCGCCGGCTTAAGCAGACCGGCCGTGCCGCTATCGAGATTTGTCGCCGCGCCGGTGTTGACATAAGTGAGCGCGTCGAAACTGTCGGCGAAGCGGTTGCCGGACGACCCGATGAATTGCGCCGTGTTGAGCGCATCGGCGACGCCGAGCGACAATTCGGCCAGGGTCAGTTCGAGATCGCTGCTGGCGCTGCCCTGCGGGAACGATACCTGCCCGGTGGTCTTGTTGATCAGGATGGCTTCGCGCCAGGTCGTGCCGTCGGGCGAAACCTTGAAATGAAAATCATCGTCGCCGGTTAGGCCGATCTCGGCGCGGCCGGAGAAATTATCCTGAAACAAAAACGACAGCGTCTTGGCCGCGCTTTCCTTGCTCAGCTTGTAGCGCAGATTGCCGTCGCCGCCCTCGGCCACCGTCTTTGCGGTGAATAGCGTATTGTTGAGTTTGGCGCTGAACGGATTGGTAGTATCGGCCGTGGTGCCGACGCCGAGCAGCGTCATATTATTGAGCGCGGTCGGCGTCAGCGCGGTAATCGCTGAAACCCAGGCGCTGCCGTTCCAGGCCAGCAAGGCGCTCTCATCGACGACGTAGGCCAGCCAGCCGATGCGCGGCGTCGAGAATTGCCAGGCGCCATCCTGCCAGGCGGCGACGGCATTGACGTGGCTCGCCCAGGCACCGGTCGCGCCGGTCTTGACGATCCAGCGCTGCCCTTCGACCGGCGAGCCCGGCGGCGCGGTCAGGTCGCGGTCAAGCACTGCGAGCTGCACCAAGGTATCGAGGACACGCAGCGCTTCGTTGTGCGTCACGTGTTTCTGGGCCTGGCTGCCCTCAATGCAGGGCAAGGCCAGGTTGGCTGTATCGGTCATGGTTGCTTCCTTAGGGCGTATTATTTTTTGATTCGCGCATAGATTGCGTGCGCGAAACTGGCTAGGCTGGCGGCTTCATCGTTGAGGGCCTGCCATGGGCGACAACTGGTTCGGGACCGAAGGCACGACGCCGGACGACCGGCGTTACCCAGGCTCGCGCTTTGCCGACGTGCGGGCGGCGATCTTCGCGCAGCCCTATCAGCGGATCTGGGGTGCGCCGGATGCCCCGGCGTGGCCGCGCTACAAGATCACGTTGAAAAGTCTATTGAGCGGCTTGCTCGCGTGCGGCCGTTATCAGTTCGCCAACGCCACCCGGCGCGCCGTCGATTCAACCGCGGATTTGCGCTGGGGCGCCGGCCAGGAGGGCTATCGCCGCCTGCTGCATCCGAACGGCATCGCGCTCACCGGAATGTGGGAGATCGACGCCGACACGCCCTACACCGGCTACTTCGCAAAAGGCAGCCGCGCCCTCATCGTCACGCGCTATTCGACCTGCTGCACGGAAACCCGGCGCGGCTACACAAGGTCGCTGTCGATGGTCGGAAAACTGTTTCCGACGACCGACCCCGAGCACGCTGAGCCGTTGCGCACGGCGAACTTCATCGCCCAGCAGGATATTGGCGGCGACAACACGGATTTCATCAACGACGCCGAGATCCGCAACGCCGGCGACGTCACCGCGTTGCGCCGTGGTAGCGGCGTCTGGGGCTTCCTGGTCACCGGAATTGTTTTCCAGGCCATCGATAAAATGCCGGCTGTGCGACAGCTTTACCCGATCGCCGAACTCGGCAAGCCGGCTGACCAGCATACAAGCGCGCCGCAATTCATGCGCTTGCTTGTCGCCGCCGACCAGCCGCGTATTCCGGGTGACCGCCTCGATTTTCGCGACGAAGTCATGGCGCAGATTTACGATCGCGGCGACCCGGCGCCCAAGCGCAAACTGGTTTTCAACATCGAGGTCACCGACGACGGCGAAAGCCATGGCCCGCAGGTGCGCTTGCGCTGGACCTTCCGCAACTGGCGGCGGATTGGCACCATCACCCTCGACCGCGCGGTGGCCTCATACAATGCCGACCATGTACTGCACTTCAATCATCCGACGTGGCGGCGCGACCACGACGACCCCAGATCGGCGACGCGCGTGAACGGCAGGAAGGTCACCTGACGCGTCAGACAATCACAACCTTTTCCGTCACAAAGCCGCGCCCGACCGTCGCCGACAATTGCACGACGCGCAGGCTCAGGCTTGTCTGCGCCACGCCGAAGTCGGCAATCTCGTTGGCCGCCGGATACAGCACCGACGGCGCCGTTGCGCTCAGGGTGCGCAGCACCGTCGTGCCGGACAGAATATCGATTTCGTAGCGTTCGCTGTCCTCGCCAAGCGGCACCTCACCGGTCCAACTGTCGCCGTCAATGCGCGTGCGCCTGACCCAGGATAGCGTCACGCCGCTGCCATCGCGCACGGCCTTCACGTGAACGGGCGCCAGCGGCCGCAACGCGGTGGCGTGCGGCGTCGCCTCCAGCGCCAGCGCCGAGGCGTCGCCAATATCGCGGCCTGCCGCGACGACGCGCAGCGGCAGCGTCCGCTCCAGCGCCGCGATGCCGCTCGCGATTGTAATGACCTGCTGATCGAGAATAACGAAAGCGCTGCCGGCAGCGAGGGTGGATGAAATTGCCCATTCGCTGCCAGCCTGGCCGCGCAGCAGTCGCGACAATGTATATTCACGCTCGCCGGTCAACACGGCGTTAGCGAACTGGATAATCTCCCAGGCGCCGTCGGCATTGCGCACCGCCGCGACATTGGCGCCCGCAAGCACGGCTGCGTCCGACGCCGACGTCAATGCGCCGCCATAAAGCTTGACGCGAAAGCTTGCCGGTTGCCAGCGCCCGGTCGGCCCAGCCGGCAATGCGTCGAGCGTTTCGCCGACTGTCGCCGGCGCTTGCGCCAGCGCGGCACGGCTATAGCTTGTACCGTCGCTCGACGCCCATACGGCCACCGTGCCCGGCCATGGATCGGCGAACACCGCCAGACGCGCCAGCGGCGTCGGCTGTTCAGCGTTCAAAGCCGGCAGATCGAGCAGCAATGCGTGCGCCGGGCCAATCGCCGCGGGAACGCTCGCGGTCCGGCGGCGCGGCGCCGCGACGCTAACATTGAACACTTCCGGATCGATCGAGCGCGCCTTTATCGCCGGCGTTTCCGCGTCGGATATTTCCGAGATCTCGATCAGCCGCCGCCGGCCATTGACGGTCAGACCGGCAACGTCGCCGGGCGCTAGTGACAGCCGGCTCGGCGGCAGCGCGAAGTCGGCGCTCTCGCGGCCGGCCCACAGATCCTGCAGCCAGGTTTCGGTGCGCCGTTCGACCCGCACGTCCCCGCTGACTATGGCGATGTCGGCATGCGCGCGGCGCGTCGACAGTCCGACCAGCCGCCGCGATGTCGCGGTGGCGCGCTGGTAATCGGTGGCGATTTCCGTGTAACCAATGGACACTTCGCGCGGCAGGTCGCTCTCCTGCGCGCGCGTCAGCCGCGCCGGCGCGGCGTCTTCGGGCAGCACCAGATCGTCCTCCTCAAGTTCGACCACCGGCGCGCCGCCGCGCTGACGAATGCGCAAGCTCCCATCCTGTTCGATGGCGTCGAAGGTGAAGGCGAGCGCCAACGGATCGAGCATGCCGCGCGGCGCCATCGGCCGGTCGACGACGTAGCCGTCCGGCCCCTCGCCGAGGTCGTCGGTATTGGCGTCGGTGAAATCGTTATCGGCAAGGATCGCCGACACCAGCCCGTCGAGCGGCGCGCTACCGAGCCGTCCGGTCAGCCAGTGCCCGGTCTCCCAGTTGGCCGCGTCGCTCCAAACGTCGCTCGCCGCGGGAAACACCGGATAGGGCCGCGCGTCCCAGGTCCACAGATGAATCGCGTCGGCAGCGATCATCCGGCCGCCATAAACGGTCGAAACCGGATTGAGTGCCGCCGCGCCAAAATCCGGATCGAACGCCCCCAGCACCGCTTCGAGAAACCGCCGCTGGATGAGATCGTCGCGCTTGCCGGTCGAGAAATGCGGCAGACCCGCTTCCGACGATTTCGGATCGGGAAACGTGCTCGGTTGATTGGCGCCCTTGTCGACCGCCGGACAGCCCAGCTCGGTCAGCCAGATCGGTTTGCTCTGCGGCACCCAGGCGGTCGGGCTACCCAGTTCGACGCCGCCGACGCGCTCATAATGATTGTGCGTCCAGAAATTCCACAGATCCTTCTGCCGAAACATCCAGGGCTTGCCCAGGCCATCGGTAATGGCGCTGCGCGTTTGCGCCGAGCGCGCCGCATCGTCGGCGTAATACCAGTCATAGGCTTCGCCGCTGTTAAGATGCGCGGCGAGATAATCCCGACGATAAGGACTGTCGCTGAGCGCGCGATCAAGCGCATTGGCGTCATCGCGCCAGTCCGACAGGGGCGCATAATAGTCAATGCCGATACAATCGATGGCCGATGACGCCCATAACGGATCGAGCGGGAAACGCACCTCATGCGCGTCGCTGTCGACGACATGCGCGCCGTATTCGGTCCAGTCGGCGCCGTAGGTGACGTTTGTACCGCTGCCGACGATCGCCTTCACATCCGCCGCCAGACTGACCAATGCATTGACCGCCGGATAGACACCGGATGCCGAGCGCACGCGCGTCAGCGCGCGCAGCTCCGAACCGATGAGAAACGCATCGACGCCGCCAGCGCTTTGCGCCAGCGCCGCGTAATGCAAAATCATGCCGCGGTAATTCCATGCATCCGCGCCGCCGCTGAAAAATGCGTTGATCTGCGTCGCCGCGCCCGCCGTCCCGTCCGGCGTGCCCGTCCGGCCTGGCGCCGGATCGCAGGTGATGCGGCCGCGCCACGGATAGACCGGCTGCGAGCCTGAGCCGGTATAGGGATCGCTCAAGCTATTGCCCTGAGGAATATCCATCATCAGGAACGGATAGAGCGTCACCTTCAATCCGCGGGCTTTCAGTTCGCCGATGAGATCGACGACACTTTGATCGGACGGCGTGCCGCCGAAGGCGGCGCGGCCGTCGATGGTCGAGACCAAATAGGCCCCAGCGCGATCGACGCCGGCGACATTCCATGTCGCGCCGTAGGTCGTCTTCACCGCGCTGTCGATGCCCGGCCGCACGCGGCAATGACCGCAACGCAGATCGTCGCCGAACCAGGCGACAACAACCGCAACGCGCTCGATATTGGGCGCGACCGCCTGCAATTCATCGAGCGAGGCGATCACGTCGGATGCGGCGAAAGTAACATGCCGGTTTTCCGGCCCCGATTGTCCAGGACCGAGCACCTGGACGACTGTCCCCGGCACGTAACCGAATTCGGTCGTGCCGGGAATCAATGTCACCGCGCGCGTCATTTGCTCAAGGCGGCCGACCGGCCGCACCACCTCGAACGACAATTGCGGAATGCGGTTGCCGAAAGCGGCGAGCGGCAGCCGCTCGAACACGACATAAGCCAACCCGCGATAGGCCGGCGCCTGGCCTTCCTTGGCGACAATCAACGGATCTGGCGTCTGCGCCTCGTCGCCGGTGTAAGTCCGCACAGTCAGGCCCGACAAATCGAGCGGCTTGCCGTCGGCCCAGACGCGGCGCACCGCGCCGATCGGCCCTTCGCACAGACCAACCGCCAGATTGGCGAAGTAGGAATAGGTCGTGGTCGTCGTCGTCACGGATGAGCCGCCGCCGGTGCTTTTGCCGCCGCTGGTCTCGCTCGACGTACTGACAACTTCCTGAAGGTTGGTCGCCCAGATCAACTGCCCGGCTAACCGCGCCCGGCCGTAAAGCCGCGGGATCGGCGCGCCGTCCGTGGAGGCCATTACCGTCAAATCGGCAAGCCGCGGCCCTTCCACCGAGCGTTCGCGCCGCGAACCGAACAGGGCCTGGTCGATAGCGTTGCCGGCGACCGCGCCGACGATGCGCCCGATGATCGCGCCGCTCGGCCCGAACAGCGATTTGCCCAGCGCTGCGCCGCCGGCTGATAGAAGAAGGGCTGCCATGGCTCAATACTGCGTTTATAATGGGGGCGAACGTTGAGACGCTCGCCGGATGATCGGCGCGACGGACGAGGGCCGATGTCGGAATCGACGACAGAGAAAAGATGCGTGGCGATCGTCGCGGCCGCTATCGTCGTTTCGCTTTATTGCGGGCGCGTTTTAGCCGCCGAATTCGACCAGCCCGCCATCGCCGCGTCACCGACAACGCCGGGCTATTCGGTCCTCACCTACGGCACGCGCAATCCGAATTGCCGGCAATGGACCGACCGCTGCGTCTTCTGCACGCTGAACGGCTGCTCCAATATCGCCATTGCCTGCCAGCCGCAGGAGGTCGTCTGTACCGACCCGCCGCCGCAAGCCGGCAAATAGAAGCTCAATCTTCGATCCCTGGAAACCGGAACGCGTAAGCGATGCGCCTGCGCCACCACGGCGCGAGCGCCACTTCGGCGACCGCGGCGCCGTCATGCGCATGCACGATTTTATCCGCCGCCGTGACGATGGCCGCGTGCTTGGCCGGCAGACCAGCGCGCCAGCGAAACAACAGCACGTCGCCATCGCCGAACGCATCGCGCTCGATGGCCACAAGATGCCGCGCGGCCGCGTCCGCTAAAGCCTCGACGCCGCCGGCTTCCGCCCAGTCCGGCGCGTAAGCCGGTGCACGCTCCGGCTCGGCGCCTATCACACCGCGCCAGACGCCGCGCACTAGACCGAGACAATCGCAGCCGACGCCCTTGAGCGAGGCTTGATGCCGATAGGGCGTGCCAATCCAGTCGCGCGCTTCCGCGACGATAAGTGAGCGGGATATCATGATGTCAGCCTTGCAGGCTCGAGCCGTCATTGCCTGGCTCGCCCTGCACCGGGTAGCGCACGAC